>JBJYWX010000229.1:0-6177 GCA_046259695.1 Promineifilaceae bacterium (SeqCode) | reverse complement strand
GATTTCATTATCCTCCACCAGCAGCACCCGGGCTCCGGAAATCGTGCTTAATGCTACCCTGCTTAACTAATTCGTTGCGGGCCACCACGCCCGATATCTTTCACACCTGAGCTGTGAACTAGGGGCGTTTCGCGAAACGCCCCTACTGTTTTCAGTTTTCCGTTCTTTATTGAGTATTGCCCGTTCCCATGCCCGCTTCACGCGCGCGAATGATGGCCTGCACGCGATCGGCAACCTGCAGCTTGGAGAATATATTGGAAAGATGATTGCGGACAGTTTTACTGCTGATCACCAGCTCGGCAGCGATTTCCTGATTGCTTTTGCCGTCCGCCAATAAAGTCAGCACATCAATTTCGCGTGCTGTAAGCTCGGGAAAAGCAGCGCTGTAGGGCTGGGGAGCGTTGAAAAAGGCCGCCAAGCGGGAGGCGATGGCCGGACCGAAAAGAGCTTCCCCACGAGCTACGGCGCGAATCGCGCGCAGCATTTCTTCCTGGTCCGCCCCTTTTAGTACATAGCCGCGCGCGCCGGCGCGCATGGCGGCGAAGACGGAATCGTTATCTTCAAACATGGTGACAACGATGACGCCTATGTGTGGGCTGGTGGTAACGATGCGCCGCGTCGCCTCAATACCATTCAGCCCCGGCATTTGGATGTCCATCAGCACGATGTCCGGCTGCAGCTCCTCGGCCAGGGTTACGGCCAGGTTGCCATCCGCTGCCTCACCTACCATATCCACGTCTTTTAGAGAGTTGAATAGGGCGCGCAAGCCGTCGCGAAACAAGGTATGATCGTCGGCAACGAGAATGTGGATTGGCTCAGTCATGAGTCTTGAGTGAGTGGCAGGGTCACGCGCACGGCTGTTCCGATTCCGGCATCGGATTCTACCGCAAAGGTGCCGCCCAGCTCCAGGGAGCGCTCGCGCATGGAGGATAGGCCGATTCCAGGCGCAAAGCCCACCGGCAAACCTGATCCGTCATCGATAACCTCGATACAAAGCTGATTCCTGTTTGCAGACTGCGACTGCTTGATCGTATTTTCTGGCGGTAACGCGCAATCATTAATATGCAGCCTTATTTTGCACTGCTTTGCCCCAGCGTATTTCATCATGTTGCTCACTGCCTCGCTGATGATGCGATAGGCGGCCACCTCTACCGCGGCAGGTAGGGGAGGGAGGGCGTCGGGTAATTCAAGGGTGATAGTGGTGCTTGAAATCGCGTTCTGTCGATTGACCAATTCTTGCAGTGCGGGGCTGAAGCCCAACTGGTCCAGAGCCGACGGCCGTAAATCATCCACCACGCGGCGAATCTCGGCGATGGCCATTTGTGATTCGGCTTTTACTTCGGCCAGCAGCCGCTCCGCCGCCTCCGGGTCTTCATCCAGGAGATTGCGCGCCGCATCGATCTTGACATTAAGCGTCGCCAGCTGTGGCCCCAGGCCGTCATGTAGATCGCGGCGCAGGCGCAGCCTTTCCTCCTCGCGCGCGGTCACCAGCCGCTCGCGGGAGCGCTGCAGCTGGCTTGTGATCTGGTAGGCATAGACGGCCGTGCCCGCCTGGCGGGCGATAGAGCGCAGCAGGCGCTCCTCCTCGACCGTAAATGATTCGCCGCCGGCGCGCGGCGCGACGATTAGATCGCCCACCGTCTCGCCCTGATAGGCCAGGCGGAAAGCCTGCGCGCCGGGAGGCCGGCCGCCGTTCGCCGCGGCCAGGGCCACGACCTGTGACCGGCCGGCGTTGGTTGTTTCGATGGCTACGTACGGCAGCTTTAATGTTTCGGCGATGGTCTCGACCAGCGCGGGCAAGATGTCGCCGGGCACGGCCGTGTTCTCCACCTGCCTGCCCATCGCCGCCAGCACGGCCAGGGGATCATCCCGCTCACCGTACATCAGGCGGTTGATGAACTTCTGCACGTACTGCCGCAGCGGATGTACCAGCAGGGCCACGATGCCGGTGGCGAACGCGGCCATCAGGAGATTGACATTGGTTTGAAAAAGGAAACTGATCCCGCTGACAACCAGGACATACACGATCAGAATAGCCGCGGTGACCAACCCGGCTACCAGCGTGCGGTTGAGCAAGGCATCCATGCCCCACAGACGGTAGCGCAGCACGGAAATGCCGATGGTCAGCGGAATGAGGGCGACAATAATCAGCATAACATGCAGGAAGATAAAGTAAATCCAGCTGTCAATTCCGAGTAAGGATAGATCGCTGAGGAACAGCCGGGCCATGGACAGAAATATGAAGAGAACCAGGGCGGTGACCACCAGGCGTGACTGCTGTTTCTGTAGCTGGTTAGCCCGCCGCCAGCGGTAGGCCTGGCTGGCGATACCCGCCAAGAATACGGATATCGTGAGGCAGAGGAAGAGTGTCCAGGCACCGTCTGGAGATAGAGGCTCTATGCTGGGAATAACAGTGAATATGAACAGCAGCGCGCCAGGCGGCACCCAGCGCAGCCATCCGGGCGTGAAGCGGCCGTCGGGAAAGAGATATAAGAGCAGGAGAAAACAAAACACGAAGAGTATAGAAGCGGCCCAATCTATGGCGGGAAAGAGCCGCTCCAGTGGCGCGGGGAAGCGCCAAAATTCGAGATCGGTGCGGAAGACAAAAAGAGCGGACATCATCAGCAGCGTGGCCGAGACGAACAGGACCATCCAGTCGTCCGGCTTGCGCCAGGCAATGAAGAAAGCTGTGAGCCAGAATATGGCGATGACCAGCAGGCGCAAGACGAGGATGTACTGCACAAAAGCGGCATAATCGGGAAAGAAGCTCGACGCCGCTTCGCGTGCCTGGAGGACGGACCATTCGTAATAGTAGACGTCACTGACGACGTGAGACAGGCTGGCGGCAAACATGCTGCCAATCAGCAGCGCGACCAGCAGCCAGGCGCCGCGGGCGATCCAAAGCGCCAGCCCGCTTAATCTCGTGCTGCGCAGAGTTGATGTGTATTGAAGGGTCGCGTGCATCGTCATATTATAACTTTAAACAGCCGGGCGATCAGCTTTTCCGCGGCGGACCGCCCGGGGCCAGGAAGTTAATCGCCCTGCCGCAGGGGATCACGCGGCTGGAGCCGGCTGCCGGCTGCCCAGCAGCCAGACTGCGCCAAGAGCGGTGACAGCGCCCGCGATCAGGCCCAGGCCGCTCAAGGCGATCCATTCACGACCTTCGCCTCCCAGCGAGAAGCCGGCCGAAAAGGCCAGGGTGAAGGCGAGGGTCGTCACCAACGGCCAGGCGTTAGCCGCCGCTCCGGCCTGCCGCAGCGCCAGCCACTGCCCAATGCCCACTGGCAGGCCGACGGCAAAACCCAAAAGTAGACCGGCGAGACTCTCCGGAAGCACTTCAGGGTCGGACAGAGAAAATATAACTGCGAAGCCCAGCGCAGCGCCGGCAGCGCCGGCGGCGGTGCTGTAGCCGATCCATTTCCTGGCATCCACGCCCCTCTTCTGCAGGAGCAATCCCGTGCCGGTGCTGGCGCCCAAGGCGAACAGCGCGCCAAAGAGCGACCCGGCAACCATCCAGGCGGCGGTTTCGCCGGCAATGCCCTCGACGGCTTCGCCAACTGACCAGATCAAGGTAAAAGCGGCCATGCCCAGGATGGCCAAGCCAACAGCGCAAACGATCAAATATTGAATGCCAAAGGACCAATCAGATTGTTTTTCGTTCATGTGAGACCTCCACAAAAGCGGTTATGAATCCTTTTCAACTTGCCTGAGGCTCCCCCCGGGACTATGGAACAGGCCGATATGAAGGGCTCTAGCCCATCAGGTTGGGTTCCCCATCGGCAGTGGCCTGGCTGGTCCAGAGGCCAAACCCAAGAAGAAGCCAGCTCACGATCGCCGCCATGCCAACCATGTCCACCAGAGAGGCGCTGACGACACCGGCCGTGCCGAACACGATACTGACGACGTAGGCAAGCATGGTCAGGGCTGCCACTGGAGCAGTAAAACTCCAGTCGCCCAAGGCTTTTCGCTGGGACACAGCGATGCTGAGACCGGTAAGACCCAGAACGAACAGCAGCATGCCTATGCCGAGAAATGCCCTGATGATCACCGGTACAGCGCTATTCGATTCAACGCCCGTTACCAGCCCGCCTACAGCGCTGGCCATGATCAGCAAAAGACCGAGCAGGCCAGCGGTCAAAGCAAGGCTCCGGCCGTCTTCTGCACCGGACTGCGATCGTGCGGACAGGCCTACCAGCCCGAGCCCTGTCAGGATCAGCGCCGGGATAGTAAGGATGAACTGGATGCTTTGATTGAGGTTGGTGACCCAAGGCAAGAGCCACAGCAGGCCGCCGAACGCGACTGCCGGAGCACTCAAACGACTGAGATTTTCATTGTACATGAGCTACCTCCAGGTGCTTGTGTATGTCTTACACAGGTACCTTATAGTGCCTAGTGTCCCGTTGTCATGGGGCGGCTGTCTCGGATCAGCCGGGAAATCAGGGGCATAATGTTTCCTGCCCTACCGCGCAGTACTCGACCCGGCCGCCGACCATGGTCAGCCAGACATCCATTTGCGGCAACATATCGGGATCCAGAGTAAGTGGATTGCCGGAGAGGATGATCAGGTCGGCGTAATATCCGGGGGCGAGTCGGCCGACTTCCTCGTCACGAAAGAGGGCATAGGCGGAGTTGACAGTCATCATACGTAGGGCTTCTGCCGCGGAAACAACGTGCTGCTTCTGCCAGTCAGGGGCTTTGCAAAGCCGGCCGTCTTTGCCCATTTCGTTGCGAGTGACAAGGCTGTAAAGATCGTCGAGGGGACGCACACGGCCGAAGAAGGGATCGTCACCATGCCAGGCGATGGGTAAGCCGCGATTGGCATCAAGCAGAGCGCGCCAGGGCCATTCCCAGGAGCGGTACGCTTCAGGAGGCGGCGGGCCAAAAGGCTCACAGACGGGGTAGGCGCCGAAGACAACGGGTAAGATGCCGATCTCACCGTAGCGCGCCAGAAGTTCCGGGCGGATCACGCTGTTGTGTTCGATGCGGTGTCGGTAACTGTTGGGACGGCCGTCTAGCGCCGCGGCAATGGCATTTTGGGCTTCCTCGATCGCCCGATCGCCAATGGCGTGGATGGCTACCTGGTAACCCGCTTCCTGCGCTTCCAAAACCAGACGGTTTAAATCATCCTGCTCCAGAAAAAGATCGCCGAACCCTTCGCCGGGCGTAAGCTCGTAGCTGATTGCCGGCTTCTTGCAGGTACCGCCGTCGCTGAAAATCTTCACGCCGCCGATGCGAAGCATCTCGCCGGGATTACGCGTCGGCGCGAATTCCCTGTACCAGTCTCCCAGCGATCTACCGCAGTTGTCGGTCATCACCAGGTAAAGGCTTGTCCGCAGGCGCAGGGCGGGTTCGAAGGCGCGCATTTCCTTTAGAAAACCAGCATCAACGTACATGTCGCCGATGGTCGTGATGCCATTCTGCAGGGCGAGCTGCTGCACCTCGGCCAGGCTCATGTCAAAGTATTGTTCGGCGTCGTTGAACAGGTGCGTGTGCGCATCGACAAATCCGGGCATCAGCGTCGCCCCTCGCAGGTCGATACGCGTCGCGCTGGCGCCGCCCGCCTCTAGTACATCGGCATCTGATCCCACGGCCGTTATCTTCTCCCCACGGACAGCGATGGCTTGTGCCTGCGCTTGTATCTCATCCATGGTCAGGATGGTGCCGTTATAGAAGATGACTTCGCGATCGGGTTCGATCGTGGGTCGTGGCACCAGTGGTGCTTTGGTAGTGCAAGAAGCGGCGAGAAGCGCACAGAAAAGCACAAGCAGCAGCGATAATACTTTCATAATGTGCTCCTGTGCCTGTCTCCCTTGATCAGAGTATACCGTTCACCTTTGAACCGGCGCTTTACAGCCTACAATGCCAAGCGTCCCGCTGTCATGGGTCGGCCGTCCCGTTATACCGGGAATTAGCGAATGCCTAATTGCCTTACCTGGGCAGTCAAAGGCGTAAAATTCGTGTAGTTAAGAAGGGGCGTGCTTGATAGCGCGATTGTATGGGGAGGAAAGGGTGTCTTCCTGGAAAGCCCAAAGGCACGATTCAGTCAAGTATGTACGACAAAGATAGGGAGCGCATCCAGGAACTACTCTCACTTGGCGTGCCACAGAAAATGATTTTAGAGCGTCATTTAGGGTACGGGACCACCAGGAGTCTTGGTTGCTAGATAAGTACGCGTGG
>JBJYWX010000228.1:0-11529 GCA_046259695.1 Promineifilaceae bacterium (SeqCode) | reverse complement strand
GTCGCGCACAAAACCGTTGTTCCCAAAAAGGCCGCCGCCGCTGCCGGTGATGGCACGCATATGGCAGTCCTGGCAGGTGGAGACAAGCGCATTGTTGCCGCCAAACTTAGGTAGTTCGATACCCGGAGGCGTGCTAAAGTCACTGAGCAACCATTCACTATAGGTGCGTTCGATGGGAAAGCCTTCTGCAATATCAGCCGGAGCGTCCAGTTCATTGGGCACGTAGGTCTGGGACGCTTCGTTCCAGGTGAACATAGGATTGTTGATATCGTGGCAGGTGCCACAAAGTGCCGAATCTTGATGAAAAGGTGACACGGCTGTAGTACCACCGGTGTACAGATGGGGATCCACGTCGAGACCCAGGTCGGCCATAATGTTAAACGGTCCACGCCGGAAGTCCTCCGGGTCGACGATCATCTGGCTACTTCCAGGAACTACTACGGGCTGATCCAACGCGGCCAGGATCTGTTCATCCCGCGCCGGGTTAGCAGGGTCGGGCACGGGATCTACCAGCCGGTGGCAGACTTCGCACTGTACGCCCTCCTGATCTTCTGCAGTCATTTCCGAAGCGTCCGGCGTACTCGAGCGACCGGCAAGCCAGCCGCGCGGCATATGGCAGCGCAGGCAGAATTCGCCCGCGTTGGCCGCGCCGGCATTGGCGACATCCAAAGCGGCGAAGAAGAGCGGATCGCGGCCTGCTTGAGCCATCATACTGCCCTGCCAGGCCTGCCACGTCCGTTGTTCCGGTGACTGCTCAGGTGGAATGCCGTAAATGGCATGGCAGCCCATACAGCGCGATGGATCGCCAAGGGGCGTGGTTAGGGTCTCCGGCTGGCTGCCGGGCATAACAAAATCCTGGGGGGTGCTGGGCACCAGAGCCTCTCCCGAGGCTGCGCCTTCCACGGGCCCGGCAAAGACATGCGGAATGCCGTCTTTTGTCGTGAGCGGCAGAACAAGAGCGGCAAGAAACAGCAGCACGATAAACAAGGCGTAAAGCGATTCGATGCGGCGCATCAGAGGCTCCTGGCTATATTACCATCTTACTAAGCAACGGTATTATAATCGCGCGCGGTTGCCCGCGCACGTTGGCGCGGGCGGTATAAAGGGATGAGGAAAGCCATCGACTATGTATCAAGATCTTTAACTGCCGGTAAGGCGCTGCACGCCCTCTTCTTCCTGGCGCCGGCACTCATAGGCATGGTAATCGTATTTGGGCCAGCACAAATAGGCTCGGCACAAGAGGGTGAGCCAAAAGCGACGCCCACCCAAAGCGTTGATGTACGATTTGGCGCAATTGAGTCTTTCTGGGCGCCGGAGGAAGCAGCCGAACTGGGGGTTGGTTGGGAGCGCATTCTTTTCTATTGGAATGAGATTCAGCCGACCGGGCCGGACGATTGGAATACGCTGCATGTTCTGGAAGAGTGGCTGGTCGAGGCGAATGCGCACGACCGGGCAGTGGTAGGCCTGCTCAAGAATACCCCGGCGTGGGCAACAGATGGCCCGCCGTTTTCTGGCGTGCCGCGTGGTCTCGACCTACCGATTGATGATCCGGGCAATCTCTGGGCCAACTACGTACAGCGCGTGGTTGCCTACTACGCGCCGCGCGGTGTCCATCACTGGATTATCTGGAACGAACCAGAGATTGCGACCGATATTTACGGGCACGAGTTTGACGGCAGTGTGGAAGAGTATGTGCGGCTGCTGCAGGTCGCTTACACGGTGGCCAAGGAGCAGGATCCCGAGGCGGTCATTCACCTGGCCGGCTATTCTTATTGGCATGATCCCGAATACCTGGACAAGTTTTTTAGCGCGCTCATCAAGGTTCCTGAGGCGGAGGTGTCGCACTATTTTTTTGATGTACTGACGCTGCATATATATTTTCGAGTTGAGACAGTATATGACTTGGTTGAAGAAGTGGATGCGCTGCAGAACAAGTACGGGATAAACAAGCCGATTTGGATCAATGAGACAAACGCCGCGCCTAATCTGGATCCCTGGTGGCCTGTTGTGCGACCGCAGTTCCAGGTAGACCTTGACCAGCAAGCGTGGTTTATCGGTCAGGCTTACGCGTTGGGTTTCGCCGCCGGCGCGGAAAGCATTGGCGTCTACAAGTTGATCGACATTTTGCTGCCCGAAGGAGGCGAGTCTTTCGGTATCCTGCGCCCCGACTATACAAAAAGGCCGGCTTACCTGGCCTACAAAACGGTGATAGAGCTGCTGGCCGGTTTTGAAGGAGAGGTGGCGATTGACAAGAGTAACGACA
This sequence comes from Promineifilaceae bacterium (SeqCode), assembly GCA_046259695.1. GTDB lineage: Bacteria > Chloroflexota > Anaerolineae > Promineifilales > Promineifilaceae > JAACFF01. The sequence goes on along the minus strand of JBJYWX010000228.1, from coordinate 9,266 downwards.
TGATCATGGTCACATTCCAGGAGGAAGATCGCGTGGTGCGCGTGCTCTGGGCGCGGGAGAACACGGCGCTGGCGCTGGAATTGCCGGCGCTTGGCGGACAAGCGGAGCAGGTCAGTTACCTGGGCGAACGTCAAGCGTTAACGGCTGAAAATGGTTTCTATGCGATCTCGTTGGACGGCGCGCGCTGTCGCGAAGAATGCGATATTGGTGGGCCGCCGGTGTACATCGTGGAGCATGGCCTACTTCCCCCCTCGAGTGCGGCGCTGGCAGAAAAAACGCCTGTCCGGGCGACCTTGACCGCAACGCCGGAGGTGACGCTGACATTCACGCCCTGGCCGACCAATACGGCAACCCCTACGCAAACGCCATCAGCGACACCGACTGCCACAGCGACGGCGACACCCAGCGCGACACCCACGGCGACGAACAGCCCCACTCCGGCCGCAACTGTGACCAGGGAGGCAACACCGACACCTGATAGTGGGCGAGGCTCCGTCGTTGGACAGAACCAGGGAGGTGGGAAGCAGGTCAGGTCCGACGGAGCAAGTGAAACGGCGATAAAGGGTGGTGTATCTCTTGCCAACAGCGGAACGTTGCTCATTTTGGCGGCTGTTGCCCTGGCGCTCGTGCTTATGTTATTGTTACGACGGGCAAAGCAGTAACAGAGAGAGGCGAATCATGGCGCAGAAGAAGACACTGGCGATGAAATTGCTTGAAGGTAAGAAGGTGCCCTACGAGGCGCTAGATTACTCACCGGCACTACGCGACGCGGTGGAAGTGGCGGGAGCGATAGACATGCCGCCCGCACAAGTTTTCAAAACACTGGTCGTGGTGCGGGCACAGCCGGGCAAACCACTCCTGGCCATGGTGCCCGCTAACCAGCAGCTTGATCTGAAGAAATTGGCGAAAGCCAGCGGCGAGAAGAAGTTGAAAATGGCCTCGCACGATGAAGCGGAACGATTAACCGGCCTGCAGGTGGGCGGCATTTCGGCTTTGGCACTTGTCAACCGCGGGTTTGATGTCTACCTTGATCTATCGGCCGAGGCGTATGACGAAATCGTGGTCAGCGGCGGTGAACGAGGACAGCAGATCAAGTTGGGCGTAAAGAGCCTGACAGGTGTGACTGGCGCGCGCACGGCTGATTTTGCATCCGAGAGATGAACCAGCGAGGGAAAGAATGAAAGAAGTGCTCGTCCTGCATGGCCCGAACCTCAATCTCTTGGGTACGCGTGAACCTGAAGTGTATGGCCACACAAGCCTGTCAGATATTGACGAGGCAATTCGACGGGCGGGAGCCGACGCGGGTGTAAAAGTGCGGATTATGCAGTCGAATCACGAGGGCTTGCTGATAGACGCCATCCATGAAGCGGCCGAGTACGCGGCGGGCATATTGATCAACCCTGGCGCCTATACGCACAGCAGCTATGCCCTGCGTGATGCGATTTCCGCGACCGGACTTGTCACCGTGGAAGTTCACCTCTCAAATATCCATGCTCGCGAAGCATTCCGGCAGCATTCGGTGATTGCACCCGTGTGCGTGGGGCAGATCGCGGGTTTCGGCTGGCGCAGTTACCTGCTGGGTTTACAGGCGCTGGTGGATGTTATTAGCCAGCAGGACATGTGAGGTAAACCGCCAACTAACGACCAAATACGTTTTCCTCAAACAGCTGGGAAAGATCGCAATTGCAGTGTGCTTCCGCCAGGGCCATAAAGTCGGCCGCCGTGGCAATACGCCATCGGTACTGCTCACTGTAGTCGCGCAGGAAAGTATCGAAGACCTCCTGGCCCATCTGATCGGCGAGTTCGTCGAGGAAAAGGGGACCACGGCCATAGATGATTGCACTGTAATCCTGGCCGTTGTAGTCGGCGGCCGGTAAGCCTATAGGCATGTCAGGATTTCCAGCCCTGTCCCATCTGCCTTGCAGCGAGTCAGCAAAAGGCTGGGCATTCCTTTCGCCATAGCGGTCCACATAGTAGCGCCAGGTAGCGTACTGCGTCAGCGATTCGTCCAGCCATGGCTCGCCCAACTGATCGCTGCCCACCAGCCCGTAGAACCATTGATGGGCCGCCTCATGTGCCGAAGTAGATTCAATAAGAACGCTGTTTGGCAGCGTGCTTGAAGTACCGTCCTGGAGATCATAAATGCGAATTGCGTTGGCGAACACACCAGGATACTCGATGCCCAAGGCGTCGGTTGGCGTGCTGACCACATCAAGTTCGGCATAGGGATAAGGACCGTAGCGCTCGCCATAACTCTCGACGGCGAACGCGGTCGTATCAAGCGCGAGGCGGGCGGCATCCATCAGCTCGGCGGGCGCATAGCTGTTGACGGTTATTGAACCGACTTGCTGCTGAATTTCCTCGAACCTGTTGCTGGCGACAAGGTAAAAGTCGCGCATTGGACCGGCGGCGAACCTGGTACGTTTGTGGCTGGGATCACCTTCGCCGCTAATGGCTACACCGCTGGCCACAAGGACCTGATCAGCGGGCGAGAAGACATCGACGAGATAGAAGCTCATATCGGAAAAAGTCTCGTCGCCGTGATCGGGGGAAGGCAACGTGTGCCAACCCTCATCATCGAAGACAGCGAACATGGGGTAGAAATGGGCCAGGGCGAGTATGTCATCCGCATAGGCCAGGACTTTATACTTGGTACTCTCTTCGCCCGGAACGGTCGTCACGAAGGAGAGCGAAAGCACCGTTTGCTCGCCCGGCTGCAGGGGTTGGTCCAGATAGACACGCAAGATGCCATCCTCTATAGCAGACGCCACGCTGCGGCCATCGACCCGGACGTCGCTGACAGCTAAGTCGCCCCCTAGATGTTGAGGAAAGAGGTGTAGGACCAGTTCATCTAGGGTTACGGATTCCTGATTGGTGTAGCGTGCTTCCATTTCGCCAACCAGTTGATGGGGGTCGGTGATATCGATGGCAAGATGATAAACAGTTGCGCCCGGCAGCTCGTCCAATACGGCTTCCTGACCGCTCGTAAGGCCAGCACGGAAAGGCTCGCGATCGTCCCAACTGATATCTTGCATGAAGGACAGCCTTGTCTCTTCCGTGGGCTGCGGCGCTTCCGGCGTAGGAACAGGGAGCGGCGTCTTGGTCGCAGCAGGTCGCGTTTCTGTTGCAGCGGACGCGGGCGCTGTTTCTGCCTCAGTTGGCGCGGCGGTTGGTTCGGCCGCTGTGGCCGACGTTGTGACTCCATCAAGCAGCACGGTTGGTGGGACAGGGTCCACAACGCCGCTGGTCGATGTGGAACAACCGGTCAAGAATAACAGGGGAAGAAATGTTATAAGCAGGAACCTTCTAAGCATTGGAATTCTTCTTCATGCACCGTACTGTGAGCATATTTTGTTGCTAAATTGCCACCAGTATAGCTAACTTATTCTACGCCTAGCCGCGCGCTTAATTTCACCATTATGTTAGGTGAGTTGATTCGAGCAATTAAGCCTGGTATTGACATCACCACGGCGGCGTGCTAACATTTTGCAAATTCATAGTCAAAGGCTTTGATTCGGAAGAGTAAGCTATAAAGCGAGTCTCAGAGAGTCGATTGAGTTGCTGGAAGGTCGACGCCGGCGCGATAGCTGAATGGGCCGATGAGCTGTTCGGGTGAACGTGGTAAGTAGCCGGAACCGGATATGCCGCCGTTATCAGGCAGAGGTCTCGTTACTGCGCAGCAATAACCGGACCGGAAAAGTGAAGCTGGCACCGACGCGCTTACACAGCGCGTTTTTTGTTTAATAGGCAGGTTGCGAGCTTAAGCCGGGTGGCACCGCGGGAGACATATGACGCTCTCGTCCCAGAAGAGGGATGAGAGCGTTTTTTGTTGTTGGCATGAGCGCGCGTCAGCATTCGTGCCGGAGATCAATTGGAGAAATGGAGTCAAACAATGGGTAAACAACATAAGTTTCTACTGGACGAGAGCAGGCTGCCGAAGCAGTGGTACAACATAAACGCTGATATGCCGTTGCCGCCGGCGCCTGTACTCCATCCGCAGACCCTGGAGCCGGTTACACCGGAATTTCTGAGCGTTTTGTTCCCGATGGGGCTGATCATGCAGGAAGTCAGCACCGAGCGCTGGATCGAGATCCCGGAGCCGGTTCGCGACATATTGAAGTTGTGGCGACCGACGCCGTTCTATCGCGCACTGGGCCTTGAAGCGGCGCTCGATACCCCAGCCCACATTTACTACAAACACGAGGGCGTGAGTCCGGTGGGGTCACATAAGCCTAATACAGCCGTGGCCCAGGCATTCTACAACAAGGAAGAGGGCGTCAAGGCGATGACGACGGAGACCGGCGCGGGCCAATGGGGTTCGGCACTGTCAATGGCCTGCAATTTCTTTGACATGGACCTGGAAGTGTATATGGTACGCTGCTCCTACGATCAGAAACCCTACCGCCGGATCATGATGGAGGTATATGGGGCGGATGTGTATCCGAGCCCGACGCCGACCACCACCTTTGGCCGTTCTGTGCTGGAACAAGACCCGGATAGCCCTGGCTCATTGGGTATTGCCATTTCGGAAGCGGTTGAGGTAGCGGCCACGTCCGGCGGTACAAAGAAATATGGCCTGGGATCGGTGCTGAATCATGTCTTGCTGCACCAAACGGTGATCGGGCAAGAGGTCCTGATGCAAATGGAGATGGCGGGCGAGTACCCGGATATGGTTATTGCCTGCACCGGCGGTGGCTCAAATTTCGGTGGCATTGCTTTTCCGTTCCTGCATGAGAATTTTACGAACGGCAAGCAGACGCGAATTATCGCCGCCGAACCTGCCGCGTCGCCATCGCTTACGAAAGGTACATACACATTTGATTATGGCGATTCGGCGAAGATGGCCCCCGTGGTTAAGATGCATACGCTCGGCCACACCTTTGTACCACCTTCGATCCATGCCGGCGGACTGCGCTATCATGGCATGTCACCCCAAGTGAGCGCCCTAGTTGCGAATGGCGATGTGGAAGCGCGCGCAGTGCAGCAGCTTGCCACTTTCGAAGCAGCCATGCTGTTTGCCCGTTCCGAGGGCATTATTCCCGCGCCGGAGACGACCCACGCTATTGCCGTGGTGATTGAAGAGGCGCGCAAATGCCGCGAGACAGGAGAAGAGAAGGTGATCGTCTTCAATCTGAGCGGGCACGGCCACTTTGATATGGCGTCTTATGATGCCTATCTAAAAGAACAACTGGCGGATTATGAATATCCTGAAGAGGAAATTGAGGCAGCCTTACAACTCTGCCCACAAGTGGTTTAGGAACACACTGGCGGGGCGCCCAAAAAGGCGCCCCGCCACACGGATAGCAAAAAGCGAGCAATAATGCATGGACGTTTACCAGCCAACACTTGAAACCTTTCGAGCATTAGCCAACGGTCCGGCCAATCTAATCCCGGTTTTTCGCGAGTTTACTGCGGACCTGGAAACCCCGGTATCGGTGTATCTCAAGTTACTCAGTGAATCTGGTCCTTCTTTTCTACTGGAATCGGTTGAAGGGGGAGAGCAGCTGGGCCGTTATTCGTTTGTGGGCGTCAATCCGCGGGAAATGATATCCCTGCATGGCCGTGAAGTGACCGTCTCACGTCCTGATGGTGATGAAGTATTCGAGCTGGGCGAAGATGAGGATATTCTCGATACATTGCGATCAGCCATGGGACAGGCAAAGCCGGCCGATCTGATGGGACTACCGCGCTTTAATGGCGGCGCTGTCGGTTACATGGGGTATGATGTGGTGCGTTTTTTCGAAAAGCTGCCGGAAACGGCCGCGGAAGTTCTCGATATTCCCGATGCCATCTATCTGATATCTGACACGCTGGTTGTTTTCGATCATGCACGGCACAGATTGATTATCCTGGTCAACGCACGCGTGGAAGACGACGTTGAACAGGCTTACGTTGATGCCATCCAGCAGATCGATCGCATCGGGGAAAAACTGCTGCGGCCGCTGCCGGCCGTTCCGCAGCGGAACTGGGGAGCGGTCAAGAATGGACCGGCGACATCCAACATGCCGCGTGAACGCTATGAGGAAATGGTGCGCGAGGCAAAGGAGTACATCGCTGCGGGAGATATCTTCCAGGTGGTACTCAGCCAGCGCTTCAGTCGCCGTACCGACGCGCACCCGTTCGCCTTGTATCGCGCCCTGCGGATGCTCAATCCCTCGCCCTATATGTTCTATTTTGACTTTGGCAACCTGGACCTGCAGGTGATCGGTGCATCACCGGAGATGCATGTGCGATTGGAAGACGGCGTGGCAAGCGTGCGGCCGATTGCCGGCACGCGCAGGCGCGGCGAGGATGCGGCGGAAGATGCACGTCTTGAGGAGGAATTGTTGGCCGATCCGAAGGAGCGGGCTGAGCATGTCATGCTTGTTGACCTTGGGCGCAATGACATCGGGCGTGTCTGTGAATACGGTACCGTGCAGGTTAGGGACCTCATGACAGTGGAACGGTACAGCCACGTGATGCATATTGTGAGTCACGTAGAGGGCCGGATACGGCCTGATCTCGATGCATTTGATCTGATGCGCGCTACTTTTCCTGCGGGCACGGTGAGTGGAGCGCCCAAGGTACGCGCGATGGAGATAGTTGAGGAGCTAGAAGGTGAACGCCGCGGGCTCTATGCCGGAGCGGTGGGCTATTTTAGTTATGATGGCAGCATGGATACGTGTATTGCGATTCGTACGATGCTTGTACGCGACGGCCGGGTCTTCGTGCAGGCTGGCGCAGGTATTGTGGCTGACAGCGATCCGGCAAGCGAATATGAGGAAAGCGTCAATAAGGCTAAGGCCTTACTGGTTGCCGTCGAGCGGGCAGAACAGGCGCTGATGTGATAGTCTGCGGGTTACGCTTCGCTGTCACGCTTATGAAGAGAAATACCAATGGATAAAAAACGACTGTTAACCGGCGATCGCCCAACCGGTAAGATGCATCTGGGCCATTACGTGGGCAGTATCAGGAATCGTGTACGTCTGCAGGATGAATACGATAGCTATTTTATCATCGCTGATCTGCACATGTTGACGACTAAGAATACTAAGGAAGATATTTTTGCGATTCGCGAAAACGCCTACGAGGTCGCGATGGCCAATATCGCCTGCGGGCTTGATCCAGCTCGCTGCACCATCTACTTGCAGAGCGCCGTTCATGCCGTATATGAGATGAATCTCTTCTTTGAGAATCTGGTGACCGTAGAACGCCTTAGCCGCCTTCCGTCGTTGAAGGACATGGCGCGGTCAGCGAATCTCTCCGAGATGCCGTTTGGCTTGTTGGGCTATCCGGTGTTGCAGGCAGCTGACATTTTAATGCCGCGGGCGCACATTGTGCCCGTGGGCAAGGACAACCAGGCGCATGTTGAGATCACACGTGAGATTGCACGCCGCTTCAATTATCTTTACGAGGAAGTTTTCCCCATTCCGGATTACCTGGTTGAGGGCGATACGCTTATCGGGACCGACGGCAATGCCAAGATGAGCAAGAGCCTTGGGAATACGATCTACCTGTTTGACGACCCGAAAACGGTGGCCAAGAAAGTGCACGACATGTATACCGACCCAAAGCGGATCCGAGCCGATATACCGGGGACCGTAGAAGGTAATCCCGTATTCATTTATCACGATCATTTCAATCCAAACAAGGAAGAAGTGGAATCGCTTAAAGAACGATATCGGGAGGGGCGCGTGGGCGACGTGGAAGTCAAGGAAAAGCTGACGGTGGCAATCAATAATTTCCTCGAACCTTTTCGCGAGCGCAGAGCGGAAATTGAAGCGGACAGCGGCTACGTGGAGCAGGTTATCTATGAAGGCACGCTGCGCACCAATGAACTTGCCGAGGAAACGTTGATGATGATGCGTAAGGCGATGGGATTGACCGGCGTTTGGAATAAGTTCAGCCGCAAAGCGCGCAAGCGCATGGCGAAAGAGGAACAGGGCGCGCAAGTCACGGCCCCTGGTTCGTAGGCAGCATTACGAGTTAATTGAGGTGAGGCAATGGTTCTTGTAATCGATAATTATGATTCATTTACTTATAACCTGGTTCAATATCTGGGCGAATTAGGTGCGGCCGTAGAGGTGGTGCGTAATGATCAGATTACGCTTGACGAAATCCGCGAACTTAATCCGGAACGTATTGTCGTCAGCCCGGGTCCAGGTGATCCGGATGATGGTGGCGTCTCAAACGAGGTGATTCGTGAGTTTGGGAAAACGACGCCCGTGCTAGGCGTCTGCTTGGGCCACCAGTGCATTGGCCAGGTCTACGGAGGCAAAGTGTCGCGTGCGCCGCGGCTGATGCATGGCAAGACGTCTCCGGTGTATCACGGGAACGACGGGCTGTTTAACGGCGTGCCGAGCCCGTTTCGAGCCACCCGCTATCATTCACTTATCGTGGAAGAGCCATTGCCGGAGTGCCTGCAAATCATTGCATTTACAAGTGAAGGGGAGGTAATGGGCGTGCGGCACAAGGAATATCCGGTCGTGGGCGTCCAATTCCATCCCGAGAGCATATTGACAGAGCACGGCAAGCGCATCCTACAGAACTTCCTTGAGGATCGCTAAAAGGGCGGCGGCCTCCAATCGATGATGAGCTATGTGGACCGGGCGGAGTGGATGAGAAGGTATTGGCATCCCTGCCGCCTTAGGGTAAGTTATTCGTCACCTTCGCGTACCGTCCAGCCGGCGCACGCAAACAGCTTAGTTGATTCGCAACCATATTGTACGAGGTAAATAATGACGTTGATTCATGGCTTTGAGCTGCAACGCGACGAGCAGATCGAGGAAATAAACACCCGCGCACGTTTCTGGCGCCATCAGAAATCGGGTGCGCAGCTCCTATCGCTTGAAAACGATGATGAGAACAAGGTGTTTGGCATCACGTTCCGGACCCCGCCTGAGGATTCTACCGGCGTGGCGCATATCATGGAGCATGCCGTCCTGGCAGGCTCGCGCAAATATCGGGTGAAGGAGCCGTTCATTGAACTGGTTAAAGGATCGCTCAAGACCTTCCTGAATGCCTTCACGTATGCCGACAAAACGGTATATCCGGTAGCCAGCACTAATCTACAAGATTTCTATAACCTGGTTGATGTTTATCTGGATGCCGTGTTCTTCCCACTCATTACGCGCCATCATTTGGAGCAAGAAGGATGGCATTATGAGCTTGAAAGTCTGGATAATCCGCTCACCTATAAAGGCGTTGTCTATAACGAGATGAAGGGAGCGTTTTCCTCGCCGGACGGCGTGATGCAGCGATATAGTTTCCAGGCGTTGTTTCCGGAT
>JBJYWX010000227.1:0-3306 GCA_046259695.1 Promineifilaceae bacterium (SeqCode) | reverse complement strand
GCGCCACACGAAACCCGATAACGTCGCTGACGACGTTCGGGTAGCCCCTGAGGCGGGCCCCGCAGCGTGAATACGTCCCGGGAGCAGCCCAGGAACCTCCACGCAAAACAGTCCTGTCGCTGTCTTTACGCTGCAGTCTCTCCCGGCCGTCCCCGGGATCATATGGATAATCGGTGTACAAACTGCGCGTCCACTCAAAAACATTGCCCAGCATCTCTTCGCAGCCGTAGACGCTGGCCGCCAGGCGATAGCAGCCCACCGCATTGGGGCGATTAATGTCGCTGTTTTCGTAATTGGCCAGGTGGACCGTGATCGCCTCTCCCGTCCACGTATAGGGCCGCCGCGCATCGGGATTATCGACCGATGACTTGGGCATCCGCATGCCCAATTCCTGCACAGCGTTTATGATTGGCTGCTCCGGCGTCGTCACTCCGCCGCGCGCCCCCTTTTCCCATTCCGCTTCGCTGGGCAGCGTCACCTGCCACCCATCCGGCAGCCAACCGGCGCTTTGCCAGCGCGCACTCAGCCAGCGGCAAAAAGCCAGCGCTTCAAACCAGCTCACGCCGACCACCGGCTGGTTGCCCAATGCAAATTCCGCTCCATAGTCCCAGGGAGCTGTCCGATTTTGTCCATAGGCCGTATAGGCACCACCGTCCCACAGGCCGGCGGCGATAGCTTCCGCCCACCATGCCTTGTTGGCATACCCATCCTCCCCCACAAAAGTCCGGTATTGGGCTGCCGTCACGGGGAAGTGCGCCAGGCAGTAGTCGTAATTTAGGAATGAGACGAGATCGAGATCCTCCCCGTCACCCATCCAGAAGTCGCCGCCGGGAACAAGGCAGAACTGCATGGCGTCCACATCCATCACTTCCACCCTGGGATCGCCCAATTTCGCCAGGTGAACGCCGGCCAAAGCCCGTTCCGCCGGTGGCAGGACGGGCTCCTCCAGCACCTGGGCCAGCCATCCCCGCAGGCGATCGAGGTGCCGTTTTTGGGCCGCCGTCTGTTTCTTCAGATCGCTGTTCTCAAATAAAAGCTGCCCCGCCAGGTGCGCGCCCCAATAGGCTTCCTCACCGCCCTCGCCCGCTTCTTCATGGCACAATTCTTCGACCAGCCCCCACAGCGCATAATCGCTGCCGCGCGCCGCTTTGGCCCCGGCCAGCATGGCCACCTCGCGCCAGCGGTTAGGCTCGCCACGCGCCAGTTCGGCCACCGCGACCGGGTAGTTAAAGTCGGTCAGGTGGCAGGCCGCCAGGTATTCCTGGAACGTGCGGTGCGGGAAAGTATAGATCCCCTGCCCGCGCGGCACGAGCAGCCCGGCGCGATTGCTGATATAGGCAACCAGCTGCTTCGGCTGCAAGGTAAGATCGTCGCTCAGCTCAAGCAGCTCCGCAGCCAGCTTCTTCTGCGGGATATCGGCCGTGCCAACGAGTTCCGGCTGGCTCTTGTGCCCTTCGTAGGCCAGGCGGTTCAAAAGCCCGCGCACCTTGTCGCGATCGACCGCCAGCCACTGCTCCAGGCTGGGCTGCACCACCTGCACCGCGCCGTCTGCGGCGCGCACCACGCGCTGCTGCTCCCATACATCCAGCAGTAGGTCCACCGCGTCTGAATAGAGAACTTCCCGTTTTTCCGGCAGGCTTCCGCCGCGCCAGGCATGCAGGCTGGCCATCAGCGTCAGCAGCAGGGGACGCTCCGCCAGGTCGTACAGGCGCTCGCTGCGGTAGATGGCGTCTTTGAGCAGGGCCGCCTTTCCCTGGGCATCATCTCCTCTGAAACGCTGCAAAGCGGCCAGCTGCTCGTACCAGCGGTCCACAAAATAGCCGATCTGTTCCTTGCTGAAAGGCGCCAGCACCGTCTCCGCAAATCCGGGCAGGCGCCAATCCTGCCGCTGGTAGGCGTAGGTGCGGCTGGTGACCAGGATGCGGCTCTTGCGGCAGGTCGCGGCAATATCTTCGACCACCTGCTTGATCTGCGTGCGGTGCTGGTCCACGGCCGGCACTTCGTCCAGGCCGTCAAACATAAAGATGCCGCCTCTTTCCAGCATTTCCTTTTTGAGCAGCGGCAAGAACTTCTCCAGGCCTGCCGTCTTCAGCTCATTTTCCAGGAAGCGCCACAGGTGTTCGGCCGTGCCCTCCTGGCCCGCCGGCGGCAAACCGCGCGCCGCGAACTCGCGCAGGGTGATGCACACCGGCAGCAGCGCGCCGTGATCCCAGGGCTGCGGCGCCGGTGTTTTTTCCCCGTCATCTCCCGGCCGCTTTTCCTCCTCTGCGGGCAGCGGAGTGGTCAGCAGGCCGGCATTCAGCTCCTCGTGTCCCATTGCCTCCCCGGCCAGGCAAACGGCGGCGAAATTGACAAAGGTGCTTTTTCCGCTGCCGGGATCGCCCAGCAAAACCAGGTGCTGTTCTTCATTCAACTGCTCCACGGCCGAGAGGCGCCGCGTTTCCTTCTGCATGCCGTCTCGCTGTTGCCCTCCGGCAGGGAGGGCTTCTGCCCCCTCCCTCCGTTCAGTCAGCAGGGCGGTGTAGACGGCGCTCAGGCGCAGACGCTCCCTGTCCGCCGTGACCGCCTTCGGATCGATGCCGCCCAACAGCAGCCGGTTATGCTCGTCCAGCACGCGCCAAAGATAGGCCTCGCGCAGCGCCCCGGGATCGATCTGCGCCGGGTCCGGCGGCGCCTGCTGGACCGTGACATTGCCGCTGCCGACGACCACGTTATGGTCCCCGGTCACCACTGATTGGCCTACATCGCCGGCGCTCACGCCGCGCTCGGCCACGGCCGTGGCTCCTTCTCCCTCAGCCACGGCGCTGCCCTCACTGGCAGTCGCGACCTGCTTGATCGCGGCCACGGCCGCCTGATACTCTTCCTCGTCCAAAATGCCTTCTTCAAACAGGCGGCGTAATTTGGCGATTTTCTGCTCCTGTTCGCTGCTCATCTTACCCTCCTCGATCAATCTAAGTCTACCCTTGGTTCGGCCGCCAGGCAGGCTGTGTGGCTGGCCCGGCAAAGCCCGCCGCAGGATCTCCGCTAAACCAGCACCCTTGTTCCAGCACACTCATTTTCTATACACCCGCAATTGCCTGTATCAATTACAATTTTAACCTGATTGGCTTCAGCGTCAGCGCCGCCATGCCACAGGCCGCCTGCGGCGGCGCCAGAGCCACCATCGTCCAGAGCCGTCAGCGGCCAGAGTCGGATGGGGACAGCGCCACACGAAACCCGCCAAAGTAGTAGCCGCCGTACGGGTTGCACCTGACGCGGGCCCCGCAGCGCTGCAAGCTTGCTTCATTTCTGAAGGCGCCGCCTCGT
>JBJYWX010000226.1:0-6241 GCA_046259695.1 Promineifilaceae bacterium (SeqCode) | reverse complement strand
CAGGCTCGCCACGCCGGCAAACTGCGCCAGGAAGGCAAGACCTATATTGTGCAGGATGGGGACGTGATCAGTATTAAGTTTAATTTGTGAGTTAGTCAGTTGGTCAGGTTGTCAGATTCTTCTGACAAACTGAATTACTGAAATGCTGACCTACTGATATATTGATATCCTCTTCATGCAAATCCTCTACCATCCCATCGGCGTCATCCATTCGCCCTTCCATGATCTCGAGGGCATGCCCATACAGCCGGTCGGCGACAGGCGGACAGGCGGCTCCGTGGAGGTGTTTCCGCAGTTCAGCGAGGGTCTGCAGGATCTTGCCGGTTTCTCGCACCTTTATCTCCTCTTTCACCTGCACATGGCGCGCTTCTCCAGCCTGACGGTCACCCCATTCCTGGACAGCGAGCCGCGCGGCCTATTCGCGACCCGCGCGCCCAACCGGCCAAACCCCATTGGCCTCTCCCTGGTTAAGCTGTTGGCCGTTGAAGACAATATCCTGACCGTGGAATCTCTGGACGTGCTGGACGGCACGCCGCTGCTGGACATCAAACCTTACGTGCCGCTCTTTGAAGAGACCGCAGAAGCCACAATCGGCTGGCTCGAAAAGGCGAAGGGGGAAATTCGCAGCCATACCTCAGATGGGCGCTTCCTAGAATAGCCGCTCACTGCTGAATCCGCTCTCTGACGATGGGGTCTCAAGTTGGCCCCCGGACTCAGTCATGTTTCAAGCTCTCAAAGAAAGGCATCGCCGCATGCTGCGGATCCTCGAGATCGATCAGCAGAGCGGCAACCCCGACGTCCCCTTTGTACAGGCTGTTTTCAAAGCCTTCAAAATCACCGGTCTGCGGTCTGCGCGAGTTGACGGCCGCCTGCCGCCCGAGCTCGGCGGCCCTCTCCAACCAATGGACGTCACCCGTATGCCTGTAAAGATTTAGCAGCGCATAAGCCCGCCCTGCAAGACCGCAGCAGAGATTCACCGTCGATCGCGGCGCTTCCCACACATTCCACCCACTGCGGACCGCAAGAGTCAGATAACGCTCATCGCCAAGCATACGATAGAGGGCCGTCCACAAAAATAAGTGCCCCGCGCTTCCATTGCACCATCCGGCCATCGTGCTCGGCATTGGAAAACTCAAATCCCAGGGCATTTCGATGCCGCGGCCGACGTATTCGTAATGCGCAGCGAGCTGCTCGGCGCGCTGCCTGAATGTGGCGGGCAGAGGTGCTCCGGTGATATTGCACCACTGCAGCGTGCCAAAGAGAATGCCGGCCCAACCATGCGCAATGCCCAGATTGGTTAACTCTGCATCCCTACTGATAGGGGCATAGCTTTCCAATTGGCGCCAAATCTGCTCCATTGATCGCTGCCCAAGGTCGTAAAGGCCACTCTGCTCCGCCCAATTGGACTGTGGGAGGAGTTCATACAAATAGGCGCTGTGCAGAAGCACGCTCGATATGCCCAGGGTAAGATCAAGATCATCACATGCCTTGCCGGCGGCATTAACAAAATTAGTCAATGCCGCAGCCTGGGTCATCTCATCGCCAACAGCCTGCGCAAGCAGAAAGCGAATGATATGCAGGCCGCTTGCACTGTGCAGCGGCGAGATATCATGGACAGTTTCCAGCATCACCTCGATTTCGACATTTTGAAAGCCGTCCTCGTCTTTCGCCAACTGCTCAGCCCTGGTCGCCCATACATCTGCCAGTGCCAGAAGTTTGGGATCGTCTCTGGTACAGGCCGCGCGGTAGAGAAAATAAGCGATGCCCGCCGCACCGTAATTTACAGAAGCGGTGGGCGCACGAATTTTTCCATCTTCCAGTACGCGGATCTCCCAACCCAGGCGCTTAATTACATCCTCAACAAGATGCTCACCAGCGCCATTGTTGATCAGCGGCAGATCAAAACGCGGCGGATCGTCTATCCAATTACCGGCAGCGGCATTCCCGAGCGCAGCGGCAAATTCCTTTGTGCTCACGTAGCGATCTTCCGGCTGTTTACTCAACGCTTTACCCACTACTTTTTCCACTTCCGGCCAGGAACCGGCTTGATGATGATCGAAGGGCAGTGGGTCGTCGCCGGCGATCTGCTGCCACATGACCTCTTCTTCAAGGGAGAAATTAAGATAATGAGCACCGGCAAAGAGGTGGTAGATCAGCGCCGCCAGGGCATATTGTTCCCCTTGCATCGTAGCAAGTGGAGGCCGCTGCTGCTTCAATAGCGCCCGGCAATATTCCGGAGTTGCGAAAAAAGCCACTCCACCAGGATTCGGTTCCTGCAAGCCGGCGTTTTTGTCGAAAATGCGCGCCAGCCCAAAGTCAATCAGGCTGACCGATCCATCAATGTCCACGATAATGTTGCCCGGGTGAACGTCCCCATGTAAAACGCCATGTTCGTGAAGTTCCGCATACGCGGTGAGTATGGAAACGGCAAGTTTCAGAAGATCGCGGCTCGCTGACAGGTTAGGTTGCCCGCGCAGTTCCGCTGCCGCGGCGGAGGCATCGATTCCGGGGCGCCATTCGCTAACAAGGTAAGGCTGGTCGTTGAACAGCCCTTGCGTCGCAAATCGCGGCGAAAGGAAGGCGTCCAGGTACTGCAATACGGCTGCTTCGTGCTGCAGCGCTTGCGCAATGCTGCGGCTCTCGTGCGGCCTGGCCAGCTTTAGCGCAAATAATGAGCCATCTTCATCTCGAACCTGATACAGGTCACTGTCGAGCAGCGATCGGATGGTACGCACAACTTTGAATTCGTCCACGCGTTCGCCCAGATCCAGTTTCGCGGCTGGATCTAATTCCTTGGGTCTTGCAGGCACCAGCAGCCTCTCCGCAACCATCTGCAAAATAACCGGATAAGCTTCGTTGAGCAGTTCTCGCGGAT
The DNA here is from genome assembly GCA_046259695.1 of Promineifilaceae bacterium (SeqCode). Lineage (GTDB taxonomy): Bacteria > Chloroflexota > Anaerolineae > Promineifilales > Promineifilaceae > JAACFF01. The sequence goes on along the minus strand of JBJYWX010000226.1, from coordinate 3,366 downwards.
CGACAGATTCTCGTACACTGTGATAGAGCACAGCTTCCACAACTGTCTTCTCGCTGGAGAACAGCTCCAGAAGCGACGCCAGGTCCGCGTCAATGATCTTGGTTGGCGTTCGCGAGCGTACGCGCGTGATGGCCACGTCTCCGGGCTCATAGCTAAACTGCGCTCTTGTTTGTTCCGGGTATTCCATGACCGGGACAAGCGCAACATCATCAGGCAGTACCAGTGCATCATCAAGCGTAGACATGGTCAGAACCTCCTGTTTTTTGCCAGATTGATTGTTGGAGAACCCAGGTTTCCGTATCGACTCCTTGCAGCCGAAGACGATCCAGAGCAAATTCGCGCGCTTCGATACCCGCTCCGCTGTCACGCGCCTCAACGATTGCGCCTGCGAGTTGTCCGGTGACCCATGTGCGCCAGCTTTCCTGGCTGTTCTTCCCGAACGACGTGTCATGTTCTTGCGGATCCATGCCCCAGGAGATCAGTCCTTTGCGGTCAATTGGCGCCGAAAATGGCACCCCCTGTGCAGGACACTCTCCAAGTGCCTCCCGCAATCCTTCTGCGGCGCTGGAGAGCGAGGCAAAATCAGGCAAATAGGCGACTATCTTGTCCGGTCGTAACAGTCCCAACAGCCCTTTTCCAACCTTAAATGAGAGCGCATCCGAATGGGTGAGCTGTTCCAGGATATCGGGCCAGGCATCAGGCAAAGCTTCGGGCAGTGGACTGATATACAGCTTAAATGGGGCTTGCGATTGAAGCCACGATGAGCGTGACCGGTCTTTCTTATGCCAGCTCAGCCAACCATTTTCCTCATCAGAACCGGTTGACTTTTGCCAATGTGCACTCAAGAACTGCCTGGCCGGTCCATCCTCGTCGATGCCTGAAATGTGGTCTGTCGATTTCCCAGCAGCCCATGCCGCCCGCCGGGCAGGAGAGAGTGGGACTGTGTTGTAGCGGTAGAGGCGCATCGTCAGGTCGCGCGCTGTCACTCCCGGCAGTTTCTGAGCGTAATCAAGGGCATCATAAGACAGCAGCACGACTGCACTATTATGATTGGACGAACGGCCGTTCTTCTGAAAGAGCAGTGGGTGGGCATTTCCACCGCTCTGAAATTCCTGCGATTCACTCTGACGGATCTGCAACACCCCCTCGAGGACCAATTCTGCGATAGCTTGCGGGCAGTCACGGCCGAACTTTCTGCGGATATAGTGTGGCACCGGTCCCGGTTCCCGGAGAGTCAGGAAAAGCAGCGCCGTCTCCTGATCAACGGCCTTGGCAGCTCCGTTTCCATTTGCGGCAGGCTGCAGCACGCCGTAGAACGCTTCATCTTCGGCCATTGACCTTAGTTGATCTTGCCTGGCAGGCGACAAATGGTCGAAGAGCACAAGTGAATAGGCTGGATTCGCTCTGAATTGGGCGTCTAAAATTGGGTTAAGTTCTGTGGTCTGGGTCATGAAAATTGTCCTGTTATTATTCAGGGTGCTGCTGTTTTAGGAAACCTGTTACTGCGCTGACTGATCGCGGCAATCACGTGTTGAACTTCCTATTGGCTGCGATGATCTACTGACCAGGGAATGCCTACAAAGAAAGAGAAAAAATAGAGGCATTTTTTCTTGCCGAAGGCCGACCATGATGGGCAGCCTTCGGCAGGCCCTCATCAGGAATAAGGCTATTCCAAATCCCGGCTCGCACGCTTGAGTTCCTCAAGCGCCTGAGTTAACTGTTGTTCCATCGCTGCAGCCTGCTCGCGCGTGCGCGGTTTTGTGTGCTGTTCCAAAACAAGGCCGCGTCGTTCGACCTCTTTCAGAGCTGCTTCGAGCTGTTCGCGCATTTGATCAAGCATGTCGGCCTCGGCTACGGGGTTGATCAGTTGTCCTTCGGGTTCCTCGATCAAAACCGATGGTCCTGGGCAGGCGACAACAGTTCGGCCGGGACAATCGATAATGGAGTACCACCATCCACATCCCGAAAACCAGCCGCAGGAAGGCCAATGGTAACACTTGGAAACGAACTGGTGGCAAGTGAACGGCCAGTTGCATATGTGCCAATCGTCGGGCGTGGGGATAAGCACCTGATCACCAAACTTATCTGAAAGCGAAATACTGAGATTGTTTACTCTAAACCTAGGCATTTGTAATCTCCTTGAGTTGGGAACTACGATGACAATTAGAAAGAAACTTCTATATAAGGATAAGGCCTCCTTCGCAGCGACATCACTTCATCGCTCTATTTCTGATGTCGAAGCCTATCTAAATCTAAATAGGAAGTGATGAAGCGCACTACTGCATCCAGGCTGTCAAAGATCTCTCTTTCACCACCTGGAACATGCTTGATGCTCCCACGCCAAACAGGAGACCCGTCTTTTACAGCTGTTTCTTCAAACCATATTTTGATCACAAACGACTGGACAAATGGTTCTTGTGAACGCATGCAGATCATCCTGCTAGGCAACTGAAACGCGAATGGCAAGCAGGTTAGCATGGCAGTATAGGTAGTGGCGTATATCGCTGCGTATGAAGAGGCGTATGATTCGATTTTCGGATTGGCAGGAGCTTTACTATATAAGTTCGGCCACAGCAGCGCGGATTGATTCAATTTCCTGCGTCACCTGGTGCTGCGAGCGCACAAACCGCTCATTCAACTTTATTAGGTCGTCAAGAACAGCAGTAACTGAGGCGAGCTGCGGTGCAGCGCCTATACCAGCGGAGGACTCGAACGCGGGCAGCGATTCATCTCTAATTTGCTGCAGAATGTGAAACGTTCGCTGCGACGGAGCCACGCCAAGTTCCTGCTTCAGCACATGTTCACAGCGCTGGAACTGGCGCAGCGCGCTGGAGCGATCGCCTGCATAGTAATAGAGGCGCATTAGCCGGCGATAGGTTCGTTCGTGGGCAATATCCAGGCGCAGCAGGGCCGTGGCGCAGTCTAATCCCGCCTGAAAATTCCGCGTCGCCTCATAGTATCCGGCCAGTTTATCGAGCATGGACAGATACATGTTCTGCAGGCGTTCGCGCTCGAAGACACACCAATCCTGGTACCAGTTCTCCAGCAGATCGCCGCGATAGAGAGCCACGGCCGTTTCAAGCTGCGCCACCTGCTGCGCGTCGGGCAAACGGCCGTTCCCGCCCTGCGCCTCTTTATAGGCCTCCTCGAACTGGCCAACATCCAGCCACACCTGTTCGCTTAGATCGATACTGATCCACTCTGAGTCTACCGAAAGCAGGCAATCGTGCGCATCGCCGGCTTCGTCGAGAGCCGACTGGAGCTGCCACAAAGTTTGCCTTAGGTATTGTTTTGCCTGGGTCTCCGCCGTTTCCGGCCACAGCAGGCCGGCCAATCGCTCGCGGCTAAACGGCCGTCCGCGATTGA
>JBJYWX010000225.1:0-4055 GCA_046259695.1 Promineifilaceae bacterium (SeqCode) | reverse complement strand
GTTCGACCCCTTTTTCGTGCTCCCCCAATTCAGCCAGGATCACGCCGGGAAAAGCAAGCAGCACGCGCAGCATGCCTGACCAATCCTGTTCTACCATATGCGCCAGGGGCCCCCTCATGCATTCAATGGCCTGTTCGATATCCGCCAGTCCCAGGAAAGCAATTCCCCGCTGGTATCGGGACCATATCGCTGTCGCATGGTGGCTCTCTGATAAAGCGATTACCTCATCCGATAGGGTCAGCGCTTCCTCATACCGGCCCTCAATCAGCAGGTGTGTCGTTATTTCGGCCAGGACGTGGGCCTTAACGCCAGAGACCTTCTGTTCCTCGGCAATGACCAACGCCTCATCGAGAAGCGGGCGGCCGGTGATTAGGTCGCCTTCTTTCCAGACGGGGATAGTCGCTACTTCCGACAGGCTGTGCGCATAAGGTACCCAGGCGCCCATATATCGCTGCAGTTCCGCCGCCTCTCGATAACAGCAAACAGCCTCCTCACTCAGCCCTTCCGCCATCCAAATCAATGCTCCGAGGGATCGTAGCAATACGGACGTTGCGTAGAAATCCCCCGTTCGCTCCGCCGAAGCGAGGCCGCGCCGAAGCGCCTGGAGCGCCTCCACTGCCTGCCCATTCCTATGTCGGGACCAGCCCAGTCTGTGGTAAGCAAGCGCTGAATAGAGCACTTCTTCCGCCTTGTGAAAAATGGTAATCGCATTTTCCATCCATTTAATTACCGTTGCAGCGGGAATCGGGCCCGGAAGCTCATACATCATCAGCCGGCAGTAGGCGACGGTAAAAGGGTCGCTGAGCACATCCGTAATCGCCTGCAGCTTGGGAATAACGGCCAGCGCTTCCTCCCACGATCCAGCGTAGAACAGCGAAGCGTGCCAGCCGGCTACTGCATAAGCGTGGACTACCTTCTCCAGCTCACTCTGCTGCAGCATGCTGGCCAGGCGCGCTATATCGAAGAGCGCGATGCCTTCGTTATAGCGGCTGCGAACGAGCGTGTATAGTAAAAGACTCTGGCTCGCCGCGGGAAACGATAACCAGCATCGGTTTTCACAGGCGTAATGCCAGGCAGCTCGTACATTGTAGAATTCCTCGCCAATCTCATCCGCGGCGTCCAGCTGGCCGCTGCCCTTCAAATCCGGCAGTAAGTTTGCCAGCCAGTGCAGATAAAAAGCACTGTGCGCGCTCAGCTTGTTCTCCCTGTCTCCCGACTCCTCCAGCTTGGCCGCGGCAAACTGGCGCAGCAGTTCGTGAATCTCAAAACGGCCGTCTTCCTCACGTACCAGCAGCGAGTGATCCACCAGGCTCAGGAGATGGCGCGCAGTCGTGCCACTAACTTCGCCCGCTGCCGCCAGCGTGAAACCACCGCGGAAGACGGAAAGTGCCGCAAAGATCGCCTTTTCGCGTGCGTTCAAGCGTCCCCAGGTGGCCCCAAAGGCGGCGCGCATACTACGCTGCCGCGACGGCACATCCCGCTCGGTCGCCTCCAGAAAATCAAGGCTGTGCCCAATTTCGGTAGCGATCTGCGCCATATCCAGCACTTTCACCCAGCCGGCGGCCAAAATCAGCGCCAGGGGCATGCCGCCGGTTAAGCCCATAATCTCCCGCAAGGGGCCCAGCTGCTCGCTGTGCAGTCTGAAGGCAGGCCGGGCACGTCGCGCATGGTAAATGAAAAGCTGCACCGCCGGATCGCGTGACGCTTCCACCGGTGTCGTCCATGTTGAATGCGTCAGGCCGCCTATGGGGTAGGTGTGCTCGGCGCGTAGCTTCAATCGCTCCCGCGTGGTCACCAGCAGTTTCACCGTTGGGGACGCCTGCAATATTTCAGAGAGAAGGGGCGCTGCCTCCATCAGGTGTTCAAAGTTGTCCAGTAAGAGCAGCAGGTTCCTATCCGCCAGGGCATTCAGCACGCGCTGCTTCAGCCCCTCCCCCCTATCATCCGCGTTGAAGGCCAGGCCAAGCGCGCGGGCAATGGCCGCCACCAGATCGGCCGCCTCCGCCAACGGCGCCATGTCCACGTACAACGCCTGTTCAAGAACGCTTGTATCCTCCGCCCTACCCCCCTCGTCTCCGTCGGTCAAGCTGCGGGCCAGTTCCAGCGCCAGATGGGTTTTTCCCATGCCGCCCGGACCAACGATAGACACCAGACGCGCCCGGTCGCCCAACAGCGTCGCGAGATCCTCTAATTCTCCTTCACGGCCGATCAGGGGATTCGCTGGTAGGGGCAGGCGCGTCTCCCTCTTCCCACGTTTATCATGCCGGCGGATATCCGCGGCAATGGCTTCTGTCTCTTCCGATGGCGCTACGCTCAGTTCCCTTTCCAGCAGCCGGCGGCAGCGCTCGTACTGCTTCAGCGCTGCGGCCCGCTTGCCCATCTGGCCCAACGCCTTGATCAGCCCCCGGTGGGCGCTTTCGCGCAGTTCGTCGATAGCCAGCGCCCGCCGGGCATAGGCAGCCGCTTCGCGGAGCTGACGGCGCGCAAGCTCACCGTCCATAAGCTGATCGAGCGTCTCCAGCGCCTGTCGCCGCAGCCGGCCGCGCCAGCCCGCGGCCCACGTTTCAAATTCGCTGCTGTCCTCGAGATAGAAATCGGCCAGGAAGTCGCCGCGGTATAGCTCGACGGCCGCCGCCAGTCGCTCACGGTCACCCTCCTTCACCAGCGAGACAAAGGACGCCGCATCCAATTCATAACGCGCGGCGGGGTTCACCCGGACTGTTTGGCGGTCGCTGAGGATGAAGGGGACAGGCTCGCCGTGTTTGTCGTCAACATCGGGGATCGCCTGCCGCAGATAGTAAAGGGTCTGGCGCAGGTTGACCTGGGCCGACTTGCGCGGCATCTCCGGCCACAACAGCGTCATCGCGTGCTCCCGCCCCACGCCCTGGTCAGCATGCTCAAGGGCATGGAGGAGGAGATAGATGAGTAACGCTTGTACCTTGCTCGTGCGAAAGTTGTCCAGGGGACGGCCGTCCAGGGCCGCTTGAAAGGGTCCGAGCAAGGATACAGTCAATCGACTCATAAACGATACGGCACACCGCCCATGATTTGTTAACGCTTTTTTCGACACTCTGTTCACGGACGAGCGCTACGATGAAGGCACTCAACGAAATGATAATACATTATACCACAGTCGCGCTGATGGTGCAGACGCGTATCCAGCAGCCAAAAAAGTAGTGGAGGTAAATTATGCCAAAGCCAACAAATTTCATGAAAGCCGGTCTATTGACAGCCATTTTGATCCTGTTCATCCTGGCCGCTCCAGCCGCGGCAGACCACAGTGAATTTCAGGTAAGTATCGACACGGCCAGCAACGACCGTTGGGACAACCCGGCCATCGCCATGGACAATGTGGATGAGGCAGGCGAAGGGGGAAACATAGTCATTGTCTGGGAAGAAAACTCTGGAACATACAGTGGTGGACGCGATATCAAGGCCCGGGTTTACAGCGCGAGTGGGGAGCCCCTTAGTAATGCCCCCATCCTGGTCAACAATACTACCGCTGGGACGCAATTCAATCCGGATATAGCAATGGACGGCAGCGGCAATTTTGTTGTCGTTTGGGAAAGTTCTACAAACACGCTCGATTCACCAGATATCTTTGGCCAACGTTTTGATAGCAGCGGCAACAAAGTAGGTGGGGAATTCCGCGTTAACACGGAGATTACCGGCCAGCAGCGAGAACCATCAATAGCGATGGACAGCACCGGCGATTTTATTGTTGTGTATGTCAGCTATGCATTCGATGCAGTGGGTGATATCTATGCCCAAGTTTTCAACAATGACGGCACACCATCAGGCAGCGAATTCCGCGTGCATGACGATCCTTATGGCCAGCAAGAAACACCCGATGTGGCCATGGACGATATTGGCAACTTCGTCGTCGTTTGGCGCGATTACAACACGACTTTAGGCCACCCACCTATCGTTTTCCGCCAATTCGATAGTAATGGGAAAGCCATCGGTACGATGACAAGAACAAGGGTTAACGACACAATCGCTGTCCCAACATCAGATCCAGCTGTTGCGATCAACCGCGACGGTGCTTTTGTTGT
>JBJYWX010000224.1:0-6195 GCA_046259695.1 Promineifilaceae bacterium (SeqCode) | reverse complement strand
TCTATGTGGATAGCCCTGTGGCCATTGACGCCACCAGCATTTACCGCCTGCACCCAGAAGCGTACGATGACGAAGTGGCCGAATTCCTGGAAATGGACCCGCATGGCGATCCGTTTGGCTTTGATATGATGCGTTATACACGTACCGCAAGCGAGTCTAAGGAACTCAATTTTCTGCGCCACCCGGCGGTGATCATAAGCGCCAGTGGCATGGCGGAAGCGGGCAGGATACTGCACCATCTCAAGAATAACATCGAAGATCCGCGTAATACTATTTTGATCGTTGGCTGGCAGGCGCCCGAAACCTTGGGGCGCAGAATCGTGGAAAAACAGTCACCGGTGAAGATCTTTGGCGAGCCGTATGAGCTGCGGGCCCAGGTGGAGGTCCTCAACGGCTTCAGTGCACACGCAGACCGGTCGGAGCTAATAGATTGGGCCAGCAAGTTTGCACCGCGGCCAGGGCACACTTTCGTTGTGCACGGCGAAGCGGATGCTTCGCTCGCACTGGCGGACGGATTGCAGCGATCATTGGGCTATCAGAACGTCGTGGTTCCAGAATTGGAACAGAGTTTTGACGTATAAGAACAAATAGCAAATGAACGCCGCGAACGGCGGTCGTCATATTACGCCAAGTTCCGCCCCGACTTTTTGGAATGCCTCGAGCGCGAACTCAATATCGTCCATGCTGTGCGCGGCGGAGTTCATGACGCGGATGCGCGCTTTCCCAGCAGGTACCGTGGGGTAGCCGATGGCCATGGCAAACAGCCCTTCTTCGAAGAGCCGCTTGCTGAACTGCTGGGCCAGCGGTGCCTCGCCCAGCATAACGGGAACAATCGGGGTCTGGCTGTAGCCGGTATCGAAGCCGAGTTTCTGCATTTCAGCACGGAACGTTTCCGCGTTTGACCAGAGTCGATCTATCAGTTCGGTCGATTCTTCCAGGATGGTCACTGACTCAAGGCAGGCAGCGGTGTCAGGCACTGTCATGGCGCTGGAAAATAGGAATGGACGGCCGCGCTGGCGCAGCCATTCCACTATGGGCGCCTTGCCGGCTACCATGCCGCCGACGACACCAAACGCTTTGCTAAGCGTTCCGACCTCGACGTCAACCCGGCCGTGCAGGCCAAAATGATCGACTATTCCACGCCCGCCGCGACCTAAAACCCCTTCGCCATGGGCATCGTCGACCATCAGCATGATGTCATGGCGCTCAGCAATGTCTGCTAACTCAGCGAGGGGGGCAATGTCGCCGTCCATGCTGAAGACACCATCAGTAATGATTAGGCGACGGCGGTATTCGCCTTCTTTTTCGATCTGGCGTTGGAGGTCCTGTACATCGCCGTGCTCATAGCGCACGACTCTGGCCCGGCTGAGGCGGCATCCATCGATGATGCTGGCATGGTTGAGGGCGTCGGAAAAGATGATGTCCTCCCGGCCAACCAGGGCGGGAATGGCGGCTAGATTGGCAGTGAAACCGCTCTGAAAGGTGATACATGCTTCGGCCTGCTTGAATTTGGCCAGCCGTTCTTCTAGGGCGATGTGCGGCGACATGGTGCCGGCAATGGTCCGCACGGCTCCGGGGCCAACACCAAATTGGTCTATCGCCCGCTGTGCCGCCTGGCGTACGCGTGGATGGTTGGCCAGCCCCAGGTAGTTGTTAGCACAGAAATTGAGCAAACGTCGGCCGTCGATTACGACCCAGGCATCCATCGGTGATTCGATGGTTCGAATTGTGTTATAGAGTCCCGCTTCTTTCAAGGAAGCAATTTCATCGTTTATCCAGTCCAGTTTGTTTTCAGACATACTATTCTCCTATCTCTTTGGCCGGGCGCATCATCACATGTTTGTGGGAAAATCGAAAAAGCGTGTTTCCAAATCGAAGAGATCCGCCAGATGGCGGCCGAGGGCACGAACACCCACTGTTTCGGAAGCATAGTGACCGGCGTAGATGACATTCATACCATAGTCGGAAGCGGCGTAGAAGTTGGCGTGCGAAGTTTCACCGGTAAGCAACGTATCCGCTCCCAGGCGTTTGGCCTCTGCCACTTCGTCGGCGCCGAAACCCGAGACAATGGCTATGGTCGCGACCCGTGCCGGTCCATAGGGCAGAACGCGCGATTCTGTGTTTAGTTTTTCGTTCACCAGACTTTTCAACTCATCGAGAGTGGTGTCTGCATGGCCGATGACCCCGATGGGTGTGCCCTTCACTTCGCACCACCAGGATTGATCCTTGAGGCCGATCATGCCGGCAAGCACAGCATTGTTGCCAACTTCCTCGTGGGCATCGAGCGCGAGATGAGCCGCGTAGAGATGCAAGTGGTTATCCAGCAGAAGGCGCACACGTCGTCCCAGTGGGCCGGCGATGGGCTCTACCGTGCGCCACAAGATGCCATGATGCACCAGCAGCAAGTCAGCGTTCCATTCTGCCGCGGCCTTAATAACCGGTGGAGCGGCGTCTACCGCCGTGGCCAGCCTTACTACCTCCGGGTTACTGGCTTCTACCTGCAGGCCCTGCGGTCCGTAGTCGTCGATCTCAGCGATTTTCAAGTAGTTATCAAGGTAAGAAATGAGTTCTTGTGTCTTCATCTGATGTTAACAGACCCTTAACCGAAGGTGATTGACGCGCGCCAAGCGCATCGGTATACTCCTTGCGTCATGAGCAACTTGCTCCTTTTAAACTTGCCAGTTCTCATACTAAACGTGAACTACGAGCCGCTGCATGTCTGTAACACCAAGCGTGCTATTGCGCTGCTGTTGTCCGGGAAGGCAGAGATTATTCTTAATGGGCGGGGCATAATTCACAGCGCCTCGGACGTATTCGAAGTACCCTCTGTTATTCGATTAAGCCACATGATCAAGCGCCCTCGCCCGCGCGTCTCGCTATCTAAACGCGAAGTCCTGCGCCGCGACGATTTCACCTGCCAATACTGCGGCGCCAAGTTAAAGCATTTGACAATTGATCATGTCGTTCCACGCCGTCTTGGCGGGCCGCATACCTGGCAAAATCTCGTGGCCGCCTGTTCTTCCTGTAACCGCCGAAAGGGCGGCAAAAGCCCCAAAGAAGCAAATATGGCGCTAAGACGCCAGCCATTTGAGCCGACCGCCACAGCAAAATACCGTTTTGGGCGGCACCTTCCTCAGAATGAAGAGTGGCTGCAGTTTATCGAAGGTTGGTAAGGCTCACCTCTCAGAGCTGTTTGCTTCAGCAAGTTCGACAATCCGATCAAAACCACGATCAATAAGGCCAGCCAGTTCGGCCGCCATTCTCTGATACTCGATAAGCGAGCCGCCATAGGGGTCCTGAACGCTATACGTTGCCCCCGCCATCGACGTAATGGGATAGATCTTGTGAGCTTCCTGCGGAAATTCGATGGTTAATGCTTCGACGTGACCCTCTTCCATGCATAGAACTAAATCCGCCTGCTGCAGCAAAGATTCTTCAACCATGCGCGCCAGATGGCTGCTGATGTCATGACCGTATTCGGCCATGACAATCTGGCTGTTGCGGGATGCCCCTCTGCTCGATATTGCCCAAGTACCTGCAGAGCTTACGGTCCAGTCCGCAAAGCCGTTTCTTTGCAGGCGATCTTTGAGTAGGGCGGCTGCAACTGGCGAGCGGCAAATATTGGCCGTACAGACGATCAGGATATGCGCCATTAGCTTAGCGCCCAAAGGCCTTAGGCGAACTCAGGCTGCAAGAGGCCAAAATTACCGTCGTGCCGTCGATAAAGCACGTTAATTGAATCTTCTTCGGCATTAAAGAAGACAAAAAAGTCATGACCAAGAAGCTCCATCTGGTCAATTGCTTCCTCAGCAGACATGGGATGCAGGACAAATTGCTTGGTGCGCACGATGGAGGATACCTCATCCAGTTCCTCATCTTCTTCCAACGGCAGCGGCTCACCGAGCTCGATTTCTTCCCCAGAGCCACGATATTTCTTCTTTTTCTTGCCGCGATAGCGTTCGATCTGGCGATAGAGCTTGTCGGTGACACTGTCGATTGCCGCGAATATATCGCTGTTGCGCTCTTCGGCGCGGAGAATCGTGCCACGATCATCGCGAATGGTTATCTGCGCGACGTACCGTTCGACAGCACTGCGCGTATTTTCGGAAGTAAGGTCGACTCGGACGGCGGCCAGATTTGGCATGTAACGATCTAGCCGGCTAATTTTCTTGTCCACGTAGTTGGCGAGCCTTGTGGTGATTTCTAGGTTATGCCCCTGGATTTCTACTTCCATACTAACTACTCCTTATCTTCTTGAGAACTTGCAGACCTCAACAATATTATCCCACTAGTGAACAGCCCGTGCCAGACAGTAGGCGGAAACGCGGGAAGCCCCAGCGCCGAGCAGTGTTTCCGCGGCCGCAAGCATGGTGGCGCCGGTGGTGAAGACGTCATCTATCAATAGGATGTGCCTGCCGCGTACGGCCGTGGGACTGGTGGCGAATGCGCCAGACACATTTTGGGCACGCTGGGCTGGATTAAGGCCGATCTGCGGTTTTGTATGCCGCACACGCCGCAATATGTCGGAACGAACGGGAATTGCGGTGGCCGGGCCTAGATGTTCGGCCAGCAGCAACGATTGGTTAAACCCACGCGCGCGCCGACGTCGCGGATGCAGTGGTACCGGCAAGATGAGATCAGGCATCGCTGGCCAGTCAGGCCAGTTGTTCGCCATCTCCAATCCCAAGGGGGTGGCAAGCGCGAAGAGCCCTTCGTATTTTAGACGGTGAATAATGGTGACCAGAGGTTCGCTGTAGTTGAAGCAGGCACGGCAGAAAGTTATTTTGAAGCCCAGCTTGGCACAAGCCGGGCAGCTCGTCGTAGCTACCGGTGAATGACGGCCACAGCGCAGGCAGATTGGCTCCTGCACAGCCTGGAATTCTGCCCGGCAGCCGGCGCAAATGACAGGGCCAATCCTGCCGCAGGATGCGCATACCGTGGGAAAGAGCAGGTCAATGAACTTGCCAGTGGAAAAAGACGCGACATGACTGAAAGCAGTTCTGGCGCTCATCTGCTACTAGATGCGGCCATTATTCTTCCTCCGAGTGCGCATCAAGCAGGTCATGGAGGGTATCTTCAATAAGTCGGCCGCGTTCGGCCTGTTTCAAGACGATTCTGTCCTCATGCAGCATCTCGTTGAGTCGTTTTATTACCCAGGTTCGAAGGTCAGGGTATTCGTCCAGGCTCCCATTCGCTCCCAGTTCGGGCGAGAGACGGCGGTAAACATGGCGTCTCAATTGGATGTAGGCATCCCGGCCATCCGCGCGAGGCGCGCCGCGCCGCAGGCGCAACTTCTGAAGATCCAGCGATTGCTCGTGAATGGCGCCAGGTTGATCAGGAGGTGAACTAGATTTGTCCAATTACGATCATAAACAGCGACTTCGCTGCTGACAGTTTGCTGCCGTGTCGCCCGCTTGCTGAAAGTGGCGCATCCGGCAGCAGGGCGACAATGATTACGGTCAGCGATGGATTAAGAAAACGATGGTGATATCACCACTCTGGCTCCGCGAGATCCTATCACGCAGTGCAAAACATACTCATATACGGACAGAGCCGGGCACTTATTTCTGGCCCCAGCAAGGTTACGATGGCGATGACCACAACGGCAACCAAGATCAATACCAGTGCATATTCAAGAAGGCCAGCGCCCTCGTCATCAAAAAAGGACATAACTTTGCTCCTGTGGCAGGCGGAGTTCTGATTTCGCCCTACTGCTATTTAGAGTTCCTCTTCCATTTCGAACCATTCGTATTTTATTGCGTAAAGAGCAGCCTGAGTTCTATCGCTTACGCCAAGTTTGTGCAGTATGGCCGTCACGTGGTTTTTTACAGTCTGGTAGCTAATTCCAAGGCCGCGCGCGATATCCTTGTTAGACGCGCCGCGACAGATCATTTCCAGAATTTCCATTTCACGCGGGGTGAGGGCGCTGGCCTCTGAACCATCTTTTCTTACGGGACGGTTGCCGAAGCGGTCTGCGCGCCGGGCCAGCCATTCGTCCTTTTGCGCCGCCGTGAGTACTTTTCCTTCAATCACATAGCCGCCATCGCGTACTTCGTGAATGGTCCTGACCAGCGCTTCCGGGGGTATATCTTTTGAACAGAAAGCCTCTGCTCCACTGCGCAGCGAATGAAAGATTTGCTCCGGTTCATCATAGCCGGTAAGCATGATAATGCGAACATCTGGGGCGCTATCCTT
>JBJYWX010000223.1:0-7452 GCA_046259695.1 Promineifilaceae bacterium (SeqCode) | reverse complement strand
TTACCGGCTGCGGATCGACCTACTATTTATCCCAAACCGCCGCGTCGCTGTTTGAATCGTTGAGCGGCGTGCCCGCCGCGGCGCTGCCCGGCTCGGAATTCTTGTTGTTCCCGCAGCGGGTGCTGGCAGGAGCGGAACAGACGCTGCTGGTGACGATATCCCGTTCGGGAACAACGACGGAGACGCTAAAGGCGCAGCAAGCGTTTCGCGAGCATGGCGGTCGCACGGCGTGGTGCATCACCTGCTACGACAACAGCCCGCTGGCGGCCGGGTCGGACCTGGTGCTGCCGGCCGTGGCCGCGCAGGAGCGCAGCGTGGCCCAGACGAAATCATTTTCCAGCATGCTGCTGCTGGCGCAGCTGCTGGCGGCGGCCGTGGGCGGGCAAGAGTTGGCGACGCTGCAGGCGCTGCCCGCGCTGGGCGCCGATCTGCTGCAGCGGGCGGAACCGTTGATGGCCGAGTTGGGCGGGCGCCTGGATTTGAGCCGTTTTACCTTTCTGGGTTCCGGCTACGAGTACGGGGTGGCCAGCGAGGCGATGTTGAAGATGACGGAGATGTCGCTCAGCTTCAGCAACGCCTTTCATTTCCTGGAGTACCGGCACGGCCCGATGTCTATGGCGACGGAAGAACTGCTGATCAGCGGGCTGCTGTCGGCTCAGGGCTTCGGACACGAGCAGCAGGTTTTGAAAGAGATGAGAGCCCTTGGCGCGGCGACGCTGGCCCTGAACCCGACTTCGACGGCGGCAGAGACGGATTGGCAGGTGGCGCTGCCCGCGCAGCTCCCGGCCTGGATGCGCCCGGTGTTGTATTTGCCGCCGCTGCAGCTTCTTGCTTATTACCGCGCCATGGCCAAGGGCCTGAACCCGGACAACCCACGCAACCTGACGGCTGTGGTCGAGTTGGGCGCGCTTTGAAATAGTTGGACACAGAAGGCACAGAGTCCAACGCTTGCGTTCGCCGCGATCTCTGCGTCCAGTTCATTTCTTGTAACAATAAAAAAGGAGGTCGCCTATTTTCTTGTACCGCTACCCTTATCGTTGCTTCCATTTGCAAAAAAACCAATCTTGAGGAGGAAACAAGATGATTTCCAAGAAAATTTCCCTTTTACTCCTTTCCCTGCTGCTGGTGGGCGCGCTGCTGGCCGCGTGTGGCGGGACGACCGGCGGCGTTGTTGAAGAAGCGCCGGCGGCTGATGAAGCGGCGCCGGCCGCTGACGATTCAGCGGCGGAAGAAGCGCCGGCCGCTGAGGCAGCCGCGGAACCGGTCACAATCCGCGTCTGGACTCACCAGAATGATGCGTTTAACGAAGGGTACCAGACGCTGGCCGACGCTTACATGGCAGCGAATCCCAATGTGACCGTTGAGTTTGAGACATTTGATTATGACACCTATATCCAGACCTTGCAGACCGCGCTGCCGGCGGGCACAGAAGCAGACGTGCTGCAGATGTTTGGCTCCTGGGTGTGCAGCTACGCGGAAGGCGGCAACCTGGCGCCGCTGCCCGAGAGTGTGATTTCCATGGCAGACGCCAAAGCGGCCGTTTTTGAAGCGCAGTTGGGCGGTTACGAGTGCGGCGACGCGCTCTACGGCATTCCGCAGGAGTTCAATATTGAATATGGCGCCACGCTGGTGAACACGGCGGTAGCCGATGAGGTCGGCATCGCGGACATTACCGCCGGTTGGGACAATTGGGATGATTTTATCGCCGATGGCCAGGCAATGGCGGTTGTCCAGGACGGCGTCATGACCCGCGCCGGGTATAACTTCACCGCTTCCGACGCCATTCCGGCCACCTTCTACTCACTCATCCTGCAAAACGGCGGGCAGTACCTGACCGACGCGGGTTTCTCGGTCAACACCGACGCCGGGCGCGCCGCTTTGGAATTGATGAAGCGCATGGTGGATGAAGGGCTGGTTGACCCCGTGTTGTTTAATGACGAGTCCAACTGGGTGGGCGACTCCTTCTTTGACGGCAGCAGCGCCATGGGCCTGGTCGGCCCGTGGGTGGTGCCTGAATACGGCGCCGACTATCCGGAGATGATCGAGGTTACCAAGTACGTGCAGCTGCCGACGGCCGGGGAAGATGCCCTGGTAGCGGCTTCCGGGTGGGGCCTTACTGTCTCTGAGAACAGTGACGCACAGGACACGGCCTGGGACTTTGTGAAATTTGTAACCCTCGATCCGGCGAACGCCGTGCAGTGGAACCTGGCCTCCGGGACCCTGCCGGCGCTAAAGGCGAATGCCACAGGCGCGGCAGCCGAGGAGCTGGTGGCCGCGTTTGATCATTTCGGGCCTTTCCTGGGTATCCTGGAAAATGCCCACTATGAAGGCGCTTTTCCGGATCGTGACCTTGTCTGGTACGAGATTACTTATCCGCGCATCCTGAATTTCCTGCAGGGCAATGCGACTCTTGATGAGACGTTGGAAACCATCGATCGCGAAGTGAATGAGACGTTGAATTAAGGTAGAGGGGAATCGGAGCATGTAGGGGCAGGCTCCCGAGCCTGCCTCTACGGTAGCGGCAGGTCTTCTATCCGCTGGAGGTGCGATGGCTGAAATAAGCGAGATGAGCGGCGGCACGCTAGAGTCAAATCGTAAACCCTATCACTGGTGGAATTTTCGCCAGGGGCGGGACGGGTCGAAGCGGTTCTTTTTAGCCTCTTCGCTGATACCCGTCCTGCTCTACATGGCGTTCTGGACGCTTTTGCCCATTGTCTGGGCTTTTGCCCTGGCTTTTTTCGAATACAGCGCCCGCCGCCAGGGCGGGTCAATCCTGGGCCTGGGCGGCGACAATCCTTTTGTTGGCCTGCAGCATTTCCGGGCGATGCTGGACTTCAGCCCGGATGCCCCGCTCAACGTGCGCCAGTTCCACACTGCGGTCAAGACGACCCTGCTTTTCGCCTTTCTTGTTGTGCCGCTGAACCTGGCGATCACGCTGCCGCTGGCGGCGATGATTGAATCCCTGCATACGCGCTGGAAAGTGGGTTTTCGCACGCTGTTCTTTCTGCCCGTGGTGACCTCGTCCGTGGGCGTGGCTATCATGTGGGGCTTCGTTTTTCACCCGCAGCGCGGCCTGCTCAACGGGATCATCACCCTGGTGACGGGCAAGCTAACGGCCATTAACTGGGTTGGGGACCAGTCGCTGGTGGTCGGCGGCATCCCCGTGGCACTGCTGGCGGTCATTGTGGCTTATCTATGGCAGGACATCGGCTACAACCTGATCATCTTCATCGCGGCGCTGCAGTCGATCCCGGACACGATACGCGAGGCAGCGATCATCGATGGCGCGAGCGGTTTTAAGATGTTCCGCCATATTACCTTGCCTCTGCTGAAACCCACGATTTACCTGGCGGCCGTTTTGACCATGATTTCCGCCTTCCAGGTATTTGACATTATTCAGGTCATGACCGATGGCGGGCCGAACGACCAGACAAGGGTGATGGTGATTGACATCTATGATTACGCCTTCCGCTTCCAGCGGATGGGCTGGGCGGCGGCCGTTTCCACGGTGCTGTTTGCCATTGTGCTGACGATTTCGCTGGTGCAGTCGCGCCTGCTGCGCACCGACTGGGAGTATTAAACGATGGAAGTGGGCTATAACGAGAAGTCGAAACGCGTTGAGTTCAATCTCGGCCGCAGCGGCGTCTACGCTATCCTGATTATCGGCTGCCTGATCGCCATGCTGCCCTTCATCTGGATGATCCTGGCGTCCTTTAAGACCGGCGCCGAAGTACGCCAAATGCCGCCGACATTCTTACCGCAGGAGTGGACTTGGGAAAACTACCGCACGATCTTTAATGATCCCGATCTGCCGCTGGGGCTCTTTTACCGCAATTCGGCCATCGTGGCCGTGAGCAATGTTATCCTGACCCTGTTCACCAGCTCGCTGCTCGGTTTTATATTCGCCAAGTACAAATTTCCCGGCAGCCAGCTCTGGTTCTGGTTCATCCTGGCGCTGATGATGATCCCGTTCCAGGTGACGATGATTCCCAGCTACCTGATTTTGGCCAAGCTGGGACTGCTAAATAAGTTGATAGCGCTGATCATCGGCTCGGCCATCGATCCGTTCGGCATTTTCCTCATGCGGCAGTTCGCCATGAGCATCCCTAACGAAATGATGGACGCCGCGCGCGTGGACGGGGCTTCGGAGTGGCGTATCTACTTCTCAATCGCCCTGCCGCAGCTCGGCCCGGCGCTGGCGACGTTGGGCATGCTGACCTTCATGTTCAACTGGAACGCCTACCTGTGGCCCTTGATCGTGCTGCAGGAACAAAAGACGCGCACGCTGCCGATTATCCTGACCTGGTACACGACGCAGCATTCCAACCAGACGCAGTTGAGTATGGCCGCGGCCGTGCTGGTGGTGCTGCCGATCCTGGTCGTCTTTCTCTTTTCGCAGCGCTGGATTGTGAAGGGGATCACCCTCTCAGGCATTAAAGGATGATGGCCTTCGACACTACGGCCGTCCCGCAGCAGATAGCCGACGCCTACGGGCGTTCTGCGGAACGCGGCCTTTCGCATACGTGAGCGGCCGTTCGCTATGCCGTCTTTTTATTAATGAAGGTTTCGACCCGGACAGGGAGCCTGGCGCTTACGACTACTCTGTTCTGGACAAGCAAGGCTACATCATAGGTTTTTAGATACAGAGGAATTAGAAATGCCAAAAATCACGATTATCGGCGCGGGAAGCGCTGAGTTTTCAACTGAGATCATTCGCGACGTCCTGGCGACGCCGGCCCTGGATAAAGGTACCTTTGCCCTTGTTGACATTCATGCCGGGCGGCTGGAACTGGCGCACCAGGCGGCGGGAAAGCTGATTGAGGAAAGCGGGCGTACCTGGTCCGTGGAGGCCAGCCTCGACCGCCGCGATGTGCTGCCGGGAACCGACTACGTGGTCAATACGATCGAAGTGGCCGGGCGCGAGAATGTGCGCCATGATTATGACATTCCCCTGAAATACGGCGTCGACCAGTGTATCGGCGACACGATCGGCCCCGGTGGGCTGTTTAAGGCGCTGCGCACGCTGCCGTCCTGGATCGATATCCTGGCCGATGTCGAGCAGCTTGCGCCGGACAGCCTGGTGATGAACTTCACCAATCCCATGTCGCTGACCGTGCTCACTGGCGTGCGCGTTTCCAAGCTGCCGATCATCGGCCTGTGTCACTCGATACAGCACACGTCGCATACCCTGGCCGATTACCTCGATATGCCCTACGACGAGCTCGACTGGCGCGCCGGGGGCATCAACCACCAGGCGTGGTTCGTGAAATTAGAGCGCGACGGACAGGACCTTTATCCCCTGCTGCGCGAAAAAGCGCGCGAACCGCAAATTTACGATCAGGATCCGGTACGCTTTGAGATCATGAAAAACCTGGGCGCTTTTTGCACGGAGGGCAGCGGGCATGATTCGGAATATGTGCCTTATTTCCGCAAACGTCCCGACCTAGTGGCCAAGTATGACCGCAGCGGGTATATCGGTGAAAGTGGTTTTTACGCCAACAATTGGCCCACCTGGCTGGAAGAATCGGCCCAATACCTGCGCGACTACCTGACCGGCCGGGAGCAATACGACATGACCCGTGGCGAGGAGTTCGCTTCCTATATCATTGAAGCGATGGAGACGAATGTGCCGGCGGTGGTTTACGGCAATGTGCCCAATACGGGGCTGATTGACAATTTACCCCAGGACGGCGTGGTGGAAGTAGCCTGCCTGGTCGATAAAAAAGGCGTGCAGCCGACCCATTTCGGCCGTTTGCCCACGCAGCTGGCGGCGCTGAACGCGCAGCACATGGCCTTTCATGACCTGGTGACCACGGCCGTGCTGGAACAGGATCGCGAGGCGGCGGTGCACGCGCTGATGATCGACCCGTTGACCGCGGCCGTCTGTTCGCTGGAAGAAATCCGCCAGATGTTCGACGAAATGGCCGCGGCGCAGCGTGATTATCTGCCCGAGTTCATCAGCGCGGGCTAAGGCCGCGACAGGGGCAGGGTGCTTTGGCGCTGATCGGAGAAAAAGAGCGGCTGTTTGATCTGCTGGTGATTGGTGAAATCAATCCCGACCTGATCGTGCGCGGGCCGGACGTGACGCCAGTATTTGGGCAGGTTGAAAAGCTGGTCGAAGGGGCCGACCTGGCGATTGGCTCTTCTTCCGTGATCACGGCCTGCGGCGCGGCGCGCCTGGGGCTCAAAGTGGCTTTTACCGGCCTGGTGGGCGGGGATGAATTCGGCCGTTTTATGCTGGAGGCGATGCGGCAGGCGGGCATCGACGTCAGCGGCTGCGTAGTGGATAAGGCGGCGGCCACGGGCCTGAGCGTGATCCTCTCCGCGCCGGACGACCGGGCCATCCTGACCTATCCCGGGGCGATCCCGCTGCTGCGCCGCGAGCAGGTCGACGAGGCGCGCTTTTCGCTGGCACGCCACCTGCACATCGGCAGTTATTTCCTGCTGGACGCCCTGCGTCCCGATATGCCGGCCCTGCTGGCCAGCGCGAAGGAGCAGGGATTAACCGTCTCCCTGGACACAAATTGGGACCCGACGGGCGGCTGGGATTTGACGGCCGTGCTGCCGCTGCTCGATCTCCTTTTCCCCAACAAGAATGAAGTGCAGCAGATAAGCGGAAAAGAGGATTTCGCCGCGGGCGTCGAGGTGCTGGCGGGGCAGGTGCCTACGCTGGCGGTTAAGCTGGGCCCGCAGGGCGGGCTAGCGCAGCAGGGGGGGCGCAGCGTGACCGCGCCGGCGCTGCAAGTAGATGTGGTTGATACCACGGGAGCCGGCGATTCATTTAACGCCGGCTTCCTGTATGGGTACCTGAACGGGCATGACCTGCAGGATGCGCTCGACCTGGCCTGCGCCTGTGGTTCTCTTTCAACGCGGGCGGCCGGCGGCACGGCGGCGCAGCCGACCTTGGGCGAGGCGCGGGCCGCGCTGAGAGTTAAGAGATAGAAACCGAGTTTTTCCAAAAACTCGGTTTCTGATTTTTTGGAAGATCACAACCAGCCCGGTTGTGCCACAGCGAGATGGCCTGATTACTCCAGGACAAAGATATCCCGCTCGGCGCAGATGTCTTTCAGGATCTGCGGCCAGACGGTGACGCTGACCTCACCGAGGTGCGCTTTGCGCAGCAGGAGCATCATCGTGCGCGATTGGCCGATGCCGCCGCCGATGCTGAGCGGGATTTCACTGTTGAGGATCGCCTGGTGGTAGGGCAGTTCCAGGAAGTCGCTCTGGCCGGTGATCTCGAGCTGCCGGACCAGCGTCTGCGGGTTGACACGGATGCCCATTGAGCTCAACTCATGCCGGCGGCGCGTGACCGGGTTCCAGACCAGGATATCACCGTTGAGGCCATGCATGGGCCGGCCGTCGGCTGTTACCGTCTCGGTCACCCAATCATCGTAGTCCGCGGCGCGCATCTCGTGCGGGTAGCCGTCGGCCAGCGTCCAGCCGATGCCGTAG
>JBJYWX010000222.1:0-3709 GCA_046259695.1 Promineifilaceae bacterium (SeqCode) | reverse complement strand
ACCCACCGCCGTACACGACTTTAGACACGAGCCCTATCACGCGCGAAAGACCTTTCCTGACGATCAATGAGGAAGGTGAATACAGCGTTTTTGTGCCCGACGTGCAGTTCGACTCGGCGGGGACGAGCTGGGTTGATGGGCAGACGCCCGGCGTCTCCATCCCGATCGGCCAGTTCTTCATCGCGCGCCCGGAAGACTCGGCGCAGCAGATCAACAGCCAGCTTGCCCGCGGCCGTCATCTGATTCTAACGCCCGGCATCTACCAGCTTGACCGCGCCATTGATGTCAAGCGGCCAGATACGGTCGTTCTGGGCCTCGGTTATGCCACCCTGGTGCCTCAGAATGGTAATGCGGCCCTGACTGTTGCTAACGTCAAGGGCGTGAAGCTGGCGGGCTTAATGATCGACGCCGGCCCGCTGAACTCGCCCGTTTTGCTGCAGGTCGGCAAGGGCAATGCCACTAATGGTAACGGGCCCGCCAATAACAACTGGAGCGACCCCGCCGACCCGACCCTGCTGGCGGATGTCTTCTTCCGCATTGGCGGCGCCACGCCCGGCAAGGCCACGAACGCCCTGGTTGTCAACAGCGACAACGTCATCCTGGACCACATCTGGTCCTGGCGCGCCGATCACGGCAATGGGGTCGGCTGGGATCAAAACACGGCCGACACCGGCCTGATCGTCAACGGCGACAACGTCACGGCCTACGGCCTTTTTGTCGAGCATTACCAGAAAACCGAGACGATCTGGAACGGCGAGAATGGGCGCACGATCATGTTCCAGAACGAGATGCCGTATGACCCGCCAAGCCAGGAAGCATGGCAGCAAGATGACGGGACCAATGGCTACCCCGCCTACAAGGTCGGTGATTCGGTTGAAACCCACGAGGCGTGGGGGCTGGGCAGTTATTCCTACTTCAACGTCGGCCCAGATATCCATGCCGAGCGCGCCTTTGAAGTGCCGGTCACGCCCGGCGTGCAAATGTACAGCATTCTCACCGTCTTCCTCAATGGCAATGGGGGCATAGACCACGTTGTGAATGATACCGGTGCGGCGGTGAACGCAGGCAACCAGGTCACGAACATCGTCAGCTACCCCTAAAAAGGACGACCCCCGGGCTGACGGCCGTCTGCCCGAGCGAATAATGAACAGCGCCGGTGGGCATTGGGCCCGCCGGCGCTGTTTTCGCCCGAGAAACCGAGTTTTTGCCAATAACTCGGTTTCTCGATGCCATAACAGGACACTAACTTCTGCTTTGCGGCGACGGCAAACGGATTACAATAGTCTCATGACAGAGTTTCATTTTGACCAGGAAATTGATCGATTTAACACGCACTGCCTCAAATGGGAATCTGAGCCTGGTGCGGACCACAAGACGCTGCCTGGCGAGAGCGCCTATGCCCGGCACGGCGACGAACGGCTGCTGCCGCTGTGGGTCGCTGATATGGATTTTCGCAGCCCGCCGGAGGTAATAGAGGCTCTGGTCGAGCGTGCCGCGCACG
This sequence comes from Promineifilaceae bacterium (SeqCode), assembly GCA_046259695.1. Classification (GTDB taxonomy): domain Bacteria; phylum Chloroflexota; class Anaerolineae; order Promineifilales; family Promineifilaceae; genus JAACFF01. The sequence continues at coordinate 2,208 of JBJYWX010000222.1, read as the reverse complement.
GCGTCTACGGTTACAGCACACCCGCCGACTGCTATTACGAGGCGGTGCAGGATTGGATGGTCCGCCGTTACAACCGTGAGGTGCAGCGTGATTGGATTGTGATCACGCCGGGCGTCGTGGCTGCGCTTAAGATGATGATCCAGGCTTACACTCAGCCGGGCGACAAGGTGATTATCCAGACGCCCGTCTACCATCCGTTCCATTCGGCCGTAGAGGAGAACGATCGCCGTCTCGTCTACAATCCGCTCAAGCGCGTGGGCGATCGTTATGAGATGGATTTTGAGGACCTGGAGCGCAAGGTCATTGATCCGCTGGTTAAGCTGGCGATCCTATGCAGCCCGCATAACCCGGTCGGCCGTGTTTGGACCCCAGAAGAGCTGCGCCGTTTTGGCGAGATTTGTCTGGATAATGGCGTCCTCGTCATCTCCGATGAAATTCATGCCGATCTGATTTACGATGGCTTTACATTCGCCTCGTTCGCCTGCCTTGGCGAACGCTTCGCGCAGTTCAGTGTCATTTGCACCGCGCCCAGCAAGACCTTCAATCTGGCCGGCCTCAAGCTCTCCAATATCATCATTGAAAACGACGTGCTGCGTGCCGGCCTGGAAAAGGTGCTGTCCCAAAATGGCGCTTCGGGTACCAATGCCTTTGGCATCGTGGCCGCCGAGGCAGCCTATCGTTATGGCGAGCCCTGGCTTGAAGCTGTGATGGCCTACATCCAGGAGAATTATTCTTTCCTGACCGCCTTTATCGCCGAGAACATGCCGCAGCTAACGGTAATCCCGCCTGAAGGTACCTATTTGGTCTGGATTGACTTCAGCGCTTTAGGGCTCGATCCCGAAGAGCGCAGGCGGCTGCTGCTGGAAGATGCCCATGTCTGGCTAAATGAGGGCCGCATATTCGGCCCGGAGGGAGCCGGATTCGAGCGTATCAACATCGCCTGCCCGCGCCAGATTCTGGCCGAAGCCTTGCAGCGCATTCGTACGGTGATCCAGTAACGACTGGCCATCTGCTTCTTCTCCACCATCCTTCATGTGGTTTCTACTTACAGTCGTCGCTTTCCTGTTGGGATCGCTTCCTTTTTCGCTCTGGATTGGGCGCATAACAACGGGCGAAGATATTCGCGCATTTGGCGACGGCAATCCTGGGGCGACTAATGTCCTGCACGCCGGCAGCCGGGGCGGCTTCTTGCTGGCCATGATCCTCGACATCGCCAAAAGCGCGCTGCCAGTCGGCCTGGCCTACCAGCAGCTTGGCATCCAGGATTGGCGTATTGTACCCATTGCCATAGCGCCGGTAGCGGGCCATGCCTTTTCCCCGTTCCTGCGCGGCCGCGGCGGCCAGGCCCTGGCAACGGCCTTCGGGACCTGGATTGGACTGACCATCTGGGTGCTTTCCCTGGCCGCGCTGGCCTCGCTTATTTTCTGGCGATTGATTGTTACCCCGAATGGTTGGGCCACGCTGCTGGCGCTGGCGACCCTTGCGGTGGTGATAATCGTTTTGTATGGTGATCCGCTGTTCCTGGCCATTCTTCTGGGCCAAGCCCTAATATTGCTCGCCAAACAGGCCTCGGATCTGCAGCGGCGCCCTGGCCTAAGAAGAGCCAGCGGAAAGTGACGCTCGCCAATCTCGCCATGGCCTGATCGCTGGAGCCAGGCTCTAGGTGCCTGGTTTCAGGAGATACGGTGTAGCGGTAGTCAGCAGCTCAAAGCCTCGCTTTTCCACAATCGGCCGGCTCATGTCGCCGGCGTCTATGGTCAAGTAACGGTAGCCGCGGCGGCGCGCTTCCTGGGCGCGGACCGCGAGCAGCGACGTGTAGAGTCCCTGACCGCGAAAAGCGGGCAGGGTTGAACCGCCATACAGACCGGCGAATTGACCGCCCTCCGGACATAGGAGCCAGGCCACGCTGGCCGGCTCGTCCTGGACATAGGCGACAAAGATGGCCGTATAGCTGCTGGCCAGTAAGCGCCGCATGCGCGGGATAAACCAGTCGAATGGCTCATCCCACACCGCCTCCAGGAGTTGGCGAACTTCTTCCAGCCTGTCCGGATCGCTGAGCCGGCGCACGTCGGCGCCAGGCGGGGTCCAGAGGCTTTCCGGCGCCCGCGCCAGGTCCAGCACCATGATCGCCTCTTCGTCCTCCTCGCACACAAAACCGGCCGCGACCAGCCGCTGGCTCAGGTCCGGGGGCTGGTCATGGGCGCAAAC
>JBJYWX010000221.1:0-20362 GCA_046259695.1 Promineifilaceae bacterium (SeqCode) | reverse complement strand
GGTGACACGATCCGAGGGGACCGATCCCACCGGCTGCGATTCTTGGCGCGGCATGCCATAGAACCCGGCCTGCGCCACCTGAGCGTTGCAGGGGGATTCGGCATGCTCATGATGGTCAGCTTGCTCTTTGCATATTATGCGGCCTACGACATCGCTTTACCCATTCCGAACAGCTTTTTGCCGGCCATCGCGCTGCTGATCGTGGCCGCCCTGACATTCCAGGCACAACGTTTCGCCTGGAGCACACGAGTTCGGCTTGGCAGTCCAGCCCGGGCGCTGACCTCACTACTGCTGCTGGCAATGGTCTGTCCTGTCCTACTTGCTTCTGGCCGTGGGATGCCGGCGCCGCCCGCAAGCACAAACGGCCAGGTCCGGGTGATGAGCTATAACCTACATAATGGCTTCAATCCGCTCGGGCAGCTTGACCTCGAATCCCTGGCGCAGACGATTGAAGCTGCGCACGTAGACGTTGTGGGCCTCCAAGAGGTTTCCCGCGGCTGGGCCATCAACGGGTCAGTGGACATGTTCACCTGGCTGGCCCACAGGCTGCAGATGAACGCAGTGTTCGGTCCAACCGCCGGCAGTCAGTGGGGCAATGCAGTGCTTACACGGCTGCCAATAACGTCCTGGGAGAATCAGCCTCTGCCAGGTGAAGGGCTCCTGCTCCAACGCGGATATTTGCGGGTTGAACTCTCTGCCAGCGACGGAAAGCCGCTCACGATCTTGAACACGCACTATCACAATCCCGAAAATGGCAGCCTGGTTCGCCAGGAACAGAGTGAAGCCATCCTTGCCGTCGCCAGTGAATTGACCAAGTTCATGATTACCGGTGACCTGAATGCCCAGCCCGGCTCCGAGGAGATCGAAATGCTGCGCCGGACGGAGTTGCGAGACGTACTAGACATCGCAGGAGAAACACCAGGGTATACCAACCCGGTTCCCGAACCATGGCGCAGGATAGATTATGTCTGGGTCAGCGAAGATTGGATTATCATTGATGCTGGCGTTCCATACACAGCGGCGTCCGACCATCTTCCGGTAACAGCAATATTGGAATAGCGTCGCTCTACTATGGGGCGCTGCTCTGAGCGGCAATGACTGCCTGCCCAAGCGCCAAGCCACCGTCATTAGGCGGCACCTTATGATGCACCAAGAGGTCAAAGCCCGCTTCTTCCAGATGGCGAGCTGCCAACTCCAATAGGGTCACATTCTGGAACACGCCTCCGCTCAGGGCAACTCGGTTGATCCCGGTCGTGGCGCGCAGGGTCTGGCTTGCCTGCAACACCAGCTCGGCAACGGCGCGATGAAAACGTGCAGATACGACCGCGGGCTCTGTGCCCGCCAGTACGTCTGTAACAACTGCTCGCAGGACTGGTCTTATGTCGATTTCCGGCAAGCGCAGGTCAAATTGGTAACTCCCACTAGCGTCAAGATCGGCCTTGGCCTCCAGCTCGATCGCGGCCTGCGCTTCGTAGGTGACAGTTTGGCACACTCCCGCGAGCGCGGAGACTACGTCAAACAACCGGCCCATGCTGCTGGTAGGCACGACGTTAATCCCTTTCTCCAGTTGGGCCAAAAGAACTTCTCGCTCAGCAACTGGACAGGTACGGATAGGCATCAGCCTATCATCCCATTCTATGCCGGCCTGCCATAAATAGGCCATCGCCAGGCGATACGGCCGTTTGATCGACGCGTCGCCGCCAGGCAGCGGCATATAGGCCAGGTGTGCGGCACGCTCAAAATCATCATACTGCGCCAGCAGTACCTCCCCTCCCCATATAGCGCCATCATCCCCATACCCCGTACCATCAAAACTTATACCTATTACACGCTGGCCATCACGCAGACCATTTTCAGCCATGACTGAGGCGATATGTGCGTGATGATGTTGCACCTGGATAACAGTAAGCTGGTCACTATGCTTCATTGCCCAGCGTGTGGATAGGTAACCTGGGTGACGGTCACAGACAATTGCTTTGATGTCTACACGAAATATAGTGCGAAAATGCTCCGCTGCCATGGTAAACGCTTCCAACGTTTCCAGGTTTTCCATGTCGCCTATATGCTGGCTGAGAAACGCGTGATCGCCCTTAGTCAGGCAGAACGTTGCCTTAAGCTCTCCGCCTGTCGCCAGCACTGGGGGTACGGAGAACGGTAACTGGACCGGGAAAGGTGCGTAACCTCGAGAACGCCGGATGGGTAACTCCGTCCCACGCCAGACTCGAATGACCGAGTCATCGCATCGGGCCTCAATATCGCGGTTATGTAACAAGAACGCGTCTGCGAGCCCGTCCAATCGCTCGCGCGCCTCGCTGTTATCGCAAACAATAGGTTCGTCTGAATAGTTCCCGGAAGTCATTATCAGCACCGCTGGGTCAAATGGCAGTTTTTCTAGAAGGAGGTGGTGCAGCGGCGTATAGGGCAGCATAACACCAACCATAGGATTACCCGGAGAAACTAGCTGTGATAGCTCCACTTCATTACGTTTCTTGAGCAGGACAATTGGTCTTGCTCTCCCTCGAAGCAAGCGTCCCTCCTCCTCGGAAAGCTCCGCGAATGCCTGCACAGTTAGCTCGCTCGCCGCCATTACGGCAAAAGGCTTACCAACTCGCCCCTTTCGATCGCGCAGGCGCTGCACCGCGCGGTCGTCGGTGGCATTACATGCCAAATGAAATCCGCCCAATCCTTTTACCCCAATAACCCTGCCTTCCGCCAACATGGCCTGCGCCATCAAGATGGCTGCGTCCTTTTCGGCAACTATGCGACGATCGCCACTTAATTCCAACCACACGTGTGGGCCGCAAACCGGACACGCATTGGGTTGGGCATGAAAACGACGATTAAACGGATTGTCGTACTCCGCCTGGCAGATCGGGCACATCTTGAACGGCGCCATGGTCGTCAAGGGCCGGTCATAAGGGATATCACGGATGATAGAGAACCTTGGGCCGCAGTTGGTGCAATTAGTGAAAGGATAGCGATAACGCCTATCAAGCGGATCGAGTGTCTCACGCAGGCAGTCATCACAGACGCAGACGTCAGGGGAAATCAGTGTACTCTCGCTGGCAATGCCTTCGCTAAGAACTATTGTGAACTGCTCCTCACCTAGCAGCTCCAGCTCTTCCACCTTTACTCTCTCAATGTGCGAAAGCGGAGGCGCTTCTGTGACAAGCGCTTCCAAGAAAAGGTCCAAATCAACAACCGGGCCCTCTACTTCTGCAAATACGCCTGCGCTGTTGTTGCCGACATGCCCAACCAGGTTGTGGCGCTGAGCGATCGTATACACAAACGGCCGAAAACCAACTCCCTGGACCACGCCGGCGACCAAAACGCGCCGCCGGGCGCGCCGCTCATTTTCGCTCATAAGGTGCCGTCACTGCCATATAATGCTGGAGATAATCCTCGCAAGGTCGAAACATAACCGTATGGATAGCGTTTTGACCCTCAATTGTCAAGAAGTTGGCACGAGCCGTCCCCGCCGGTTGCAACTACTTACTTGTCACTAACAGGAGGTCAAATGAAAGCTGGGTGCTGCACCTTATGAGCCTTCGCAGGTTGCAGCAGGTGATTGTTGGATTATCATCATGACGATGTGGGCCGCGTTGTCGTTTGATAGGCTTCGTTCAAGACCTGCCCAAACGGATGATGCCTCATCAACCATTGGCGGAGCAGGTCAAACGCAAATTGGTAGGCATCCGACTTGGGATCATCATCATTCTCCGCGCCGCCATGTACCGGTCGCGCGTCCAGCGTCTTCGGGACTGGCACGAGCAGCCCCTGCCGGCAAAGGCCCGCCAAAGGAACGGCAAGTTCGCGCTGCCCCTCGTCACTGCTTAGTCGCATCTGAGCCGCGATGCTGCCTAACAATACCAGCGACTCATCTTCCCGAGCGCCGTTTGCCGCGGCCGTCAATACAAGACGTTCCTCGGATGAGCAATTCTCCCACAGAGCTAACATGTAGCCATCGTCCTCATCTAGCAGCCTATCCACTACGCCGGAGAGGTCGGCCACGACAATTTCCTTTGACGAGCCTAGCCCGGAGGTAAATTCGGAAACCGCGCGGCTGCAGAGGAGCTGCGTCAAATAAGGATGGCCTCCTGTTAAACGCCATATCCGCTCTACTGCCGCTTGGTCGTAGGCGACATGTGGTTGAACAGGTTCGCACACCAGTATTTCGGTCTGCCTCCGTGTAAGGCGCGGCAGTATGCGCGTTTCAGCGGCATCGCGAATCAGCTGCCAATAATCGCCTAACAATTGCATTGAACCCGCCAGAACGAATGTGAGCTGTGAACGATGTACCATAAGTGAATGGAGATAGGCAAGTGCATCAGGCGCCAACCATTGTTCCTCGATCAGGACGCGAAGCTGGTCAAGATCATCGAGAAGAAGTATCAGGCGGCCGTCCTGCGGTAGCGCGCGCTCAACGTCATCGAGGAAAATATCAAAGCGATGGTAATTCAGTAGCTCCCCATTCTTGCCATCCAGTGGCTGTACCGTGACGCCCCTGTTGCGCAGAGCACGGGCGATGATGTGGCTCAAACGGAAGAAAAATTCGCCGGCCTGGCTGACTCGAAGGTCGCCCAGATTCACATATACTGGAATGAATACCCCGTGCGCATGAGTGCGGATAGCGCGCCCCAACGTGCCGTTTACCAGTTGCAGGAGTACGGAGCTCTTGCCCATTCGCGGCGGCGAAGCTAATAGGACGGCTTGCGGTCTGCCCGAGCGGAGCAAGGTGGCGCCGAACCAGGCAAAGAGGTCTTCGCGCCCCACAAATATCTGCTCGGCTCCAGAATCCAGCGGCCGGCCAACAACATACGGATTATCGAGCTGGAACAGGGAGAACACCGGCGTACGGAAGCGAAGGGGATGTTCGATAATTTGCTGGTGCTCGTTGCCGCGTGTGTCGTAGAAAGTCGCGCGCAGGGTCAATTTCGCATCTTGCTCACGTGGCTGCACGTGAATTTCTAGCGGGTAATCGTAGCCCGCGTCCAGCCGTGAGATGTGGAAAAGGGCCGACTGCGGCTCAATTTCGTAACCAGGCCGCGCCAACGGCTCCACAACTATGTTCTCTACAAGCTTGCCAAAACCTACATTTACCAGGCTGCCTGTAATCTGTGCTCTTCCTCGCGTCACAAGTGGCCGGAGTTCATCAAGGTGAAAGGCCAGGATGGGTTCACTCCCGGTCCTATCATCCAGCGGAATCTCACCGATTACCTGAAGAACCACGCGCGTCGTCTCAGAAATCGGTCTCCCATCGACAGTACGAAGATGGCCTATTTCTCCCGCGCTGAGTAGGACATTCTCACTGTCAGACGTCAAACGTTGTTCGAAGTGAGCAAATTCCTCGGCGTTCCGCGGATGTCGCGGAAGTAATTCCAGTTCAAAAACGCGGAATTCGTAATCCTTGTAAATATGCTGGCGTCGTGAAAACTGCTGCTCTATCACGGGCTGCCGTTCGCGGATTATGCGGTAGTCCTTGGGGTTGCGCAGACCCAATTCTTCGAGAAGCTTGCGCTGCAAAGTGCGGCCAAAAGAGTCGCGATCTCCTAGTTCGTTATTGATTCGACCTCCTACCAAGTTGAATCGGGACCAATTTTTGTTCCATTGCATCAGATACGTGCTCTGTTCCCCTTCTCCTATGCGGATAAGAGCGAGCGCGCTGCGCTGTCGCAGCTCACCAAGTAACCGCGACGCGTCATTCGGCCGATTGGCATGCAGAACGGCTGCCTTGCCATGGACCAGGGCGCAGCAAAGTGCCAACCTGCGCGCCCAGGGTAACCAAGGCGCGTGACCAAGAATCTCATACTTCAAGGCAGCAATACTGTGAAAGAAGACTGCCACCGGATAATGTTGGGTAAATCGTTCCGGGCTGGTAGAGCGTGCCAATTGACGCAGAGAAAACAGGAAATAGAGCAGATTTTCGAAATAGAGCGGAAACTGTGTATAAAGATCATCATACCAATCACTTTGACAGTCCCTCAATCCGGCGGCAAAAGCCTCGAAGCTAGCCTCCGAGAATTGCAGCAGAAGATTCTCTAGAAGAAGCAGGAATTTCGTGGCTGTGGCTGCGTCCCACAGTTTCTCGGTCACCATCTCGCTGAACAGGGCGTAGAAGACGTGCGTCCTGAATTCAACCTCCAGTTTTGCAAGATCGAAGTAGATGTGTCCCGGCCTCGCGTCCGAAAAATCAATGAGCCACAAAGGTGCATCCGACCCAGCTTCAATCAGGATGTTACTTGCGTTCAGATCCCCGTGGATCACGGGTGCTACGATAGGTGACGGCGTGATCATGTCTTCACGGCCGATCTCCCACAGCAGGAAACGAATATTCTCTAATGGTGACAGGAACTCGGTAGCAGCAAAACCAATCGTAGGCTCGCCAAGATTTAAAGAGTGTCCGATCAGGTCGCCTATCTGATGTGCGAGCAGCGTTTCGCGCGTTTCCGTTACAACCCCACGTATGGAGACCTTCTTGCCGGGGCGAAAGATTGGGTGGCTCAATAACTCGTGCTGAGATGGCTGTAAATGAACCTTGAACCGCAGCAAGGGTTGGTCCTTATCCTTCAGGAGCGGGTCTGCCGGAAATTGATCGATCAGTGTATCTTGAAGATAGAGAGTACCAGCAGCGGGATCCGTCTCGGCAATCTCAAAGTCCTTTAGCAGGAGCTCGGGATGCTGGCCATCACGTACGGCACGTTGTACGTTGAGCAAGGTCTGATTATTGGGCACAGCCGATACATGTGTGAGACTTGAAGCATCAAGCACAAATTGACCGTCACCATCGCCTTCTTTCGCCCAGACGGCACTCTCGAGGATAAGATTAGGCGGCAGGATGCGGTTGTAGAGTGGTGACCAGTAGCGCAGCTCAGTCTCGACACTACCATTATAGAGTTCACGCAAACTGGTACGAAGCTGCTCAAGGATCTTGTCCAATATTGGCTTGCGCACTCGGTTCTGATCTTGCAGAAATTGAGCGAGTGTCAGTACTTCTTGGTTCGAACCTGCAAGACTATAACAGGCGCCGGCGAGATGCTTCGCGCTGACGACTTTGCCCCTGATTTGCCCAACCTGGCGGAATAGTCTTGGCTGTATCAAACGCTCTTGCTTTTCCCGCACCGCCTCAAGGTCTTCAATGGGCCCAATTTTCAGAATACGCTTAAGCTGATGGCGCGGTTTTACCGTATAGATGCGCGAGCCACTGAAGCCTTCATCCATGCGAAAGATTTGAACCACATCACTGTTGGCAAACAGGCGCTTGATAATGTACTGCTCTTCTCTGCTTTGCGCTGGCAAATCAAGATCGCTGGCGCCAATCCCGGGTTCAATTCGCGGACCAACTTTGTCCTGTGCGTAATAGTCGAATACATCCTCCCAGCGCACAGGCAGAAAGATGTGATCATTGATATCAGTAGCGAGATCATAGAGCTGGGCCGAGTTTTTCAGGTAGTGCCAGGTGGCGCCGGAACGCAGCAAGTAGCGCATCACGTCGCTCGCCTCATGCGTAAACGCAATGACTGGTAGGTGCGGGCGCAGTTCACGGAGCTGGGTCACGAACATGGTTGACGAAGTCAGATGAAAATCGTCGGCGTCCAGAAAAACGATGTCCAGATCCTGATCGCCGTGAATCTGAGTCAGCGCGTCCGAAATGTCCTCGGTGAGCGCGTATTGAAAATCATCTGTTTGCAGCAGGATATTCGCTGGATAACCTGCATTCCTTGGCAAGCCGGTTTCCCGAGCAACGAACGATTTTCCCACACAGATCACCCTGAGCTTCATAATGTTATGAAAGCTGAACCGTTCACCCTGCATATTTGCCCCTTTTGAATCTACCTAGCTGTTTTGAACGAGCGAATGCGCGCCATTTAACGGCGTTCAGATACCAGTAACGTCCCAGCGGCCATCATCTTTTCTGGAAGTGACATCCTCCAGTACCGCCTGCCATTCTTCCTCACTCCATAGTTCCAGATGGTCATAGAGTCCGGCAACCACAAGCGCGCTGCCTATTCCGGCAAAGTCTCGCAATGAAGCCGGGATGCTGATTCGGCCCAAACCATCAGGTTTAACTACTACCGCATTGGAGAACAGGCGACGACGCAGTGCCCGTACGGCGCTGCTTGAAATGGGTTTCTGGAGAAGTCGCCCGGCAAGCCTGCGCCACTCCTCTCCCGAATACAGCAGCAAGTTATGATCAAATCCTCGCGTAAGGATTAACTCGTCGTTGTTCTGCAGGCTGAATGCTTGAGGTAAGGCAAACCACCCTTCCTCACTAACCGCTTGCCGAAATTCTCCCAAGAACATCATCAATTCAAAGAGCGCCGATCTAGTCCAATCAGTCCTGATTGCAGAATGCCGAGATAGGATACGCCGCCAGCCAACCCGCTTAATAGGCTATGGCCGTATTCTCTGGTTCCACACTATTCAATTCAGGTACTACAAATAACGCTTATGCAGAGGCGAACAGTCGCACCGCAAGATCGAAGGCTCTCGGTGACCTTAACATTATGTCACCCAAGCCATTCAGTTTAATTATGTCTACTCGTTGCGCCTTTGTCAAGAAGGGCAGCATATAGCTCGAGCAGAACTTCGGCAGATTTTTGCCAGCTAAAGTCTCGTACCCTTTGCAGGCCCGCTTCCTGCAACTGCGCCCTCAGTTCTGTATCTCTCAACAAAGTGCTAATGGCCCCTGTCCAGGCATCCGTCGCATCTGGCGGCAGCGGCAGCACGGCATTGCCTCCAACCTCGGGCAGGCTGGAACTATTTGACATGATTACCGGCACCCCACAGGCCATCGCTTCCAATACGGGAAGACCAAATCCTTCATATAGGCTAGGAAAGAGGAACAGAGTTGCGCCGCTATATAGCGCTGGCAGGTCTTCATCAGCCACGAAACCAAGAAACCGCACGCGATCATTGATACCCTGCTTATGCGCCTCGTTGAGCATCTGATCATCCAGCCAGCCGCGCCCACCGGCAATGGCCAGATCATAAGGCAAATCTCCGGCTGCGGCTGCAAAGGCGCGAATGAGCATCTGGTAATTCTTACGCGGCTGCACTGTGCCGACAGTAAGAAGATATGGCCTTTTTTCAAGGCCATAGCGCTCGCGCACACGCTGCGTGGCTGCCACATCTATATCGGGCCGGTAGGTCCGGCTAACACCACTGTAGAGCACTGTAACCTTTTTCTCTGCAACGCCCCATAATTGAACTAGATCGTCCTTGGTCGCCTGTGAATCAGCAACTACATGCGTTGCTCGCTCCACTGACCACGGCACGACCGAATTGAGGTAATCAACGAGGGCTTTAGGAAATGTGTCAGGAAAATGAACAAAAGAAAGATCATGAACCGTCAACAGCGTGGGGATATTGCCAGAAGTAGGCGGGAGCACAAAATCAGGCGAATGAAACAGGTCGAGTGGCCCCGTCACCAACTGCACGGGGATAGGCAGTCGAAGCCGGTACCATAACCGGTACAGCCATTTTTCACTTACCGGGGCCGGAAGGAACGTGAAATCAGCGCCGGTCGGCAAAGGATCGGGTACGGGCATCCGCGCGGGCGGGCGCGCTGAAAAGAGGGAAAACCTTGGCGTGTCGTACGATGCACCTTTCTGAGCCACAGCGAGTGCGCGCACCAATTCGCGCGTGTACCGGCCGATTCCCCCGCCTTGCGTTAACGCAGCCGTAACATCAATGCCGATGCGTGGCATCGCCATCAGTCCACGTCGTTATAGGTCCAGTAACGGTTGGCAAAAAAGTTCCAGAACATGACCACGACAACTGAAACCGCAAGGGCCGCGTTTTCACCCAGCCGCGCCGAATAAGGCTCCAAGGTTGGAACCAGGGCCAGCAAACTAGTCAGTGGTTTGTGTAGGAAAGTAATGATTGGGATCCTGATCAGGATCCCCGCCAGGCTAACGACAAAGAACATCACGAATTGGCGCCGCGTCGATTTCGAGCGCGAGTCCGGATAAGTCCAGTAGCGGTTCCACAAGAAATTGGAGATGATCGCCGCGACAAACGATATCGTCCCGGCAAACGCCGGGGCAAGTGTCAGGGCCTGTTCAGGCGTAAGACCTAGCTGGACAAAAAAATTGCTCAGCGGTTTGCCAGCGGCCAGCAGGCCGTAAAACGGCCCGATAAGCAGGTTGAAGATGCCAAAGTCGACTACAAAACCAATTGCGCCGACCACGGCAAATTTAAGGAAGCGTTCTACTTCCTTTGGATTTACGCCGAAGCGTCCAGAAACGCGCGCGACTGTGGCTATCATCTTCCTGCTTCTATCTCTCCTACCTGCTCGCCGCTTGCGGCGTGCAAATCGGCCAATTGTAGTAAACCCAGCAATACGCCCAAGTGAATGTAGATGTTGTTAACGTACAGCTTATCAACAAGATGGTGCACGGAAAGAGCAACCCATATGCCCATGAGCCCCAACGCGATGCCGCGCACGGCCGTCCGCTCCCGCCTTAAAACGCGATAAGTCTGCCAGAAAATGGTCATCCACGCGATCAGGTAAGCTATCAGACCCAATAATCCTAACTCGGCAAAAAGGTTTAGATAATAGTTGTGCGCGTGTCCAAGCGCGTCCGGCCAGTTAAGAAGCGCGTAGTTGGGGTATGCTGCGCCATAGTTTCCAAAACCAACGCCGAGCCACAAATGATCGCGCGCCATGTCCAGTGCCGCCTGCCAATGAGCTACACGTTCCAACACGGCATAATTCGCGTCGTTAATATCAACCCCTCGCACATCGCCCAGGGTCAGGTCTGATGTGAAGCTGCTGATACGCGACTCCACCGTTGTCGGGACCAGGCCGACCTGCCACATGGCTAAACCCAGCAGTCCAGCTACGCCCAGAGAGGCAAGGCCATAGCGTGTACGTCGCGGCCATAATACGACCATAGAGGCCAGTCCGGCTAGAAAGCCCATCCAGGCACCACGGCTCCAGGAAAAAATGAGTCCCAAAATGGAGGCGAACGCAGCGACGCCTATGGCGGAAAAGAATAGAAGCATTCCCCATCCGCTGCGCAGACTGTCCGCGCCGGCCGGTCGCCGGCCCATCATACCCAGTAGCCAATCGCTAAACAGGGCCATCAGGATCCCCAGCGCAAGCAGAGCATTCAAATTCATGAACCCGCCATATGGATTGGGTTGTTCAAAAGTCCCGTAGGCGCGGTAGTAGCGCTCAAGCACCAAAAAATGTTCAGGGCCATCTCCGCGTAAACCAAACTGCCAGATCCCGATGGTTGCCTGCACCAAACCGGACATCAGCAGCATGAAAGCTATGGCCCAAATACCATCTTTTCCATGCCAATCTTGCGCGAGGTCAGTTACCATCATCATGATGAGGATGATCTCCACCCACTTCAGAACCTCCTTCAATCCCAGTATCAGATCGGGCGCGTTCAGCAAACTGACACAAGCCAGAAAAACAAAAATTAAGAGTGGCGGCAAGAGCGAGCTTCGAGGAACTTTAAGTTGGCGCTGAACTAGGCCACGGCCGATCCAGCCCGCCAGTGCGACACCTAATAGAATCTGGCCACTATCTATGGACAAACCTCCCAAAATCACACTTTCCAAAGCGCCAAATGGTGCGGCGACGAGCGCGATCGCCAGCACAAGTAGGGGCTGAACCGCCGCAAGAGTGAGCACGGTTGCGCCTGCCAGGGCCACCATAATCCACTCCACCGGCAGAATCGCTGCCAGCAATCCAGTAATCACGGCCAGGATCCATATAGTAGCCGTTGCACGCCCGTTTCGAAATAGGTAATGGGGAAAAGTCAGCTCGGCCATGGTTGCTTACCTGCTTGGCTATCTTTGGCAGATACCGGAACAAGTTCCTCTATCTAAGTATGACCGCGGAAAAATTCAATTGTGCGCGTTAATCCCTCGGTTAAGTCCACGTGTGGTTCCCATCCGAGCAGTCGCTGCGCCTTGGAGATATCTGGCCGGCGCTGCTTCGGATCATCCCTAACGCGGGCGTCTTCGGGTTGGACAAACACAATCTCTGATGGGCTGTCGGCAATATCCACAACGGCCCTGGCAAACTCCAGTATGGTCATCTCATCGGGATTGCCTATGTTCACTGGCAGGACTTCGTCTGAAAGCAGCAGGCGATAGATGCCCTCGATCAGGTCTGTATAGTACTGAAAAGCGCGGGTCTGGGTCCCGTCGCCGTAGACCGTAAGCGGCTCCCCATTGAGAGCCTGGCGTATGAAGTTTGGCACAACACGGCCGTCATTCAACCGCATCCGTGGCCCATAGGTGTTAAATATCCTTACAATGCGGGTCTCCAAACCATGATAGCGATGGTAGGCCATAGTCATTGCCTCGGCAAACCGTTTCGCTTCATCGTAGACGCCGCGCGGCCCAATTGGATTGACGTGCCCCCAATACGTCTCGGGCTGCGGGTTGACCTGCGGATCTCCATATACCTCCGATGTAGACGCCAACAGATAGCGTGCCCGTTTTGCCTTCGCCAAACCCAGCGTATTGTGCGTACCCAGGGAGCCTACTTTCAATGTGGGGATCGGGTACTCCAGGTAGTCATTCGGACTCGCAGGCGAAGCAAAATGCAGGACCGCGTCGATCGGTCCGGCAACATAAATGTAGTTACTTACGTCATGCTTGATGAACTCAAACTGCTCATTACCGATCAAATGAGCGATATTGTCCATGTTCCCCGTGATCAGGTTGTCTATGCCCACCACCTGGTGGCCATTAGCCACAAACCGGTCGCTGAGATGCGACCCCAAGAACCCGGCTGCACCCGTGATCAATACACGCATATTTATCCTTTTTTTGGCGGGCTGCTACGCCAATGATCTTAGCCCTAACAACATTCTTACCAGCAACGTGTCTTCGCCGCGCCGGCCACGAATTGCTTCCCCTAGTTTACCGATGCTGCCTATGAAGGACGACCGCTGTGTACGCACGAATTCAATACGCTTAGCTTACGTCACGGTCATTATACAGGGTACCAAAAAACAGCTATAATTGCTTTCTATTGGAGTTATGGTGCCCGGACAGAGCCCATTTGAACCATTAGTAACCGATATTGATCATCCATGGTCATTATTTAGGGTGCACCGACTTAATTTTCCCCGAGAGAACCGTTACGGAGGTTTCCATGTCAACCAAAGAGAAGAAACACATCAAGGTAACCTATTCGACCCTTGCCAGCCCGGATCCCCTTCTTCACACTTATTTTGATGAAGCAGTTGAAGAAGCCAAGGCCAATTTTGGCAAGGTGTATCCGCTACTAATCAATGGCGAAGAACGATACGGTGATGAAACATTCGCCAAGACAAGCCCAATCGACAGCGACATGGTCATGGGTTATTTCCAGAAAGGCAGCGTTTCTGACGCCGAAGAGGCGGTCGCCGCCGCCAAGGCGGCATTTCCGGCCTGGAAGGCTACGCCGTGGCAGGAACGGGTCGCTCTTTTGCGCAAAGCGGCAGATCTGATTAGCTCTCGCCTGTTCTATATCGGCGCGGTTATGAGCATGGAGGTAGGCAAGAACCGCCTTGAGGCATTGGGCGATGTAGAAGAAACAGCCGATCTTATCCGCTATAACTGCGACGCCATGGAAAAAAACGATGGGTTCGCACTGCCCTTGCTTTCGGAGAGTGAACATCACCATAACCGTAGCGTGCTTAAGCCTTATGGCGTCTGGGTCGTCATTTCGCCATTTAACTTTCCGGGTGCCCTTGCCGGCGGGCCAAGCAGCGCCGCCATGGTTACCGGAAACACCTGCATTTTGAAGCCGGCAACTGACACGCCTTTTACCGGATGGCTGCTGGCAGAATGCTTCCGTGACGCGGGTATTCCGGATGGCGTCTTCAACTTCGTGACTGGCGGCGGCCGCACCGTCGGGCAGACTTTGGTCGATCACCCGGACGTCGCCGGTATTACATTTACGGGTAGCTATGATGTTGGAATGAACATCTTGCGCGAGTTCTCCCACAGCCATTACCCGCGTCCTGTTATCGCTGAGATGGGCGGCAAGAATCCCACCATAGTCAGCGACAAGGCCGATCTGGACAAAGCAGCCATGGGCGTCATGCGCTCAGCCTTTGGCTTGCAGGGTCAGAAATGTTCCGCTTGCTCGCGCGTCTATGTGCATGCCGACGTTCGGGAACAGTTCATGGCCAAACTTGTTGAGCTTACCGAACAGATCAAAGTTGGCGATCCTACTGAACGAGAAAACTTTATGGGGCCAGTGATCAACCGCGGCGCTTACGAAGATTATCAGCGCTTTGTCAAAGACCTGCGCGAGAGCGGCCGCATTGTCTATGGCGGCGCGACCCTTGGTGAGGAAGGGTACTTCGTAGCGCCAACGATCGCTGATGAACTACCCGCAGATCATTACTTGTGGAAACAAGAGATGTTCTTGCCCATTGTCACCATAACTGAGTTCGAAGATTTCGACGAAGCCATGCAGAAGGCAAACGACGTTGAGTATGGCCTTACTGCTGGTTTCTTCAGTGAGGACGAGAATGAAATCCAATGGTTCCTAGACAATATCGAAGCAGGAGTGGTTTACGTTAACCGCTCAAGCGGCGCTACTACCGGCGCTTGGCCCGGGTACCAATCATTTGGCGGCTGGAAAGGCAGCGGCTCCACGGGCAAAGCGGCAGGCAGTTTCTACTACGTACAACAGTACATGCATGAGCAGAGCCAGACGGTCATAGACTGATCGCTCGAGAAGCTCTACTGGCGGCTATCAATCTTTAGCCTTGGACCTCCTCGCGCGCTGCGCGGGGAGGTTTATTCTTAACAACGGTTGGTCGAGGAAGAAAACGAGACAATGAGCGAAAGCAAGCAGTTATCGATGGCCGAGGCTGTAAGCCACTATGTTCATAACGGGGACATGGTGGCGATCGAAGGATTTACCGCGTTCATATGCTTCGCTGCTGCACACGAGATCATACGCCAGAATCGCGAGGACTTGACACTTGTTCGTATGACGCCTGACCTGGTCTATGACCAGATGATAGCCGCCGGCGTCGCCAGCAAACTCGTCTTCTCCTATCTGGGCAATCCTGGCGTGGGCAGCCTGCACTGCGTGCGCCGTGCTATTGAAGAAGCGGTTCCGCGGTCACTTGCCATCGAGGAATACTCCCACTTTGGCATGGTTGGCCGGTATATTGCCGGAGCAAGTAAGCTGCCGTTCTACCCTCTCAGAAGTTACCTGGGCAGCGACATGCCTGAAGCGAATCCACACATTCGATTCATAGAAAGTCCCTATGATGGCGATTCAATCGCCGTGGTGCCGCCCATTAATCCTGACATCGCTTTTGTACATGCGCAGCGCGCCGACTCACATGGCAACGCGCAGCTCTGGGGCCTACTAGGCATGCAGAAGGAGGTCGCCTTTGCCGCCACAAAAGTGGTGGTGGTGGTCGAAGAAATTGTTAGCGAGGATGTCATACGCCGCGATCCGAACCGAACGCTCATTCCCGGACTCATTGTTGACGCAGTGGTTCAGGAACCATTCGGTGCCCATCCGAGCTACGTACAGGGCTATTATGATCGCGACAATGAGTTCTACTTAGCCTGGGACAGTATCTCGCGGGAGCGAGCAGCTGTAGAAGGCTGGCTTAGAGAGTGGGTTTATGACGTTCCCGACAGAGAAACTTATATCGGCAAACTTGGCGCGGAACGGGTGCGGTCACTGTCCATAGAACCGCTGGAAGCGGCCCCTGTAAACTATGGCCGTTATGATTGAGAACCGCTCATAACCCGGGGTTATTGTGAATAGTGATCTGAGTGCGAACCGAGCCGATCCCGTTCTCCATGGGATGCTGTTTGTGCTTCTGGCAGCCATACTGTGGGGCACAACAGGAACCACACAGGCATTCGCGCCCGCGGGTGCGACGCCATTGTCTGTGGGCTTTGTGCGCATTGGCTTTGGCACAGTTTCCCTCGCTGTCATTGCCGCTTACCATGGCCATTTGCCCAGCCTAAGACTGTGGCGAAGCTGGCCAATCGGCACGACGGCCGTCGCGGCGGCGGCCATCGCTGCCTACCAGCTCTTCTTCTTTGCCGCCGTTGCCCGCACCGGCGTGGCTGTCGGCACCATAGTGGGCATTGGCAGCACACCGGTCGCGGCGGGATTGCTCGCCATTATTGTCTACCGGCAGCGCCCTGAAAAGGGGTGGACGTTTTCCACCTTTCTAGCTCTTGCAGGCAGTGCGCTGCTCATTCTTGCAGGCGGCGACATTAGAGTGAACGGCATTGGCATCCTGCTGGCAATAGCCGCCGGCTCAAGCTATGCGCTCTATACCTTGGCCAGTAAGGAGCTGCTGGCCAAACAGCGGCGCGGAGCGGTCCTTCTGGTGACATTCACCTTGGGCACTCTGCTTATGCTACCGCTAGCGGCTGCAACCGACTTCAGTTGGCTGGCGGAGCCGCGAGGTCTGCTCGTGGCGATCCAACTAGGCGTTGTTACGGTTGGCGTTGCTTATCAGCTTTATGCCCGCGGACTCTGCACCGTGAGCGTGCACGCCACGGCAACTTTGACGCTCGCTGAACCACTTACTGCTGGCTTGCTTGGCACAGTCGTGCTGGGTGAGACGCTGGGCTCTGTGAGCATCGCCGGCATCCTGTTAATTTTCGCGGGATTAGTGTTGCTGGTTGTCCAACCTGAGCGCATCCGGCTCTATTTGAGCCAGCTGGATATCGGCCAGCGAAGTAGTTGAAAACAAACAGGATCTCCGACCTAGGAAATGGCTATGGAATACTCGAGCAACGAATTCATGATTGTAAATGCGTCACGCGCGCTCCGGGGAAGTCGCGTTGTCTTTGTAGGCGTCGGACTGCCTAACATTGCCTGCAACCTGGCACGCCGCAGCCACTCGCCAGAGATAGAGCTTGTTTACGAGAGCGGTGTATTTGGCGCCCAACCTGCGCGCCTCCCATTGTCTATTGGGGACCCAACGCTGGTCAGCGGCGCCACATCGGTAACCAGCATGGCCGAACTGTTCATGTATTATCTGCAGGGTGGCCTGGTTGATGTGGCGCTCCTGGGTGGCGCGCAGATTGACCGGTACGGCAATTTGAATACAACCGTCATCGGACCGTACGAGGCTCCCAAGGTGCGCCTGCCGGGTTCAGGTGGTGCATGTGAGATCGCCATCAACGCTAGAATGATCTTTATCATCATGCGCCTAAAGAAACGCGCTTTTGTGGAACGCCTCGATTTCCGTACCAGTCCAGGTTTTATTGGCGGAGGGAAGGAGCGTAAGGACCTCGCATTGCCTGGCCTTGGTCCGGCCATGGTAATTACCGACCGCGCTATCTTTTCCTTCGACAACCCCCAGCACGAAATGATGTTGGTAGCGTTGGCTCCTGGCGAGGATCCCACTACGATACGGGCCGAAGTGGGCTGGGACCTGCAAATTGCCGGTGATGTTAGAGAGGCAGAGCCTCCCTCTGATGGCGAACTGGCTATTGTGCGTGACGAGCTGGATCCGCAGGGGTTGTATCGCTAGAGAGGGCCGGATATCCGAGGCCAGTATTCTAAAAGACTTTTCAATTGGGGAGGCCGGAACGCGTTAAGGACACCGGTAAATGAGATGGGCTATGCACACCCGCAAGGCAACGTTTTCTATCGCAAAATGAGCTACGCGCGGCCAATGGTTGCGCGAGGAGAAGGCATCTACCTTTACGACACAGAGGGAAGAGAATACATTGATGGGTCCGGCGGTCCATTGGTCGTGAATGTTGGCCACGGCCGTCAAGAGATCGCCGCCGCCATGCAAGAACAACTCGAAGCGGTAGCCTATTCCCACGCCATTATGTTTACAAGTCAGGCTGTGGAGACATATGCGGCTGCGCTGGCCGAGGTTGTTCCCCTGCCTTCGCCGCGATTCTACTTCTTGAGCAGTGGTTCGGAAGTCGTGGAAGCTGCTATCAAGCTAGCGCGGCAGATTCAGATGGCGCGCGGTGAATACGGCCGCAACATGATTATTTGCCGCTCCCTCAGCTATCATGGCATGACCCTCGGCGCGCTTGGCGTCAGTGGCCGGCCAGGATTGCGTACACCTTATCTGGGTATGCTCCAGAACATGCCTCATATTCGGCACCCTTACCCCTATCGCTTTCCCGCAGGCGGTGATGAACTGGCCAGCCGTCTCGAAGAATCAATCCTGGCCTATGGACCAGAAAATGTAGCGGCATTCATCGCTGAACCAATCAGTGGCGCCAGCTTAGGTGCCGTGGAACCACCGGACGACTATTGGTGGCGAATCAGACATATCTGTGACCAGTATGGGGTCCTATTGATTGCCGACGAGGTGCTTGTCGGCATGGGCCGTACCGGAAAATGGTGGGCGTTGCAACACTGGGACGTGGAAGCAGACATTATCGTGACTTCCAAAGGATTAACTGGAGGTTATTTTCCAATGGGCTTTGTCGCCGCAAAAGGCGCGGACGTTGAGTCAATCTTTAGCCAGCTAGGCGACTTCAACCATGGCGGCACCTTCAGTCACCACGCCGTCGGAGCGGCAGCCGGTATGGCCACACTGCGTATCCTGCAAAATGAACACCTGATCGAGAACGCTGCCGTGACCGGTCAATATCTTGGTGATCAACTGCGCGCTGTGCTGGGTAAGCATAAGAATGTTGGTGATATCCGTGGCCGTGGAATGTTCTACGGCATCGAGTTTGTATCGAATCGTTTGACCGCCGATCCGTTTCCGGCCAAAGAACGCCTGGCATGGCGCCTGTTTCAGCGCGCCTTTAAGAAAGGGCTCATCGTTTACTACTCACAGGGCTGCGCTGACGGTGTCAACGGTGACCTGATCATGCTTGGACCACCACTTATCGTAACGCCGGAAGAAATCGACGTAATCGTCGGACGATTGGCGGATGCGGTCAAAGAGGAGCTAGGCTAAGAAAGTGGATTTTCGGCTGTGCCCGGGCACCTGGTAGCGCAGTTACGGTGGCAGGTCGACTGGGCTAACTTCTCGGGCTGTCGCACCGATGATTCCATCACTCACCTGGATCTCCAGTAAATCGCCGGGGTTCGCTTGGCTCACCCGGGTGACCAGCGAACCGCTCTCAAAGCGCACAATAGCATAGCCGCGCGCCAGTGTGGCCCGGGGACTGACCGCTTGCAGCTGTGTCTCGAGTCGGTCAACGCGCGCGTGTGCCCGCTCCAGCCTGCGCGACATGCCCTGGCCCATGCGCATTTCGAGCGCGTCGACTTGCTGCGCGTAATTTTCCAGCCGCGTGCGAGGGCTCAAATGTTGTAGCGCCTGGCGGCCAGTTTGAACCCGCAAGCGCGCCTGATCAATACGCTCCAATAGCAGCGCCGCCAGACGTTCACGAGCGGCAGCCAGCATGATCGGTAAATCGCCCATATCGGGTACGGCAAGTTCAGCCGCAGCAGAGGGTGTCGGGGCTCGCAGATCCGCCACGAAATCTGCAATTGTAAAATCGGTCTCGTGGCCCACGCCCGTTATCACGGGGTGCCTGGCGGCGAAAATCGCCCGCGCAACGTCTTCATCATTGAACGCCCAAAGATCCTCAATTGATCCACCACCACGAGCGAGGATGATCAAGTCGATGTCGTCACGGCCATCCAGCCAGCGCATAGCGCGCACGATTTGTGCCGGGGCTTCATCTCCCTGGACCAGGGTGGGCGCCAGTAATACTGAAAGCAGCGGCGCGCGCCGCTGAAGCACATTCAGGATATCTCTCAAGGCAGCCGCGTCGGCCGAGGTGACAAGCCCGATTTTCTGTGGAAACGGTGGCAATGGGCGTTTACGCTCTAGGTCAAATAGACCTTCTGCTGCAAGACGTTCTTTAAGCTCTTCAAACGCCATCGCCAGGTTGCCGCGTCCGGCCGGTGCCATAAAGTCGGCATATAGCTGGTAGGCTCCGCCCGCTTCATAGACTGAAACGCGTCCATGAACCACGACGGCATCACCGTCTCCTGGAGCGAAGCGCAGCGCCTGAGCCGCTGTACGCCACATAACGCATCGCAGCTGGGCTGACTCATCTTTGAGCGTGAAATACAGGTGACCCGAACGTGCCCGCGTGAAGTTAGAGATCTCGCCACTGACCTCAAGTTCGCGCAGACGATAGTCGATCTCGAAAAGCTCCTTGATATAGCCGGTCAGCTCGCTGACAGTCCACACAGTAGGGACAAAATCTTCGGTTTGCAGAAAGCCCATCTTGCGCATTCCTTGTGCGATAGTGAAGCTCATGCCCGCCAACAGTTGCGCGTGATTGTAGGAAATTGCGGCCAGAGTAGCAAAATCCGACTGTGACCGCTTGTGCCTGGTCAACATTGTCACGCCTACCAGCGCATGCTAGAATTTGACCTCAATTATCCGTGGGAGGTGACTACTGAATAGTC
>JBJYWX010000220.1:0-9638 GCA_046259695.1 Promineifilaceae bacterium (SeqCode) | reverse complement strand
GAAATTCCCGACCGGCGGTAAGGCCAAGCGCAGGCCAAGCCCGCGACCTGATGACAGTCGTCACGGTGGATCTGGTGCGAATCCAGAGCCGACAGTTATAGTCTGGATGGGAGAAGGTAAGTATCAAATGGCGTGCCTGTTAACGCTTGCCCCACCTTGAGTGGGTTTTTTGTTAGTAGGCGCTGGTTTGCTGTCCCTGTCCCTCCCCGCCTTTTTGCCCCCTTAATATGAATGCAACGTGTTGCGCGATTTCTGAATAACCAGCCGGTCTGGTTGATAGTTATACTGTCACTGGTCTTCTTGTTGGTACTGTGGCAGCTGCTGGTCGTTGTCGGTGAGTATCCAACTTTTTTACTACCGGGTCCGGCCGACGTCTGGCGCCAGTTTTTGGTCGTGTTGGCCGACGGCCGTCTCCTGCACCACAGCCTGGTCACGATCGGCGAGATCATTCCCGGGCTCCTCATCGGCCTGGCCATCGCCGTGCCGTTGGGCTACTTACTGGCCAAGTCACCCCTTGCCGAACGCCTGCTATCTCCTTACTTAATAGCCTCGCAGGCTATCCCGGTGATCGCTATCGCTCCCTTGCTAACGATCTGGATTACCTCGACTTATTGGTCGCGCGTCACTGTCGCTGTACTGGTTGTCTTTTTCCCTATCCTGGTCAACAGCATTGCCGGCATGCGTTCTGTGCCGTCCGAGATGTACGAGTTAATGTATTCTTTGAAGGCAACGCGCGGCCAGATCTTTCGCAAGTTGGAACTGCCGGCAGCGATGCCGGTCTTACTGGCCGGTCTTAAGGTCGGCGCGACACTGGCCGTGATCGGGGCGCTTGTGGGTGAATTTGTGCAGCCGCGAAGTGAGGGATTGGGTTTCTTGCTGGTCACTGCCCGCTACCAGTTCAAGACGGATCTCGTTTTTGTTGTTTTGTTGACCCTGGCCGCCATTGCTCTCTCTTTGTATGGTCTGGTCGCTCTGTTGGAGCGCCGCCTTTTGCGCTGGCGCAGCGTTTCCGGCAGAAGTAGCCGTAACGCACCGGCCGCGAACAGAGAGCAGCTGCCGCCACTATCCGGCGGCGCGGAGGGGATCACCTATGCGGAGAAAGAAATTTGAAACGTCTGGCGATTTTTTTTGTCGCGGTGCTCGGCATGCTTGGTCTCCTGGCGGCCTGCAGCGCCCCGATCAGTGAACCGGCCGGTTCAGCAGATGAACCAGCTAAACTGCGTCTGCCAATGGGCTATATCCCGGATCCGCAGTACGCACCTTTGTATGTCGCGGTCGAGAAAGGGTATTTTGCCGAAGAAGGCATAGAGCTCACTTTTGACTACAGTTTTGAAACGGACGGCATGGCGCTGGTCGGCGCCAATGAGGTACCTTTTGCCCTGGTTGGCGGTGACCAGGTTATTCTTGCCCGCGCGCAGGGACTGCCGGTGGTTTACGTGATGGAATGGTTTCAGAAATATCCCATTGCCATTGTCAGTCGTGAGGCGGCAGGCATAAAGACACCGCAAGATTTAATCGGCCGTACTGTGGGCCTTCCCGGCTTCTTTGGTACCAGCTACGTTGGTTACGTTGGGCTGCTGTCGGCCAATGGCATAAACCAAGATCAGGTAGAGGCAGTAGATATCGGATTCACGCAGATTGAGAACCTGCTCTCCGATCAGGTGGAGGCTGTGGTCGTCTTCGCCAACAACGAGCCTATCCAGCTGGCGAATATGGGTGAGGCGATTAATACGCTGCAAGTGTCCGATTACATTGACCTGGTGCACAATGGCGTTGTGACAAATGAAGAGACGCTGGCAAATGATCCTAAATTGGTGGAACGTTTCCTGCGGGCTTTTCTGCGCGGGCTTGCTGACACGCTGGCTGATCCAGACGAGGCGTACGAGTTAAGCAAACAGTATGTGGAAGGCCTGGACGACAGCCGCCGCGATGTTCTGCAGGCCTCGCTCGATTTCTGGCGCGCGGATACGCTAGGCGAGACGGATGCCCAGGCGTGGCAGCGCACGCAGGATTTGCTGGTTGAGATGAAACTGCTTGATGGACCCCTAGCAGACCTGGATGAAGCCTATACCAACGCGTTTATCGAAAAGGTACAGCCGGAATGACCTTGACGCTAGATTCCCACCCAGCGCCGGACCGCACCGTGCCTGAAGCGCCGTTTGTCGCGCTACGCAATATCAGCCACGTTTACGCGGATGACGGCTCGCATGTGCTGCAAGACGTTTCGCTGGCGATGGACCAGGGGGATTTTGTCGCCCTGGTAGGGACCTCCGGCGTTGGCAAATCTACTTTGCTGCGCATCCTGGGCGGGCTGCTGCAGCCAACATACGGCGAAGTGCTTTATAAGGGACTTCCTCCGGAGCTGTCTGATCTCTCCATTGGCGTGGTCTTCCAACACCACAATCTGATGCCCTGGCGGACCACACTGGACAATGTACGGCTGCCTCTGGAACTGCGCGGCCAAAACGGCCTTGAAGCGGATCAGCGGGCGCGCGAAATGCTCGATCTGGTCGGTCTGGCCGGCTCTGAAAGCAGCTATCCGGCCCAATTATCAGGCGGTATGGCGCAGCGCGTGGCCATTGCCCGAGCACTTGTACACCGGCCGTCGCTGCTGCTGCTTGATGAGCCTTTCGGCTCGCTTGATGCGCTCACGCGGGAACGTATGGGACATGAACTGCTGCGTATCTGGCAGAAGATGCCGGTGACTGTTTTTATGGTCACACACAGCATCAGTGAGGCGGTGACTCTGAGTGACCAGGTGCTGGTCATTGGCCAGCCCAGCGGCCCAGGCCAACCGGCGACGATCACGGAGCGCTTTTTAGTTACATTGCCCCGTCCGCGAACGGACAAGATTATCGGCACGCCCGCTTTCCAAGCCTGTGAGGCGGCTGTGCGCGCCGCCATTCGCCTGTAGCAGCGGCCCGCCCGCAAAAAGCAGGCGCAGACAGCACCGTATCAGGCGCTGTCTGCGTATGAATTGAATTGTTCCACCGCTTGGGTAATTGGCTAGTGGCTAACGCGTCCCCGGAATCACTACCAGAGAAAGTAACATACTTACGGCGATCAAGACACCGATTACTATCAGCGTGACTTGCGTCCAGTTAATGTTTTTGGCGGAACTTCCCGACTTCATTGTCTGGTGAGGCCGCGTCTTTTTCACCCGCTGCTTTCTTGTTTTGGACATTTAACAACAATTCTCCTCTGCATTGCCCGATTACCGATCTACGAGTATACCATATCTACCGGGTTAGCTATGCCTGCTTAAGATGTTTCTCAAACCATCGGGCCATGTGCAGCAAGCGCGCCACGCGCCGGTCCACACGCCCCTGGCGCGATAGGTCGTGCGATTCGGCGGGGAACATGATAAGCTCCGATTCAACCCCCAGTTTTTGCAGAGCCACGAACAACTGCTCGCCCTGTTCGGGGTCGCAACGATTGTCCTGCTCGCTGTGCATGACCAACGTTGGTGTCGTCGCGCCGCTGATGCCGCTGATCGGTGACAGGCGCCAGTATGTCTCGGGATCGTCCCATGGGGGCGTAGGCAGGCCGACCAGTGCTTCGGTATGTATATTCAAGTCACTTGAAGCGTAAAAACTGAGCAGGTTGCTGACCACGCGCTGGGCCACGGCCGCTTTGAAACGGTTCGTACGGCCGATAATGACACCCGTCATATAGCCGCCGTAGCTGCCACCGGCAACTCCCATGCGCTGCGGGTCAATATAGGGCAATCCGGCTACAGTGCCAGTCCAGGCCATGATATCGGCATAATCGACACCGCCCCACGCGCCGAGTATCGCGCCGCTGAAAGCCTCGCCATAGCCCTGGCTGCCACGCGGATTGCACCAGTGGACGACGTAACCGAGCGCGGCCAGGAAATAGAATTCGTGCATAAACACGCGTCCATACTGCGTCTGAGGCCCGCCATGAATTTCCAAGATAGATGGATATTGCTCGTTGGGGTCGAAGTCGGGCGGGGTTAGAATCCAGCCCTGCAGGTCGCCGTCAGGGCCGGCGATAACCAGTTCTTCTATATGACCAAGATCGAGGGCATCTAATGCTTGCTGATTGAAATCAGTGAGCACTGAGAAGCGGCCGCTTTCCAGGTCCTGCAGCGCCACCTGGCCGGTGCTGGCCAGAAAGCCCCACAAAGCGGCAACTTTTGTCTGCGCATTATCCAGTGAGAAACCGCCGATCGCGCCCGGCTGGTCAATGATTCTTTCGAGGTCTTCGGTGTCGTTATTCACTGGTACGGCCAGCAGCGGCTGGTCACCTCGCAGGGTGGCCTGGGCGTAGACGAAGCGGCCGTCTAAGGACCATGCCGGCGCCGTCTGGGTCATGCCGCTGTCGACATCAGGGTAGGTGGCTGTTGAGAAATGCAGGTCGAAAGGAGCCGAGATGTTGCGCGCTTCGCCGCCTGCCGTAGGCACAACAAAGATGCTGGTATTTTGATAGAAGCGACCGGTCTGTTCGCGCCCCAGGTAGGCGATGCTTTTGCCGTCGGGCGAAAATGAAGCCAGCATTTTGCGACCATAACGAGTCTCTATTTTGGTTGGCTCACCACCACCGGCCGCGATCAAATAGAGATCTACAGCGTCGATTTCCTTCGCAGGATCTTCGCTGCGGTTGCTGAGAAATAGAATCTGCGAGCCATCGGGAGACCAGCGCGGGCTAAGCTCGCTATAGTCGCCTTCGGTAAGCTGCTGCAGCGCGCCGTCTTCGGTGTTGACGGTCCATATATGCCATTTCTCCTGGGGTAAATAGCCGGAGCCATTCAGTTTGTATTCCAGACTGGTGATATGCCGCGCCACGACGCCCAGCTTCTTTTTCGCTTCGTCCGCTTCACGCTCCAATAGTTCCGCATCTTTCTGCCGGAACTGCATCACCAGCCGCTGCCCATCCGGCGACCATTCGAAGCCTGCTATGCTGCCTTTTAGATCGGTGAGCGGCCGCGCTTCGCCACCAAAGAAGGGTAGCAGAAAGAGCTGTTCTTGCTTCTCGTCCAGACGGTTGGAAACAAAAGCAATGAAGCGGCCATCCGGCGACCAGCGCGCGTGGCGATCGCTCTGCTTGCCATACGTGAACTGTCTTGCCGGCTCGCCATTGACGCCAACGAGCCACAAGTTGCTGTGCTTTTTCTCCGTTGTCCGATCAACCCATTGAACGCCGAATATGATCTGGCGGCCATCTGGAGACAACTGCGGATCGGATACCACCTGCAGGTCGTATAGAAGTTCGGCAGTCATTATCTTTTCTTCAGAACTCATCTAGCCTCCTTAGGCTACTTAATAAACGCCTGGCCTGAGCTGCTTCAGGCGAGTAACATCGCGGCGGCCATAGCGACCAGGCTGCCGGTGATCGACGCGAACAAGTTGACCACGTCGTTATTCATCCAGGGCCAGCCGCGCAGCGGCCGGTTCGGGGTACCGTCCTTCTCAAGCTTCTTTTCCGTTTCTTTCTGGCGCGCGTCGCTGTAGTAGATCTGCTGTACCGTCGCTCCTAACAGGCTGTCCAGCAGTGAACCGGCCAGGCCGCCCAGGGCGCCGGCGGCCGTGGTCAGTAGGACGCTGTAAGGCGTAATGAGCCCGCCCAGCAGGCCAACCAGGAGCCCCCCGGCCAGCGAAACGGCCGTGCCCAGGGGTGAGACGCCACCGGACGTGCCGACGTCGACCGTTTTGCCCGTCGTGATAAGGCGCGGCGGCTGCTTGCTCAAAGTGCCCAATTCGGTGGCCCAAGTGTCGGCCGTTACTGTGGCCATGGCGCCCACGAAAGCATAGAACCAGGTCGCGGGCGGAACTAGCGTAGCCGGCACCAGCGCGCTCAGCGTGGCCAGCAGGGCGCCGAGCCCGCCGTTGGCCATTACCTGTCCTATATCGCGCCGGTGGCCCTTATCGAATTTCTCCGCCGCCGCCTTCTTATCCGCTTCCTTGAAGTGGGAGAGCAGGCTGGAACTGACAAAAAAGAAGGCGAGTAGGACACCCCACTGCCACCCTCCGAAACCAAAGGTCAGAATGCCGATGATTAGTGCACCGAGCGCACCCGAGAGGGAAAGAGAACCACGCCAATAGGCCAAAGCCACGATGGCCAGGCTTAGACCTGCAGCGTACAAAAAATTCATACTATTCATCACCATTCTTTTCGTGCTGCAATTTGTGCAAAGCGCCAGTGAGTTTACCAGAGCGCGAAATAGTTGGGAAGCATAAACAGCAGCCTTGCCGCCTAGTTTTGACCTGCCCGAAAACATGTGACAGCTGTCACTTGACAAGCCATCTCTGATTGACGCACACTAAAAACAGGGCGTGGCCTTAGCCGCCAGGAACATTCCCAAATTTCCCCACTTATCTAGAGTCTAGAGGAGCTAAATCTGATGAGCGAACAATTGAACCCATTTACCATTGCCCAGGCGCAGCTCGATGAAGCAGCGGAAGTGCTGCAGCTCGACCCGGACATGCATGCCTTCCTGCGCGAGCCCATGCGCGAACATCATTTCACGATTCCTGTGAAAATGGACGACGGCAGCGTGCGCACTTTCAAGGGATTTCGCGTGCAGTACAATGACGCGCGCGGACCGGCTAAGGGGGGCATACGCTTTCACTGGGATGAAACAATCGATACGGTGCGCGCCCTGGCGGCGTGGATGACCTGGAAGACAGCCGTGGTAAATATCCCACTGGGGGGCGCCAAAGGGGGCATCATCGTCGATCCGCGCCAGTTGACCCAGACTGAATTGGAGCGCTTGTGCCGAGGCTATATGCGTAATATCGCTCGCTTTATCGGCATTACTAAAGATGTTCCCGCACCTGATGTTTATACCAACCCCCAGATCATGGCCTGGATGATGGATGAATATGAGGCGCTGGTGGGCCACCACGAACCAGGCGCGATCACCGGCAAACCGCTACAGCTTGGCGGCTCTGCCGGGCGAGACGATGCCACGGCGCGCGGCGGTATTTATACGCTGCGCGAAACGGCGAAGGTCCTGGGGATGGATTTGCGTGGTAGAACGGCTGCGATTCAAGGATACGGCAACGCCGGCACCTACGCCCACCAATTGGCCGAAGAGCTTCTAGGCATGAAAGTTGTCGCTGTAAGCGACTCGCGGGGTGGCATTTACAGTGCCAAGGGCCTGGAGTATGAAGCGACCTACGCGCATAAGCGCAGCACTGGCGCCGTCGCTGATTTTGGTGATTGTGACGCGATAACGAACGAGGAGCTGCTGGAGCTCGACGTGGATGTGCTCTTCCCATCAGCGTTGGAAAATGTCATTACGGCTGAAAATGCGGGCCGGATCAAGGCCAAGATTTCGGCCGAGCTGGCTAATGGCCCAACTACGCCTAAGGCTGATGAGATTCTTTACGAAAATGGCGTCTATGTGATTCCTGACTTCCTCTGTAATGCGGGCGGCGTCACGGTTAGCTATTTCGAAATGGTTCAGAATGCCTACCAGTACTACTGGTCGGAAGACATGGTGCATGAGCGCCTGGATGAGAAGATGACCAACGCCTTCCATGCCGTTCATCGCACGGCCGAGCGCTACCAGGTGAATAATCGCGTGGCCGCCTATTTGGTCGCGGTGAACCGCGTCGCCGAGGCAGTTCGCCTGCGCGGTTGGGTGTAAACCGCGCGCCTCCTCATGAAGTAGAAAGCGCCCCTGCTCCTGAGTGACAGGGGCGTTTTCTCGTCAAACAATAGCCTCTCTGTTATGCTTACCACGTGTCCCTGCGCACTTGCTTGCACCTGAAAATCGGTTACGAGCATGCTCCCACGAGCGTAGAAATATTCCCACATATTCAACAATTGAGGTGATTTCCCATGAGCGAAAACTTGAACCCGTTCGCCATTGCGCAAGCCCAGCTCGACGAGGCGGCGGCCGTTCTACAACTTGATCCTGATATGCATGCCTTCCTGCGCCGGCCTATGCGCGAATTTCATTTCACCATTCCCGTGCGTATGGATGACGGGCACGTGGAGACCTTCCAGGGCTTCCGCGTGCAGTATAATGACGCACGCGGGCCGGGGAAAGGGGGCGTCCGCTTCCATCCCGACGAGACGATCGATACGGTGCGCGCCCTGGCGGCGTGGATGACCTGGAAGACGGCCGTGGCTGACGTGCCGCTTGGCGGCGCCAAGGGCGGCGTGATCTGCAAACCACGTGAGATGTCCGCCGGAGAATTGGAACGGCTCAGCCGTGGCTACATGCGGGCGCTGGCGCCCTATGTAGGTTTGACCAAAGATGTGCCCGCGCCCGATGTGCACACCAATCCGCAAGTGATGGCCTGGATGCTCGATGAGTACGAAACAATTAAGGGCTATCATGAACCGGGCGTGATCACGGGCAAACCACAGCAGCTTGGCGGTTCGGCCGGCCGCGGCCCGGCTACGGCGCTGGGCGGGTTGTTTACCATCCGCGAAGCAGCCAGGCTGCAAGGGCTCGACCTGGATGGCGCCACCTGCGCCATTCAAGGCTACGGTAATGTCGGCTCCTTTGCCCACAGTCTGGGCAAGGAACATTTTGGCTTGAAAGTTGTGGCCGTGAGTGATGAATTTGGCGGCATTTATAGTGATAAGGGCCTTGATCCAGACAGCGTTGCCAAACAACTGCGCCGCACGGGCAAAGTAGAAGGCGCCCCGGATACAGAACCGATCAGCAATGCGGATCTGCTAGAACTGGACGTTGATATCCTTGTGCCGGCGGCGATTGAGAACCAGCTGACGGGTAAGAACGCGGCCAATGTAAAAGCGCGCATTGTCGCCGAGCTAGCCAACGGCCCCACGACGCCGGAAGCGGATAAGATCTTCCATGAAAAAGGCATAACCATCATTCCCGACTTCCTCTGCAATGCGGGCGGCGTGACCGTTTCCTACTTTGAAATGGTGCAAAACGCATACCAGTATTATTGGGACGAGAAGCTGGTGCATGAGCGCCTGGATCAGAAGATGACCACGGCTTTCCATGCCGTGCATAAGATGGCCGAGGCGCGCAATGTAGAGACACGCGTGGCGGCCTACCTGGTAGCCGTGAACCGCGTCGCCGAGGCGGTACGCCTGCGCGGCTGGGTCTAAGAATAATGGCCAATTTCCGGCCGAAAATGCTTGCTAATTTAGAACTTTTGTGCTAAAATGCTTGCAGCAATTGAGGCTTGTGAATTTACCGAGAATTAGAAACTTAACGTTGTACAAGTCTAAAATGGAGTGAGTGCCCATGTATCAGAAAGTAATCATCGTGGGAAACCTTGGCGGTGACCCCGAAATGCGCTATATGCCCGACGGCACAGCCGTCACCAATTTTAGCGTGGCTACCAACCGCCGCTGGAACGATCAGCGAACGGGACAGCAAGTTGACGAGACGACCTGGTTCCGTGTGAGCGTTTGGGGGCGACAGGCTGAAACGGCCAACCAATATTTAAGCAAGGGACGTCGCGTTTTAGTTGAAGGACGTTTGACGCCCGATCCGCAGACAGGCGGTCCTCGTACCTATACCCGTCAAGATGGTACTGTCGGCGCTTCTTATGAACTGCGCGCGTTCAATGTGCAGTTCATGGGGGGACGCGATGAAGCCATGGCCGATATGGGTGGGTCCGACAGCTTTGATGGCGGCGCCCCGGTGCAGGAAGAGGATGATATTCCTTTTTAGCCTGTTG
>JBJYWX010000219.1:0-5258 GCA_046259695.1 Promineifilaceae bacterium (SeqCode) | reverse complement strand
TGAAGGTCACGACTTCGCCCACGAACGCGGTGGCGGGTCCTTCAATCACGGCCACCGGGGGCGTAACTTCAACCACCGGATTAACCTGGATGGTGCGGGTCGTGCTGCCTTGCAGCCCGGCCTGGTCGGTAACCGTCAGGGTCACGGTGTAGGTGCCGGCCGTATTGTATGTATATTTGACCGTCGGCCCGGAAAGCTGGGTGCCGTCGCCCATATCCCATTGGAAGCGGGTAATGGGCACCGACCCGGCCCGCGACTGCGAACCGTCGAAGGTGAGCTGCTGGCCGGTATCAGCAAAGTCGCCGCTCACGATCACGGCCGTCGGCGGGACAGGCGCCTGCGGCGGGATGGAGGTGAAATTCATCGTGCCGCCATCGGCGGTCACAATTTGCAGCTGCGTGCCGCTCACCCTGTAGCTCACCGCGGCCGGCATAAGGCGCAGGAAAGTCTCCTCCTGGCGAGCCAGCGCGTCGCTGGTGCAGGCCGCTTTGGTGGAAGCAATGCCGCTGATCGTCAGCGAATTACCCTGCTCCGTCCGGTAAGCGCCATTGTACTCATTACATCCCGTGTTGCCGTTCAGCGTGCTGCCATCTGCGGCAAATCGCGCCGTGGGATTGCTGCCGGCGATCGCCGTAAGGGACCCGTAGGAAATCACATACCAGGTCCCATTCTGCAATTCGCGGGCCTGGTCCAGGATGGGGCTACTGTTAAAAATCAAGACGCCGTTGGCCGTCGAGACAAGAAGCTGGTCGCCGGCGCGGTCGAAGTCGTAAGCGCTGCCCAACCAGGTCAGGTAAGTCGATTCCTGCGACATCACAGCCGGCTCACACGCCTTCTGTGTGGTGGCAACAGGACCAACCGCGAAATTCGGTCCGATGTCCGCGTTGTAGGCGTTGCAGCCGGCAGAGCCGCTGACCGCACCCGTGACGCCATCCTCGTTTACCTCAAAGGCGGCTGTGATCTCCGTACCCGACAGGATGGGAGTATCGCCCATGGCTGACAAATACCAGAAGGTGCCCGCCAAAGGCGTCAAATCCAGCGCCGGCACTTCCGGCTCCGGCTCAATCTCCGGCTGCGTGGCCACGAAGTTCATCACCTGCGCCGTTTCGCCTTCACCGGAGAGAAGCTGCAAATTGTCGCCCAGGATGCGGTAGCTCGTGGCCGCGTTCAGGCCCAGGAAGTACTGCTGCTCGACAACAAAGTCGCCCGTCCCCCAGGGACATTCCTCATTATTGCTCTTTTGCGGCAGGTTAATCTTGATCGATGTCAAGTCGGCGGCGAAGGTCGCGTTGTAATCATTACATCCCGTTTCACCCGTGACCGTGCCCGTGGGCAGGTTTGGCAGGCGGTTGAAGGTCGCCGTGAAACGGCTGCCTTCAACAGGGGGCTCAGGTTTCTCGGCGTCACCAAGCGAAATCAACGTCCACAGCGTGCCCAGCAGCGGCTGGCGGTCGGCGGCGAACTGGATATCGCCGTTCGCCGTATGCATGACCATCTGCTCGCCCAGGATCTCAAATGTCTCGGCCGTTCCCAACATCTCGATATAGCTGCTCTCCAGCGCCGAAAGGGTTTCGTCGGGGCAGAGCATCATCGTCATAGCCATCGGGCTGGCGATACTGATCGAGTTAGTCGCCGGGTTCGTGCTCAAATCACTGCTTGTTTCGTAACTGGTGCTGAAATGATTACAGCCGGCATTGCCGCCCAGGGCGCCGCTGCCCGCCACATCACCGGGCGTGAACAGCGCCGTAATAGTTACATCCTCAGGCACGGCTTCACCGCCCACCGTCACGACCTGCCACAGCACATGCTCCAGGGGCAGGTTCAAAGAGCTGTATGTCAGAACGCCGCCATCATAGGTGATGCGCAGCGTGCGGCCGCTCATCTCGAATGTCTGCGCTCCTTGCAGCGCGGCCAGGTAAGCTGTTTCCTGCTCCATGCCGCTGGGGCACATCATCATCGTGCTCGCGATGGGACTGAAGCTGATGGAGCCGCCGTCCAGGGTGTAACCGCCGCTGTAATTGTTGCAAGTCGCGCTGCCGCTGATGGTGCCGGTCGTGTCCGTTTCCGGCAGAAAGACGGCCGTCACCGTCGTTCCTTCTTCCAGCTCAGTGGGGTTTTCCGGATCACCGAAGTTTACAAGCTGCCAGACAACGCCGGTCAGCGGCGTTTCACCCGGCGCGAAGACCAGCTGCTCAGCGTATGGCTGGCCGCTGCTGTAAGGCAGTTCCAAACGGCCGTTCTCATTAATGGTCCAGCCGGTGACATTCTCTAGCGCGGCCAGGTAGGCCGCTTCGATATCCATTCCTTCGGGGCAAGCCATCATCGTGGCCCCGATCGGCCCATTGACGGTCAGCCCGCCATCGTTGGTGGACGTAAAGCCGGCAAAATAGTTATTACAACCAGCATTGCCCGTCACCTGCCCCTCGGCACTATCAAAGGTTGCGGTCACCACCGTGCCTTCCGGCACAACGATCGGGTTCAGGGCATCGCCATAAGCAACCAACACCCATAACTGGCCGGCCACTTCGCCGAAGCTGTCGATCGGCTGCGCCGATTCGGGCTGATCGACCGGGTACGCCGCCTCACCGGCATCCGCTTGCTGCTGCGGCACTTCTGCCTGGGTTTCAGCGGGGGCAACTGCAGCCGGCGCCGCTTCTTCTACCGTTGCGGCAGGTGCTTGATCGACAGTAGCTTCGTCAGCCGGCTGCTGCTCGCTGCACGCCGCAGCAAAGAGCAGTATGGCCAGCAAAGATGCCAATAACTTCCATGATGGTCTTTTCATTCCTTACTCTCCATGCTTACAATAACAATCCAGCGCCTCCGGTTAGCAAACAGCCGAACCGTCAGCGACATTACAACCACAACGCCGGCTAGAGGCAATTGGTTCCCGCCAGGCAACAGCAGACATTTGCCGGCGACGGGCGCCTGTCGCCGGCAGAATAAAGAACATCCGCTAGTTGCTTTAACTAGAAGGTATAGTAAAGGAAGGCTCCGATGCCCCCGGCTTCCTGGAGCGCGGCGGCCGGGGCGCCTTCGACGAATTCGGTATCCGCGCTGGAGTGCAGCGCCTTGACCAATAGATCATCCGCTTCATCCATGTCGGCAGGATAGATCAATACCAGTTCACTTACTGCCTGTCGGTCCAGCGCTTCATTAACCAATTCCTGCCCCAGCACGGCGCGGCCGCCGGCCTTGGCGCGGCCCAGCAGATCTTGCACCAACCGCTCTTCAAACTCCCGTTCCGCGGCTACGGTTACAGGCCTTATCTGTCCCGCAATCTCGGGTGCCGATGTATCAATAGGCACGGGCATCATGGCGACTACTTTGTCCGCCACCGAAGGATGCAGATAGTTGCGCACCGCGTGCGCCACCTGCAGGTTGCCGCCGAAGATAATGCGTTCCACATCATCGGAGTCGAGGTAATGCTTGTCTAGCTCCGCTGCCATCTGGCGCGCGAAACGGCGGTCGATCTCATCCAGCCGGTCGGAAAGCGTGGCATCATGCGCCGTCTTATGCAGTTTACGATGCCAGGTCTGGTCGATGTGAATGCTGACGTCATCGGCTGTTTGGCCGAGGAACATGTTTATGGCGCGCGCTCTGTCCTGGGCAAAGAGGACAACCAAATATTCCTGGTACTCATCAAGCGCGTAAAGGAATTCAGCGATATGCGGCTGGCCGTAGTAAGCGAGGTTGGTCAGCGCCACCGGCAGTTCATAAGACAACAGGCGGTTCGGTCCCACAAACATTACGAGCGTCTTACCCTCAGGCATATAGCCATCGATAAAGTTATCGAGCCGCAGGCGCGTGCGCGCCCATTTTGTCTTGTCCGATTGGTCGCTTAAGCGCACATTTTTATATTGTTTGGTCTGCTGCGGATCGAGTTCCTTTTCAATATCCGCCAGGGCGTTCTTGAGGAAGATGGGCCACTTGGGCTCGCCGCGATTGCGCTCGTCAGCGGGATCAACTACCAAGTAGAGTGAAAGAATATTCTCCTGATCGTCCTGATTTCGCGTGTAAGCGGCAAACTCCTGTAAAAGCATTTCGGCCTGGTGATTCATTACATACCTCCGCAGCTAAGTGATTAAGCAGTAACAGGCAACAAGCTATTGTAGCAGCGATCCCGGCGGCCGCGGACCGTTCACCCAACCTACTCACTAAAAATGACGGACCGCCGGAACTGCGGCGGGCGCCGGACTAGAGTCGCCTGTTCAAAGGCATGGGCCAGGCCAATCAACTTCGCCTCCTGCCACGCGCCGCCAAAGAAGGAGATATTAGCCGGGAGCCCCCAAACAAAGCCCGCTGGCACGCTGACTGCGGGATAACCGGCCACGGCCGCCAGGGAAGAACTACCGCCTTTGTAAGAATCGCCGTTGATCCAGTCCGTGAGCCAGGGCGGCGCGCCGGTCGGGGCGACAAGGGCGTCCAGGTCGTGCGCGGCCAGCGCCGCGTCTATCCCCTCTTGCCGCGCCAGACGCAGGCACTCGGTACGCGCCAGCCGGTAGGCCGGGTCTGTCAGCGGCCCCTTGGCCTCGGCCGCGTGAAAATGCTCCTGGCCGAAATAGGGCATCATCACCTCGCGATTGGCTTCATTATAGGCAATGAGATCCTCCAGGGAATGGACCCGTGCCACCGGCCCTAGCTTCGCCAGGTAAGCATTTAGGCCCGCTTTAAATTCATAATGCTCCACCTCCAGCTCCGGTTCCTTAAGCTGGCTGTGTGTGCCGATAATCACCTCATCAATAATCGTCGCTCCCAGCCTACGCATCACGTCCAGACTCGCTTCCAGGATGCTTTCTATCTGCGGATCACCGCAGCACAGGTTGCGCACGACGCCAATCCGCGCGCCGCGCATCGCCCCCTTAGCAAGCAGATCATGCACCGGGCCAAGTACCGGGCTGTTCATGGTCGCCTCGTCCCGGGCGTCGACGCCGGCCATCGCCGCCAGCAGCACGGCCGCGTCGGTCACGGTGCGCGCCATGGGTCCCGCTGTATCTTGGCTATGCGAAATGGGGATGATGCCTGTGCGGCTGAGCAGGCCAACCGTCGGCTTAATGCCCACGACCCCGTTGGCATGCGCCGGGCAAACGATCGAGCCGTTGGTTTCCGTGCCCACCGCCGCCGCGCACAGATAGGCCGCCGCCGCCACGCCCGAACCGGAACTGGATCCGCAGGGATTGCGGTCCAGCGCGTACGGGTTGCGCGTTTGCCCGCCCTGGCTGCTCCAGCCGCTGCTCGAGCGCGTCGAGCGGAAATTGGCC
>JBJYWX010000218.1:0-5783 GCA_046259695.1 Promineifilaceae bacterium (SeqCode) | reverse complement strand
ATTCGCCGGCCTGCTCGATCTTGTCTATGTGGCTTTCATCGCCATCGGCGCTTATACGATGGGGCTGCTTACTTCCACCGGCGAATTGGGTGTCGCCGGTATGTCATTCTGGACGGCGCTGCCAATCAGTGTTCTCGCAGCCATGACGGCCGGGATCATCCTGGGTATCCCGGTCTTGCGCATGCGCGGTGACTACCTGGCAATTGTCACCCTGGCCTTTGGCGAAATTATCCGTGTCCTGGCTGCTTCCGACTTGCTAAAAGGTGCCATTGGCGGCGCGCAAGGTATATTGAAGATTGGTAAACCAGAGATCTTGAGTTTTACCTTCGTCCAGCCGCAAGAATTCTATTACCTGATATTGGCCGGCATTGCTCTGGCCTGGTTCGTCGCTGCCCGGCTGCGAGATGCGCGTCTGGGCCGGCAGTGGATGGCTTTGCGCGAAGACGAAGACGTGGCCGAGGCGCAGGGCATCCGGCTGGTCAACACAAAACTGCTCGCCTTTGCCATCGGCGCCGCGTTTTCCGGATTGGCGGGGGCGATCTTCGCCTCGCGCCTGAGTTCCATCTTCCCCCACAGCTTCAACCTGCTTATTTCGATCAATGTGCTGTGCCTCGTCATTGTGGGCGGTATCGGCAGCCTGCCAGGCGTGGTGCTCGGCGCATTCGTACTGGTTGGTATGCCCGAACTGCTGCGCGAGTTCGCCGAATATCGCTTACTGCTGTACGGCGCCTTGCTCATTGTAACCATGCTGGTGCGCCCGGAGGGATTGTGGCCCTCTCAGGTTCGTCAACGGGAACTGCATTCGGAAGGGGAAGAAGCGATGCATGAAGGACCTCATCACGAAGATCTGCACTCACTTGCGGGGTAACCACTATGTCTGAAATGCTTCTAGAAGCAAAACATGTCACCAAGCGTTTTGGGGGCCTGGTTGCAGTCAATGACCTATCCATAGCTATACCCAAGGGCTCCATTACCAGCATCATTGGCCCTAATGGCGCAGGTAAAACGACGTTTTTTAACTGTATCTCCGGTTTCTACACCATCGATGAGGGGGATATTCTCTTAGACGGAAAATCGCTCAAGGGCAAATCCCCAGACGAAATCGCCCGCAAGGGTATCTTGCGTACTTATCAGAATATCAGGCTTTTTGGCAATATGACCACCATCGAGAATATCCTCGTCGGCATGGAGCCTCTGCTGCATAGTGGCGTGTTTAGTTCGCTTTTCCGTACGCGGGGAAATCGCCAAGAAGAAGAAGAGGCGCAGACGCGCGCTAATGAACTGCTCGATTTCGTAGGGCTAAAAGGGAAAGGCGATATTCTTGCCGATAACCTCCCCTATGGCGATCAACGGCGCTTGGAAATCGCCCGCGCGCTTGCTGGCAATCCTGATCTGCTGCTCTTGGATGAGCCGACAGCGGGCATGAACCCGCGTGAAACAGCGGAGACCACCACCTTTATCAGGCTGCTTCGGGATGAAACAGGGATCACCATTTTGCTTATAGAACACGATATGCGCGTGGTAATGGGCATTTCGGA
This sequence comes from Promineifilaceae bacterium (SeqCode), assembly GCA_046259695.1. Taxonomy (GTDB): domain Bacteria; phylum Chloroflexota; class Anaerolineae; order Promineifilales; family Promineifilaceae; genus JAACFF01. Next base: position 4,245 of record JBJYWX010000218.1, on the reverse strand, counting down.
GAGCGTGACAGTTTTGGACTATGGTCAGAAGATCGCCGAGGGTAGCCCGCGAGAAATTCAGGACAATCAGCAAGTTATTGAAGCTTATCTCGGCCGTGGTGCCGCTGCCAGCAGCACCATAGAACTTTCCTGATCATATGACCGGCGACTGCGGCGTCTCCGAATGAGGAACTTATCTAATGACGATGCTAGAAGTCAATAACATTCATGCCTACTACGGCAATATTCATGCCTTGAGCGGAATATCTCTCAAAGTTGAAGAAGGGGAGATCGTTTCCCTCATTGGTGGCAACGGCGCGGGCAAAACGACTACCTTGCGCGCCATCAGCGGCCTGATGCCCCTGCGTGAAGGCAGCATCATTTTTGAGGGTGAAGATCTGAGCCAATATAAGGCGCATGAATTAGTGTCGCGCGGGATCGCCATGGTGCCTGAGGGCCGCGGTGTTTTTTCCAAACTTACGGTACTGGAGAATCTGGAAATGGGCGCCTTCCACCGCAAGGACAAGGAAGGCATTGCCAATGACCTCAAGGAGATCTACCAGATCTTTCCTCGTTTGGAAGAGAGAAAGAATCAAGTAGCCGGCACCCTGAGCGGCGGCGAGCAGCAAATGCTGGCAACTGCGCGCGCGCTCATGTCGCGCCCACGTCTGCTGCTTTTGGATGAGCCGTCGATGGGTCTGGCCCCTGTCCTGGTTGAAGCAATCTTTTCCACCTGTTCAACTATCAATGAAGCCGGTACAACACTTTTGCTGGTGGAGCAAAACGCGCACATGGCTTTGCAGATTGCCGATCGCGGCTACGTTCTGCAAACTGGCGAAATTGTCTTGCAAGATTCGGCCGATGCGCTGCGAAATAATGAAATGATAAAGAAAGTTTACCTGGGCATCGATTAGCCGTTCAGTTGAACCGCCGTGAAATCTCTTGCGCGGTGGATCCCGGCGCTTGCGGCCACTTAATGCAACTCCTCCTTCTTTCCGCAGCTGACATAACCGCTGCCTTGCCAATGGCCGAGGCGATCGGCGGCATGAAATACGCCTTTGCCCAGCTCTCCACTGGCCGAGCTGACGTGCCCTTACGAACCCAGATTGATGTGGGCGGAAACGGCGTGACGTTGGTTATGCCCGCTTATCTGGCGGACAGCAATGACCTGGCAGTCAAAATCGTGTCCGTATTTCCGCATAATTCCCAGATCGGCCTACCGACCATCCATGCCCTCGTGCTGGCCGTGGACACAGAAACCGGTCGGCCGCTGGCCCTGCTTGAAGGCGGAAGCCTCACGGCCATTCGTACCGGCGCCGTATCAGGCGCGGCCACAGATCTATTAGCGCGCGAGGATGCAGACACCGTCGCCATTTTCGGCAGCGGCGTTCAAGCGCGCACCCAGTTAGAGGCAGTTTGCACAGTGCGCCAGATCAAGGAAGTGCGCCTCTTCAGCTTGGCTAAGCGCCAGGCAGAGCAATTCGCCGTTGAGATGGCCGGACGCGGCCCCATTCCCTCATCCATCACTATCGCCGCCGATGCCGGTGCCGCCGTTCGCGGTGCAGACATTATCTGTACGGCCACGACCTCTAAAACGCCCGTGTTTGACGGCGCACTGCTCAAGCCGGGCGCTCATGTAAACGGCATTGGCTCTTTTATGCCGGAGATGCAGGAAATCGACCTTACAACGGTGCAGCGTGCGCTAGTCGTGGTCGACTCGCGCATGGCCGCTCTGGCCGAAGCGGGCGACCTGATTATACCGCTGCAGAACGGCGATATTTCACATGACCATATTACCGCTGAATTGGGCGAAATTGTCAGCGGCATACATCATGGCCGCACAGACGCGGACGAAATCACGTTTTTTAAGTCTGTTGGCGTTGCCGTGCAGGATGCCGCGGCGGCCAGCATTGCTCTGGCCAATGCAAATGCGCGCGGCCTGGGCACTTTGATCGAACTATAAGACAGCGGCTGTCAGACATGCTTTGTCTGGCAGCAGCGGCCTTCAGGGGCAGTGGATGGAGCTAGCACAGTGAGCGAACTGGAAAATTTAGCACAGGTCGTTGTTATTGGCGGTGGCGTGATGGGTGCCAGCACGGCCTACCATTTGGCCTTACGCGGCTGTCGTGATGTGATCTTACTTGAAAAACAACCTTTCTTTGGCCAGGGTGCTACCGGCAAGTGCGCCGGGGGCATTCGTTACCAGTTCAGCACCGAAATCAATGTGCGCCTATCTCTCTTGAGCCTGCCCATGCTTGATCGCTTCGAAGAAGAAACCGGCCAGCCGATAGACCTGCGCTATTGCGGCTATCTTTTCCTGCTCACCGACGAAGCAGACTTGCCCCAGTTTCGGGCCAATGTGGCGCTGCAAAACGGCCTTGGCGTGCCCACGAAGTGGTTAACGCCCGATGAAGTGCGCCAGAAGGCGCCGCAGCTCCACGCGCCTGATTGTTTGGGCGCCACTTTCCACGCCGGTGATGGCCTGGCTGATCCCAATGGCGTGGTCGCGGGTTATATCGCTGCTGCACGCCGGCTGGGCGTGCGGTGCCATACAGATACGGCCGTCACCGCTATTCGCACCGAACAGGGCCGCGTATCCGGTGTGGAAACCAATCGCGGTGCAATCGCCTGCGAAACCGTAGTCAATGCCGCCGGCCCCTGGTCGGGCGTAGTGAGCGAGATGGTCGGTATCCCACTGCCCGTTTTACCCATTCGCCGCCAGATACTGACCACAACCCCTTTACCGGCGCTCGATCCTCACTTCCCCTTCGTTATCGATTTCGCGCGGAGTCTCTACTTTCACCGCGAAGGCGAAGGCATTCTCACTGGCATGTCCAATCCTAATGAGCCGCCGGGCTTCGACGAGACAGTTGATGAAAACTGGGAAGATAACCATATGGAAGCGGCCATGACCCGACTGCCTCTGTTGGAACAGGCCGGGCTGCTGGCCCATTGGGCCGGCCTATATGAAGTCACGCCCGACGCCCATCCTATAATCAGTGACGTGCCCGGTCTGGATGGCTATGTCGTTGTTAGCGGCTTCTCTGGCCACGGTTTCATGCATGGCCCAATTGCCGGTGTATTGACGGCGGAGATTGTCCTCGACGGCCGTGCCCACACCCTGGATCTCAGCGCGCTCGACTATCGCCGTTTTGATTTAGGGCGCAGCAGCCTGGAATACAACGTCGTCTAGGAGCGGCTACGGGCCCGCTTAACCGAATATAACCCCCTTTTGCCCACCCAATTCGCCTTGTTATACTTGCCTTCCCCTGTATGGGAGCATGAGGACGAGGAACAATGAACGCATTGACACTGCGCCATAAGCTCTTATTATTGTGTGCCATTTGCCTGGGACTGCTGGCCGCCTGTGGAGACGCGGATTTTGGCAGCGTAGGCGCTAATCCGACAGCCACACCCGAGCAGCCACAGCCGACAGTTGCGCCAATTCCCACGCGCGATCCGGATTTCATCGTCATCGCCACTGACGCCCCCCTGCCGCCTTTCCTGGATTTCGACCAATTCGGCACGATCGAAGGGTTTGATAAAGAAATCATGGACCAAATCGCGGCGGCAGCCGGCCTCAACTATGAATTTGTGGTGACGCCATCGCAAGGCGTACTGGAGCTCCTGTCCAAGGGAGAAACGGCCGGGTTTGACGCAGTCATGTCATCACTGCTCATCCCGGAGAACCCGCTGCCGGGTATAGCCTTCACCGACCCTTACCTTGAAGTTGGACAAGTATTGCTGCTCCTGGCCGACGAGGCAGAGCTGCAATCTCCCCAGGACCTGCGCCCAGGTATGCCTATTGGTGTGCAAAACAATAGTCAGGGCGAACTCATTGCTCGTGAGCTCTTGCAGATCGCGGATTCCGACCTATTTAATGAATACGAAAAACCCAATCAAGTTGTTCAAGCACTAATAGACGAGACAGTGCGGGCAGTTGTCCTGGACAGCACGAGCGCCGACTATTTCGTACAATCATTCCCTGAACAGCTCAGGATCGCTGGCGGAACCGGGCGTGATGCCTGGATCAGTGAAAAATCGTATGGCATTGCCGTCGAGGACGGTAATACTGAACTTCTGCAACGCCTGAATGAAGCTATTGCCAGCGTCCAGCAGAACCAGGCTTACCGTGACAGCATGGTATCCTGGCTCATTCTGGAAGATGCACGGGCCGAAACGATCGATCCTGGCGAATCGCGCGTCGGCACGCCGGCGGACGAGTTCTTTATCGGCGTTATCGGCCGGTTGGAAGACATGGATCCG
>JBJYWX010000217.1:0-4199 GCA_046259695.1 Promineifilaceae bacterium (SeqCode) | reverse complement strand
CGCTACACTGGCGAAGAGCGAAACGAAGATAGACAAGAAGCAGCAGATATCATCAAAGATTTGCTGGACAAATTGAAGGGAACCCCCTTAGACGAAGATTCGCATTGAGGCGAGCCGGCAGGAAATCTCGCCCTTGACAATTGCTAGTTTCACCGTACAATGTGCATTGAATGTAAGTTGCATGCAACTTACATTCAATTAAGGATTCCTCGCTTTATTGGGAGTTAATCAGCAGGGGAATAGGGCACATGGCCGGAAACGGGAACCGAAAGCTGGAGCGTTATTTGGCCTCGGAGCCATTACCAGAAGTGGAAGAAGATGGCCTTCTAAGTGATGTAGCCTACGCTCGCCTCCTGGATGCACTACGCCACGGCGGCTTCAAACCAGGTGACAATCTGTCAACAAATCGAATTTCGCAGCTACTGGGTATTAGCCGCACGCCCGTATCTCAGGCTGTAAGGCGTCTCGCCCAAGAAGGCATTATTGAGATCATTCCCGGGCATTCTATATCGGTCGCTGCTCCTTCATTCCAGGAAGCCCTGGATTCTGTCGATGTACGTATGCTTCTGGAACCAAACCAGGCCGCTCTTGTCGCCGGTAGGCTTCCTCCTGATGCCCAAGCGCAGTTGTTAGAAACGTTGGACTTAATGGAGCAGGCGGCGGAGGCCGACGATCGGGGAGCATGGTCCAGGGCCGACACGGTATACCATGAGATATTGTCCACCTACTGCCCTAATAAGTATCTTGCCCAATTAGTCATGCAGTTCCGCAATCGCGTGTTGCGAACAGTAACGGATCAGTATACCAGTAAGCAGTACATTCTTGACGGCACGGCCGAACATCGCCGTATCGCCGAGGCGGTAATAGCGGGTGACTCGCAGCTGGCGGAGGAGTTGATGCTTACGCATATGCAGAATGTTAGGAAGAACATGCTCGGGCGTTTCAGTTAGCAAATGGCCGGGAGATATTGGGGTAACAAATCAAAGTAACCGGGAGCAAACCTTGTAGCCGAGGAGGAAAACAATGGCAATCCCACGATCCGAGATATTAAAGAACCTCTATGCCAAGGCTGAAGCAGGCAAGCCAATTATTGGAGGTGGTGCCGGGACCGGCATTTCTGCTAAGTGTGAAGAGGCGGGAGGCATAGACCTAATCGTTCTTTACAATACTGGACGATATCGTATGGCAGGACGCGTATCCATTACCGGCCTGTTTGCCTATGGTGACGCCAACGCGATCATGATGGAAATGGCCAGTGAAGTTCTGCCGGTCGTGAAACATACGCCGGTCTTGGCCGGCGTTAATGCCACGGATCCCTTCCGCTTGATGCCTCAGTTCTTGCGTCAGGTTAAGGAAATGGGCTTCTCCGGCGTCCAAAATTTTCCTACCGTTGGACTTTTCGACGGCATCATGCGCGAGAACATGGAAGCGACAGGGCTGAGCTATCAAAAGGAAGTTGAGATGATCCGCTTAGCTCACGATATGGATCTTTTGACTACGCCCTACGTATTTTCGGAAGAAGACGCCCAGGCAATGACTGAGGCAGGCGCAGACTTGATCGTAGCCCATGTGGGGCTGACCACCGGCGGCACCATCGGTGCGACAAAGGCTATGACCCTTGATGATGCCATCGACTTTACTAACCGCATTGCTGCTGCCGCCCGCGAGGTGCGCCCGGATGTGTTGGTAATTTGCCATGGCGGTCCTTTTGACTGGCCGGAAACTGTTTCTCAGGCCTTGGAGCGTATGCCTGGCGTGAATGGCTTCTATGGCGCAACGAGCATGGAGCGCCTACCGGTTGAACGGGCTATTACCGCGCAGGTGCGCGAATTTACAGAAATGAAAACGCTGCCGTTCAAGCAGGCAGACGCGGATTCGGAGGCGTGAGGAGCGACTATTTCCCAGTGCACTGCTGTATGGCCAAGCCCTTCCGTGGACGACAACCAGGGTTGTGGTGCTCAGAAGTGACTGTGTCGATGAAATGACTTTATAGAGGCGAAGCCTGTGGTAGGGGGCTAAATGATGGCGACAATATTACTCATAGGGACTCTAGATACAAAAGGTATAGAGTTTGCGTTTGTACGCGATCTGATAATTCAGCGCGGACACAGGACGATTGTGATGGATGCCGGTGTATCTGCAGAGCCGGCATTCCAGCCGGATATTGCAGCCGGAGAAGTAGCAGAAGCGGGCGGGACTACCTTAACGCATTTGCGCGAGGCTCAGGACAGGGGCGCGGCGATTTCGGCAATGTCGATTGGGGCAGCCAAACTGACTGCGGAGCTAAACGAAACGGGCGAAATTGATGGCATCCTAGGTCTGGGCGGATCAGGAGGCACCTCCATTGCCAGTGCCGCCATGAAAGCGCTGCCCGTTGGTTTTCCGAAACTTATAGTCTCTACTCTGACATCGGGGGACATCAGTCCTTATGTTGGCGTTAAAGACCTCACGATGATGTATTCAGTCGTTGATGTGGCCGGGCTCAATAGCATTTCACGCCGGGTATTCACCAATGCGGTAGGTGCGATCTGCGGCATGGTTGAGCAACCGGCACCTGAAGGGGAAGACAAACCGATTATCGCGGCGACGATGTTCGGGGTTACCACGCCTTGTGTAACACGTGCGCGAGAAGACCTTGAAGCAAATGGCTATGAAGTGCTTGTCTTTCATGCGACCGGCAGCGGGGGCAAGGCAATGGAAGGCCTCATTGAAGACGGCTATGTTCGCGCAGTTGCAGACATAACTACGACGGAATGGTGTGACGAATTGGTCGGGGGTGTTTTGAGTGCAGGCCCGACGCGCCTGGAGGCCGCAGCAAAGGCAGGTATTCCTCAGGTCGTTTCAGTTGGTGCACTGGATATGGTTAACTTCTGGGCAATCGATACCGTGCCCGCTGCTTTCAAAGACCGCACGCTCTATAAGCATAATGACCAGGTAACGCTGATGCGTACAACTCCGGCGGAATGCGCCGAGTTGGGACGGATCATCGCCGAGAAACTCAATCGGGCCACTGGGCCAACAGCGCTCTTTATTCCACTTAAGGGAGTCAGCATGATCGATGCCGTTGGACAGCCGTTCTACAGCCCAGAGGCGGACGCCGCGTTGTTTCAGGCCCTGAGGGATAACCTTGACGCTGAAAAGGTGACGCTGATTGAACTTGACCTGCACATCAATGACCCCGCATTTGCCGATAGTATGAGTGCCAAGTTGCTGGAGATGATCGAGGATAAGTCAGGCGACTGAACAACTCATATAGTTTTTGGCGCGCAGTAGTAGATGGAGTTTGCCATCCGACCGCGATGCACAGTCCCCTTGAACAAAACGAACGTCAGCATCGCATTCAGATAGGCTTAAAGGTTCTGTTGTAAGTGAGCTGAATACCACCTGCCTAGAGAAGACAGTAAGTCAAATGGAAACAAGATACATTCTGCTGATTCTAAATGGGCTCACGCTTGCTTCAATTCTTTTTGTGTTAGGGAGTGGTCTGACCCTCGCTTTTGGGTTAATGCGTGTAGTCAACTTAGCGCATGGTGCTTTCTACATGTTAGGTGGGTACATTGGCTGGTCGGTAGTTCGGGCCACCGACAACTGGGTACTGGCGTTGTTGGCGGGTGGTATCTCGATCGCGCTGCTTGGGTTCATATTCGAACGTTTTATGTTGACGCGCGTGCGAGGGGACGATCTGCCTGAAACACTGCTTACCGTCGCCCTGGCAATGATTATTGCTGACCTATCGCTTGTCTTCTGGCCGCGAAACCCGGTCACGCTGAACGTGCCTGAATACCTGAATCCTTCCATTCATTTTCTTGAAATTACCTATCCGGGATTCCGTTTCGTGATGATGGGTGTCAGCATTTTCATTGCGGTTATGCTGGGCTGGCTAATCTATCGTACGAAACTGGGGGCGGCAGTGCGTGCGGGGGTAGATGATCGAGAGACGGTTAATGCCTTGGGCATTAATATTAATGTGATTTACGCCGCGGTCTTTGTGCTGTCCGCATTCTTAGGTGGTTTCGCCGGCGTACTTGGTGGTTCTTATCTTCAGCTCAGCCCGGGTGGTGATGCCATCATACTTATATATTCCTTGGTAGTGATCATCTTGGGCGGCATGGGCAGTCTGCTGGGCGCCGTGGTCAGCTCACTGATTCTCGGCCAGGTGATTTCCTGGGGTTTAGGGTTTGCCCCTCAGTATTCCTATT
>JBJYWX010000216.1:0-3610 GCA_046259695.1 Promineifilaceae bacterium (SeqCode) | reverse complement strand
CGAATGCGCACTTTGGCGATTGATGGTCCGTACATACTCTGTAGTGCGCCGCTTCAAGTAGATCGTTTCCGACGCCGGCTGTTCCACAGATTCCCGACTGCGTATCCAAGCACTAGGCCAACAATGGCAAAGACCAACAGGTACAAATCATTTTGTAAGCGAATCAGGCCGCCCACGCCTACCATCACGATTGCGCCGGTAAAGGCGCTGACGATCAGAGATCGCTGCTCAGACTTTCTACGCTGCGCCGTTGCCAACAACTCGGCGGTGTCCAAATAGTCCGGCGCATATTTCACTATTTCGCGAAAGGCATGGACGGCGCCGGTATAGTTGCCTTGCTCCAACTTTTCACGGCCCAGGTCATAGAGAAAAGCGCACTGTTCGTCCAGTGTACCGCTCAACATCTGCTTGGGCATCGAGAATCTACCTACCCCAGGCGGCAAAGTTCGAAAGTGATGCAGCCTGCCAGGGCGTTGGCTACCCCTTGATTAGGTCGATCTCATCCAGATTGACCGTATTACGGCGGCGATAGACCGAAATTATCAAGGCTAATCCTACGGCAACCTCTGCAGCGGCAACCGCAATCACGAAGATGGCGAATGCCTGTCCGGCCAGTTGCGCTACCTGCGTGCCATGCCGCCAGAACGCCAGCAGATTTATGTTAACTGCATTTAGCATCAGCTCGATACCCATGAGGGCAGCGATTGCGTTCTTGCGGGCCAGCGCGGCGTATAGGCCGCAACAGAAGATGAACGCCGCAAGTATGAGATACCAGTTAAGAGGAACCATCCATCTAGTCCTTGATCCGCTGTCGCATGGGTCGTAACCGCATGTCAAAGACAACTTCCGTCACGCTACAACCAAAAACGCTCGATCGCGTATCGATTCACCTATGTCAAGTAGCCACACGCAATCCGAATACGCGTGCCCTGCCAAGTCTGGGTACCGTAGCCGGGTATGCGTGTCCTAATCGTCCCGAGCCAACATGATTGCGCCGGCGAGAGCGATCAGCAGCAGAACAGCCATCAGCTCGAATGGCACCAGATATGCAGTTACCAACAACTCGCCCAGGTCCGCAATCATTTCTTCGCCCGGATTGACGTCCATACTACCTGCGGGCCACGCTACGTTCAGTACGATACCGATCAATACCAGGAAAAGAAGCACCGTAACGATGGCCGTGGGCAGAAGCTGGCGATTCGTGGATGGACTCCCACTCTTCATCATGCCCCTGGTCAACATAATTGCGAAAGTGATTAGCGTCGAGATAGCGCCGACATAGACCAGGACCTGGCTCACCGCCAGGAATTCCGCTTGCAGAAGAATATACACGCCGGCTACGCCGAAGAAAGTGGCCACCAAACCCATGGCATTGTGAAAGATGTTAGGCGCCAGTACGGTGACTAATGCCGCCGCAGCTGTGAAGAGCGCGATGGCCATGAATATGACCTGCTGCAGCGTTGGAATTGGAAACGGAATCAGCGTGCTAATGTCGGGCATAATACAGACCCTTGCTTCGATAGTTTGCAGCCATCTTGCAGGCAATTCCCGATATGGAACTTCGCGTCCAGGTGACCATCAGCGCTCGCGTCCGGCCTCGCTTCAGTCGCCGGACGAGGACGTAACCGGCTGGACGGTGCCGATCAAGGACTTCGGCTCGAACTGGCGTTTCGTCGTGATTTGCTCATTGGCGAAGTGGCGGCTGATTATGCGGATGATGACCGCCAGCGTCGCCAGATTTCCAAGCAGTACCAGCACTACTTGTAACCATGTAGCCACAGGCAGCTTCAGCGCTACCATCTGCCACAATATGAGCACCAACACCGCGGGGATCAGCACTTTCCAGGCAAATCCCATCATCTGGTCAATGCGAATGCGTGGGAACGTCCCCTTGATCCACTGGACGAAAAGAAAGAACAACATCGCCTTCCCGAAGAAGTAGATAAAGCCGAGGAACGGCAACTGATCGACCAGCGGGCCTTGCCAACCACCCAAGAAGAGCATCACGGCCACTGCCCCGAGGAAGAAAGAACTCAGAAACTGCGCCAGGTAGAACATGGCGAACTTCATGCCAGAGTACTCGATATTGAACCCGGAGATCAGTTCGGATTCGGCCTCCAGCAGGTCAAAAGGCGTCTGCTCACTTTCCGCGAGGGCAGCAATGAGAAAGATGAGGAAGGACGCCGGCATGATGAAGACGAACCAACCCAATCCGATATTGAAACTGCCTAGGTGCAGCGCTTGTCCTTCGACAATCGCAGTCAAGCGCATGCTGCGCACGAGCAGAACCGGCGCCAACATGGCGAGCACCATGGGGATCTCATAGCTCAGGAGCTGCGCCACGACGCGGAAGCTGGCAATCACGGCATATTTGTTGCTGCTGCTCCAGCCCGCCATCAACGCCCCCATGATGCCGATGGAGCCGAGGGCAACAATATAGAGCACACCTACATTGAGATCGGCGCCGATGAAACCGGGCGCCCAGGTTACCACGGCCAGCGTCATCAGCACGCCAAGGACGGAGAAGATCGGTGCAAGCCAGAAGAAGATCTTGTCGGCGTTGGTTGGGACGACATCCTCTTTGGTCATCAGCTTCAACGCGTCGGCCACAGTTTGGAATAGACCCCACGGGCCGAGGCGATTCGGTCCCAGCCGGTCCTGAAAACGGCCGATCATCTTGCGCGTTACCCATACAAGAAAAATGACCAGAGTCAGAGCGGCAATGGGCAGCACGACCGCGCCGATTCCCAATGCGAGCGTAACTGCAATCCCCTCGGGGATGCCGATGGCCGTAAACCAGCCGGTTAGGGTTTCACTCCATACTTCCATCGAATCCTCCGCAGGGTTCGGCGGTTATTCCCACTCGAGCGCGCCTTTGCGCCATTCGACCAACAGGCCCAACAAGAGAATGACGACGAACGTCATAGCCGATAGGACGCTAAACAGCGAGAGCCGGTCGTAAGCCAGTGCGATGGGGAAAAGGAAGATAACCTCGACGTCAAAAATAAGGAAGATCAGACCGATCAGGTAGTACTGCGCTCGAAACTGGATCCAGGTATCGCCTATCGTCTCGATACCGCTTTCATAGGTGGAGTCCTTGATAGGGTCTGGCCGGCGCGGTCCCAAGAAGTGACCGATCACCATGGCGCCTATGGGAATGATCGCAGCCACAGCGCTTAGCATCAAGACGAAGTAATAATTTAGCAGCATTGATCTCTCCCGAGTCCAGCGGGCATCATTAACCTTACTTCTTCTCTCACCATTCTGCTATACGCAGTAAGCGGTTGTGGTATGGCCGCGCATTTGGCGTCGCGCACCAAAGTGCGCCGTTTCTACAGCAGCCATTTGAGGACTTGTCACCGTCGGTCTGGGCGCAAGAGCCATCCACCTGCCCAAACATCGGCGTATGGTAGCATACGCAAACTGTATGCCGAAAATCCTTCTAGTTTCAGATCACTCTCTGTTCATGCGCGCTGGGTTCGTTCACGCTGGTCTAGAATTGTAGCATACGCCGCGTCCCCCGCCAATACAATCCTTGTTCGAAGAAACGGGATCCGCGAACTGGCTTTGACACTCGATCTCGCTCGTGATAGAATTTACAATCGGTTTC
>JBJYWX010000215.1:0-1994 GCA_046259695.1 Promineifilaceae bacterium (SeqCode) | reverse complement strand
GGCCGTTCTATTGTCTGCCAGAAATGCGCGCGTAGTTACTACGGCAGTGTGTTGAATAGGTAACTCCAGGGCATCCGTTTCTTGCAACACGTGGAATCCCTCACGCGTTACTTTACCCAAGGTTAACAGACTAAATATCGCTCCGGCGATCTGGCCGGACTGTAGTGCTGCCAGCCTGTCAGCATCGGATCCACCGGCGACAAGCGTCACATCAGAATCAGGATCTAGCCCAACCTCCTCCAGCGTAGCTCTCAGAACGGTCTCGGTAATTCCGCCAAAATCACTCACCGCAAGTACCTTACCGCGCAAATCGCCGGCATTCTTCACATCAGCGGTCACCGCTAGAGAGTACGGCTGGCGACTGATAAGTCCAGCTACAATGACGGGCTGTTCATCTACAAGCGCGGCGTTAACAACGGCCGCTCCGGATACCTGGCAAACGTCCGCACCGCCGGCTAGGATAGTCGCGACGGCGTCTGAACCAAAGTTGACTGCCTGATAATCAACCTTCAATCCGTATTTCTCGAAAAGACCCTTGTTCATAGCATACGTCAGCGGCCAGCTTCCTATGCCAGTTGAACTTCCACATACCCTAAGCTCAGTGAGCATTTCGCCCGCCTGGGTAGCGGGCACGACGGTACTATTTGGACTGGCCAAGCTGCAGGCCGAAAGTACGGCCGCTGCCAATAGAAGGACTACGAGGACAACAGTCTTTTTCCAGTTCAATCTAATCCACTCGCACTCAGAAGTCGCTTTACTAATGGAGCTAATCGATCGCATCTTGCGTCAGGGAACAACGGCATTTCCGGCAAGAAATACCTGTCATTGAGGTCTGTGTCTACTGATTGGTGACTGGGCGCCAACTCTCAAAACGTGCTTCAAGTCGCTTCAGTAACCCGGTGAGGGCCAGACCGATCGTTGCCAAGAGTAAAACGCCTACGAAAACCTTATCTGTCTGGAAGGTTGCGCCGGCACGGGCCATCATATGGCCAACTCCCGCTTGCGAGGCCACAAATTCGGCCACGATCACGCCGACCAGCGCTCTGCCCACACCAAGCCGCATCCCTGAGATCATAAATGGCACTGTTGACGGTAGGGCAACGGTGCGCAGCAGCTGCCGGCCAGTGGCGCCAAAAGCCCGCGCGCAGCGCACCAACATGTCATCCAATGTGTGCATGCCCGCATAGACGCTGACGATGATGGGAAAGACTGCACCCAGAAAAACCACCGCAACCTTGGAGTAAAGGCCTATGCCCAGCCACAAAATGATCAACGGCATCAGCGCAATCCGCGGTACCGAATAGAGCGTAGTAACAAAGGGCTCGAAGATTGCTTGAAAAATCGGGTTCCAGCCCAGCATGATCCCAAAAGGGATCCCAATAACGACTGCCAGGCCGAAGCCAAGCGAGAATTCTACCAGCGTAACGCCGATATCATGCGCAAAGCCGTCTTGCATGAGCACAATTGCAGCCGCTGCTATTCGGCTGGGTGAAGACGTGAACACGGGTCGAGCCAGGCCCAGGCGTGGCACTAATTCCCAGAGAACCAGGAAGATGGTCACAGAGAGCACCGACAATATTGACTTGCTATGTTCACGTAGAAACCGACTCACTGCAGAGACAAACGCAGAACGGCCGGCCGGAGCTGCTGCTCCACTTTCTGGTTCTGTGGCACCGGCCATTACAAATTCATTTTTCTTAGACATCAATCAATAATTCCCCACGGTTCTTAAACTACATTTTCGCCTGGGGGGTCCAGTAATGACCAGATCCTTTCCTCAAGAGCAATGAACGGTGCGGTTCGTTGTATGCCTGGCCGCCTTGGCCGTTCCGCTTCAACCGGTATGACAGCCTTAATCTTACCCGGTCGGGAAGACATGACAAGGACCTGGTCCGAAAGGAAGAGTGCTTCGCTGATCTGATGCGTCACGTAGAGCGCGGTCGTCTGTCTCTCCATCCAAATGCGTTGTAGTTCAGCCTGCATGTATTCGCGCG
>JBJYWX010000214.1:0-2099 GCA_046259695.1 Promineifilaceae bacterium (SeqCode) | reverse complement strand
CAGGAAAACGGCGATCACAGGATTGACATAGGTATAGGTGGCCACCTTGGTCGCCGGAACAAACTTCAGAAGCCAGATATAGGCGCTGAAGGCGATAATAGAACCGAAAATGGTGAGATAGACAAAAGCAGCCAGAGAACGCGAAGAGAAAGCTGTGGCGTCCAGACTGCCCGCTTCGCCGGTCAGCAGGCCGGCAAGCAGGAGCAGTACGCCGCCGGCGAGCATCTCCATGGACGTGGACATGAAGGTATCCTCAGGAAGATCCGCCTCACGGGAGTAGAGAGAGCCAAGGCTCCACAACAGGGGCGCCAGCAGCAGGATGGCGAGGGCAGTCAGGCTGAAACCGGCCGTGCCCAGAATCTGGCCCGGACCGATGAGCAGGATGATGCCCAGCAGGCCCAGAAGGAGGCCGGCTGTCACCCGCTTGCCCGGCCGCGCGCCTTTGAAAATCAGCCAGTCGAAGAGGGCGATCCACAGGGGAACGGTGGCCACGACCAGGGCGGCCGTGCTCGATGGCACCTGCTGCTCTGACCAGGTGACCAGCCCGTTGCCGCCGACTAACAAGAAGGCTCCGATAATAAAGGCCGAACGCCAGTGCACGCGCTTGGGCATGGGCGCGCCGCGCAGTCGCAAAATGAGGAACAGCAGCAACCCGGAGAAGACGAAGCGCGTTCCCGCCATCAAGAAGGGCGGCATTGTCTCAACAGCGATGCGAATGCCCAGGTAAGTCGTCCCCCATATGATATAGATAGCGGCAAAAGCCAGGATAATCTTTATGGACTGTTTTCTGTCCTCTTGTAGCATTTTATGAGCCATGATCGGTCCTTTTTCTCTACTTTAACGGCACTGGGCGCAGCCGGCACTCCGTATCTTGCTCTGTCATTCAATCTGGCATGGGCAGAGTATTGGATCAATCTATTCTAACCTGCTAAAATGGTTATACAGGTTAAAATTATAACCCGCGTTTTATAACCTGTCAAATAAATAATAGTGGTTAGAATCAGCACAATTAAACCAACGAATGGCTATAAACAACTTTGATCTCGATTCAGGAGCTTTGTGTCTCGACTTCGCCAACACGATGGAGTGGCACGCCAGCAATAATCCGCATGATAAACTGCAAGAGTTCGCGGATCTGATCGCCTGGGCGGAAACGGCCGAGATCGTATCCGCGGATCAGGCCCGCCTGCTGCTTGATCTGGCTGATCAGCAGCCGCAGAAAGCGCGTGCCGCTTTTAAACGGGCCATCGAACTGCGCGAAGTGATCTACCGTATCTTCGCCGCCTACGCGGGGCAGGAGACCTTTGAAGCAGCAGACCTGGCGGCCTTCAATCAAGCCTTGAGCACGTCGATGGCCAGGGCGCAGGTCATGCCCGTGGCGGATGGTTTCGCGTGGGGCTGGATGGAAGAGAAGCCTGATTTTGAAGAAATACTGTGGCCGGTTGTGCGATCGGCGGCGAATTTACTGACCTCGGACAGCTTAGGGCGCGTGCGGCAGTGCGCCGATGACCGCGGCTGCGGCTACCTCTTCGTGGATATGAGCCGCAACCGCAGCCGGCGCTGGTGCTCGATGGAATCCTGCGGCAACCGCGCCAAGGCGCAGCGCCATTATGAACGCCAAAAGCAGGCAGATGAATAAACTGCCCAACAAAAAGGAATGAATATTCATGCAAGAGGAAGTGATACCATTTTGCGCCCAGCTGGCGCGTGAGAGTGAAGAGCCCCTGTTTGGCACAGCGACCCAGGTAAAGGTGTGGCTGCTGTTGGAATATCGCAAAACATGGCGGCGCAAGGCAACGGCCGATAACGAACTCCCGGCGGCC
Organism: Promineifilaceae bacterium (SeqCode); assembly: GCA_046259695.1. GTDB lineage: Bacteria > Chloroflexota > Anaerolineae > Promineifilales > Promineifilaceae > JAACFF01. Next base: position 276 of record JBJYWX010000214.1, on the reverse strand, counting down.
GTTCATAAACACCTGGCCGCACAGTTGGAATCAATCCCCGGCTCGCGCCTGTTGTTTATTAAGAAACAGAGCAGGGGGGATGACAGCCGGCGTTTTTTTGTCGTGCGCACGGGCGAAGCCGCTCCGGCTCAATTCGAGTTCCGCTTATCCAAATATAAAGAGTTGTTGGATCTGGATGTAACGGCCGTAGCCAACAACGGCGAGGTCTTCGTGCCCCAGGCACGCCGGGACCCGCTCTTCCTGGTCTGTACCAACGGCCGGCGCGATCGCTGCTGC
>JBJYWX010000213.1:0-30775 GCA_046259695.1 Promineifilaceae bacterium (SeqCode) | reverse complement strand
CCTCACCCTCTGCCGCAGCGCGCAAGAAACTGGCGGACAAGGTAGTGGTGCGTTGGGCGGCCGTCATCGCGATTGAGCGTATTAGGCGCGCTTCCGGTTTCCAGACCCAAAGCGCGTAAATGACGCCCAGTAAGATGTCATCACCGGCAGGCGTTAAGCCATTGCCCAACCCTGCCAGCTGCGCGGCGGCCGCCCGGCAGAGCTCACCATTCTCATCTACTATGCCGGCCAGCAAAAGGTCAAAAGGTTTACTGAATGGGTAAGAAAGTTCTACAGAATCCCCAGAATGAAAAAGGTCGTAGGCCCGCAGCGAATGCCAATCGGGTACCGGGTCCCATATTCGCGCCATATCTGTGTCAAGTGTCAGGTGGCCGATGGAGAGACGGCGGGAAACGGCATCAATCCGCACCGGCATAAAAGCAGCCAATTGATCTAGAAAGGTCTGATCGACGACCATTGAAAATGGTCCCGGGCCAGTGGGGGCAGCCACCAGAGAGACGACATCACCGCGATCATTGGTGAGATTGCAAACTTGTTCAAAGAGATGCAGGACATGCGCAGGCCGGGCTTCAGCCAGCCATCGCAATACACGTTCAGTCAGAAGGCGACAGACCATTATATTTCATTATAGCAACTCACAGATTCGATGGCCCCATTCCAGTTACAGGTGATGAGACTCTTGAGTCTACAGCGCGAACAAACGATGTTGGTAAGCGAAGTTTGCAGACTGTGGTTATAATATGCCGAATCATTGGGCAGCAAGAAGTCTTGTCCGAAGCTAAACAACATTGCAGCGCCATATTATTGAGGCCCACAAACGGAGAGTAGATGAAACCCGCTCCTTTTGATTACGTCGCACCAGCCACTCTAGAGGAAGCGTTGAGTGTGCTGGCAGAGCATGGATCCAGCGCCAAGCTCCTAGCCGGGGGCCAGAGTCTAATCCCAGCCATGAATTTCCGCCTGGCGCAGCCTTCACTGATCGTCGATCTCAACCGCTTGACCATATTGTCACGAATTCATCCCGATGAGTCACATGGGATGCGTATCGGCGCGATGGTCCGGCAAAGCGAGCTGGAGCACAGTCCCCTGGTCAAAGAATTGGCGCCGCTGCTTCATCATGTAATGCCGCATGTGGCTCATCCGCAAATACGCAATCGGGGCACCCTGGGCGGCAGCCTGGCGCATGCCGATCCGGCGTCAGAGCTGCCGGTGATCATGGTCGCTCTGCAAGCCGGCTTTAAGTTGAGAAGTTCGAACGGCGAGCGCTGGGTCAATGCAATTGATTTTTTTGAGGGGCTTTTCAGTACAGCGCTAGAGCCCGAGGAAATTCTGCTGGAAGTGGCCTTGCCACCCAAATGGTCCACCAGCGGATATGCGTTTCTAGAACAGGCGCGTCGTCATGGTGACTACGCACAAGCCGGCGTGGCGGCTGTCGTCACGCTGAATACAGGAGGACAGTGCCAATCGCTGCAATTGGTATACCTGAATGCCGGAGATAAGCCGATGGTGGCGCATGCTGCAGCACAAATGATGGTAGGTAATATACCTACGCCAGAGCTGATAGATGAGGTGGCAAATTACGCGAGCCAGGAAGAGATAGACCCCGTTTCCGACATTCATGACTCTGCCGCTTTCAGGCGGCACCTGGCATATGTATTAGGTAAACGCGCTCTGACCAGCGCCGTCACTGACGCCAGAACAGGTATAGCACAATGAGCCGGCACGAGATTACGCTTACGATCAATGGGAACCAATATACGCATGTGGTTGAATCGCGCCTGCTGCTGAGTGATTTTCTGCGGCACGAGCTGGGCCTGACCGGCACGCATGTAGGCTGCGAGCACGGTGTTTGTGGGGTCTGCACAATAGTGATGGATGGGCGGGCGGTGCGTTCTTGTCTGCTGCTGGCGGTGATGGCTGATGGCCACCAGATTGAGACGGTCGAGAGCCTGGGCGAACTGCAGCAGATGCATCCGATTCAGGAGGCATTTCGCGAGGCGCATGGTCTGCAATGCGGCTTTTGTACGCCGGGATTCCTGATGACGCTGAAGCCCTTCCTAGAGCAGAACCCGCAGCCTTCTGAGCAGGAAGTGAGGGAAGCGATCTCAGGTAACCTGTGCCGGTGCACCGGATACCAGCATATTGTAGATGCGGTACTGTTGGCCGCAGAAAAGTTGGGTGAATAACAGGCGCCGCAGAACCGGCTGCCGGCCCGCTTGATTTTCGCACGTGAGGTGACACATGATTGAATTGCAGGGAGATACTGCCTTTGAAGCGCCACGTGAAGTGCTGTGGGAGATGATCCTGGACCCTGAGGTGCTGGCCCGGATCATGCCGGGCTGCAACCGGCTGGAAATCGTGAATGAAAACGAATATCAAGGCGAAATGAACATCAAGATTGGTCCCGTTGATGGCGTTTTCCAGGGCACGGTGGCCCTAACAGACCTGCGCCCGCTGGAAGGATTCTATATGTCATTCAACGGCCGCGGCCCTTCGGGAATTGTCGCAGGCGAAGGAGAAATTTCGCTGGCTGACGGTGAGGGCGGCACGGCACTTCACTACCGGGGGCAGGGCACGGTCAGCGGGCGCATGGCGAGCGTTGGACAGCGCGTGATGTCCAGTTCAGCCAAAGCCGTGGTGAAGCAAAGCCTGGAGAATCTCAATGAGCAGGTCCTGGCGCGCACAAGACCCGAGAAAGCCGCGGTTGAGCTGGATGAAGTCCCCGCCAATGAGGGTCGCGCAGCAACTCGCGAGGCACCACCTGCACCAACTCAGACTGATTTCATGATGGGTGTAGCCGGGAATATGCTGGAAGAGCTGGTGCCGGATCCTCAGCAGCGCAAGTTATTGGGCGGCATAGCATTGATGGCGGCTGTGTTGTTCTTTATGAACGTGTTTGCCGAGATGGTGGCGCGGCGCGCTGTTCGACTCATGAAGGAGGAGGCAGCGGGCGAATGAGTGGGGAAACGGCTACCGCCTTTGAGGTGCGCCCGGGCGTCTACTGTGATTCCGTCGTTTTAATGCAGCTGCAGCGTTCATTGGCGGAGCTGGACGGCGTACTCGACGCGGGGGCGGTCATGGCGACGCCGGCTAACCGTGCGCTACTTCAAACGGCCGGGTTTTCGCTGGAAGACGTGACCGCCGAGCCTGACGATCTATTAATAGTCATTAAGGCCGCGGGTGACGATGCTGCGCGGGGGGCACTTGGCCAGGTAGACGAGCTGCTCAAAAGGCGGCGCACGCAGGAGGCGGCAGGGGCATTTCGCCCGCGCAGTCTTGCCAGCGCTGCCGGTTACCTGCCGCAGGCGGAATGGGTGCTGATCTCGGTGCCGGGCCGCTACGCGGCTGATGTAGCCGAAGAAGCATTGGCGCTTGGCAAGCATGTATTTCTATACAGTGATAACGTGACGCTGGAAGATGAAATCCGACTTAAGCAGCAGGCACGTGAGAAGGGGCTGCTGCTTATGGGGCCAGACTGCGGCACGGCGATTATTAATGGTATTGGCCTAGGATTCGCCAATCGCGTGCGCCGGGGCAGTATAGGCCTGGTAGCCGCGTCAGGCACGGGCCTGCAGGCGGTAAGCAGCGGCATCCACAGACTTGGCGGCGGCATCTCGCAAGCAATCGGGACGGGCGGCCGGGACTTGCAGGCAGGAGTGGGTGGTATTACAGCCCTGCAGGCTATTGACCTGCTGGCGAATGATGCCAGCACGGATGTGATTGTTGTGCTATCTAAGCCTATCGATGCGGCGGTAGCCCCACAAATCGCAGCGGCCGCCCGCAGCAGCGGCAAGCCAGTGGTGCTTAATTTGCTGGGCTACCCGCTTCCGGCCCGCCAGCTTGGCAACCTGTATTTCGCAGCCACACTGCATGAGGCGGCTGTTACGGCCGTGGCGCTGGCGGAACAACCGCGCTCGAAAGTCCCAGTCTCAGCGGTCACTCGACCACCAAAGGACGCGCCCAGCTACTTGCGAGGCCTCTTTTCCGGTGGGACCCTGGCTTACGAGCTTCTGCTTGGCCTGCAGACGTTTCTGACTCCCCTTTACAGCAATATTCCCCTGCGGCCCGAACAGAAACTGGCAGATGTCACGGTGAGCAAGGGGCATACCATTCTTGATCTGGGCGAAGATGCATTTACCCAGGGGCGCCTGCACCCGATGATGGATAATGACCTGCGGCTGCGAAGGCTGCAGCAAGAAGCGGCCGATCCGGAAACGGGCCTGATCGTGCTGGACGTGGTGTTGGGCGAAGGTTCCCATCCGGACCCGGCAGCCGAACTCGCCCCGGCTATCGCGGCCATTCGGGCGGAACGAAACATGGACGTGATGGTGCTGGTAGTGGGCACGGATGCCGATCCACAGGACATGGAGAAGCAAATTGAAATGTTGGCCGAGGCAGGCGCGGATGTGGTGCGCGACACGTTGGAGGCTGTAACTTACATTAGCGAACGCCTGACCATCCCCTACCGGTATGAGTTTGCTCCCGTCCGTCTACGTGTTGGCGATGGGCAGCTGGCGGCGATCAACGCCGGCCTGGCGTCTTTTATGGAAAGCGCGCAGGCGCAGGGAGCCGAGGTAGTACAGGTAGATTGGCGACCACCGGCGGGCGGCAATGAAGATCTCATGGCGATTCTGGCTAAAATGAAGGCAGGGTAAGGAGGAGGCTATTGATGGTAGATATGCAGCAGGCTAACGAAACGGCCGTAGCGCGCATGATGGATGCGCGGCCCATTCTGAAAGGCGTGGCGCCAGCGCGAGACGTGATCCCCGGGATGCATGACATGCTGCTGCTGCACGCAGGCCCACCTATTAGTTGGGAACGAGCGTCTGGGCCCATGCGCGGCGCGATCATCGGTGGGCTTATCTTTGAAGGGCTGGCGGCGGATGAGGCAGAAGCAGAAGCGTTGGTCCTTTCTGGCGAGATAGAGCTGGCCCCTTGCCACGAACATGATGCCGTGGGACCGATGGCGGGCGTCATCACTGCTTCGATGATGGTTTACGTTGTCGAGAATGTGACGCACGGCAATGTGGCTTACTCCAACCTGAACGAAGGGTATGGAAAGGTGCTGCGCTACGGCGCCTATGACCGGGAGGTAATCGATAAACTGCGCTGGATGAATGAGGTGATGGGCCCAGCAATTAATGATGCGCTGGCGTTAAGTGAAGGCGGCATCGATCTGCGGGCGCTGTTATCAGAATCGCTGCATATGGGGGATGAAGGTCACAACCGCAATAAGGCGGGCTCGATTATCTTCACTACGAAGCTGGCCCCTTTTATCACGCGCGCTGTTGAGGATGCGGCCGTCGCGGCCGACATTCAAACGTTCCTGGGCGACAACGCGCTGTCGGTGCTGAACCCGGTCATGGCGGCATGTAAGGCGATGGCGGATGCCGGCCATGGCGTTGAAGGTAGTACCGTGATGACGGTAATGGCGCGCAACGGTACGGATCTGGGTATTCGTGTCAGCGGGTTGGGCGATGAGTGGTTCACCGGGCCGGTTGGCCAACCGGACGGTCTCTATTTCAGCGGTTTTTCGGCGGCGGATGCGAGCGGGGACATTGGCGACAGCACGATCACGGAGACGGCGGGTATTGGGGCATTCGCCATGGCGTCGGCGCCGGCGATTGTGACGTTCATCAGCGGCACGCCGCAGGATGCGCTAAACGCCACGCTGGAGATGTACGAAATTACCACGGCAGAACACACACATTTCACCATTCCGATCCTTGATTTTCGCGGCACGCCGGTAGGTGTGGATATCCGCAAGGTGGTTGAGTACGGGATCACGCCGCGCATCAATACCGGTATCGCGCACCGGGAAGCAGGCATCGGCCAGGTAGGGGCCGGCCTGGTCCGGCCGCCGATGTCCGTTTTTGAAGACGCGCTGCGCGCCTATGCCCAGCGCTATTTGTAACGGAGGGGAATTATGGAACGGGAAGAGTTCGTCAAGACGCTTGAACAGGCACAATGGTTTGATTTGACGCAGGGTTTAAGCATTTTCACACCGCCATGGCCGGGTGAAATGCCCCTTCAGGTGCACTTTTTCAAGCGCCTCACGGGCGCCTATGGCGGAGGCCAGGGGGCGAACGGACAACTCATCGAGTGGAGCAACAACACGGGCACGCATCTAGTTGGGCCGCGCGCCTTTCACTCCGGAGAAAGGGCGATCGCAGATATTCCGCTTGGCGATCTCTCTGGCGAAGGAGTCATAGTGGATATTTCTGACGCAGTTTCGGATTATGGTCTTTATACACCAGAGATGATTACCGAACGTGCGGTCGTGAAGCGGGGAGACATCCTGATCATTAATACCGGCTATCATGCCTATGCATGGGACCAACCCGATGTGCCTAATCCGAAAGCGCAGGGCGGCATAGAGAACAAGGAATTCGGCTATTATCTGCGCCATCCTGGACCCTCTCCTGAGTTTTTTGAGTGGGCGTTGGAAATGGAGTTGAAGCTCATCGGCGTTGATTGTGGCTGCGCCGAGCACCCAATGAATACTAATCTGCGCACCATGCACACCCGCGAATTTGAAAAAGCGGAGCAGAGACTGCTGGAAACGCATGGCAAATCTTGGGATGAGCTGTTTCCGCCGGAGTGGTACCACGAATTGACGCATATTCGCATGCCCAAGGCAGGGCTGCTGCTGGCGGAATCGCTGGGCGGGCAGATCGCAGAGCTGAATAACCAGCGGGCATGGATCATGATCCAGCCTGTTCCTTTTATGGAGACCGGGGCGGCCTGGAGCGCGGTAGTGGCGTTGAAAGCGCCGTTAGGGAGTGACGAGGCGGCTTTCTTTGCATTTATGCGCGACGTGGAAATGTTGGACCTGACCGTTCCATTCAGTGTACAGACGCCCCAATGGGCTAACTATGAGCCGTTGTCGATCAAGTATACCAAGCGCGTGGGTGGGCAGTATTTTGGGCTCGGCCGTAACAACGCGCACTGCCGAGCCAGTTTCCATCTAGGCACGCATATGGACGGGGAGCGCCATTTTCATGCCGCGGGACGCACGATTGGCGAAATGCCCTTCGACTACTGGTTCGGCCCGGGCGCGATCGCTGACATCTCAGACGAGGTTTCAGACTCCAGTGTCTATACGCCGGCCATGATCGAGGCGGCGGTGGAGATACGACCGGGCGACATCCTGCTAGTGAAGACGGGTTGGTACCGTTATGGCTGGGTCAGCCCGGACTCTGATGAGTTTCGCTATATGATTAAACATCCTGGCCCGTCACCGGATTTCGCCGACTGGTGTGTTGAAAAGGAGATCAAATGGTTGGGCGTGGACTGCGTGGCGATGGAACATCCCATGAACACAATCCAGCGGCTCTGGCATCCGAAGACATTTGAGGAAGCGAATCAGAAGCTTATCGACCAGTTTGGCAAGGGGTGGGACGAGATGTACCCGCTGGACAAATATTACCAGGATATGCACCTTAATCTTTTTCCAAAGGGCATCATCCACGCTGAAAACCTGGGCAAGCAGATCGCAGAGGCGGAAAATGGCCGTTATTTTATCGGCTGTTTTGTGCAAAAGGGTATGGAGCTTGCCTCATGCTGGGCCCGCTTTGTGGCATTTAAGGAAGGTTAGTGCAGGATGGCGGAACGGACGTTTGGCAAGCGCATCAAGCGCAATGAAGACCCGAAACTGCTGACGGGGAATGCCCTGTTCACAGATGATGTGGATTTGCCGAATATGGGGCACGCGGCGTTTGTCCGGAGCCCCTACGCGCACGCGCGGATCCTTGATATTGACACGTCGGCCGTGGAAGGACAGGAGGGGATTATTGGGGTTTTTACCGCCGATTCGATGGGCGATTTGTGGCAGCCGGGCCCGCTGCTTGTCGCTGCGCCGCCGATCAAGGAGATGGTGTTTAACGCGCGAACGCAGGTTCCCCTGGCGAAGGATAAGGTGCGTTATGGGGGAGAGCCGGTGGTAATGGTGGTGGCAGAAAACCGTTACTTGGCCGAGGATGCGGTGGATAGGATCTGGGTTGATTATGAACCGCTGCCGGCCGTTGTCGACCTGGAGGAAGCAATAAAGTCAGACTCTCCGCTGGTGCATGAGGACGTGGGGTTTGTTGACGGGGCTGGGGCGAATGTACAGGCGCATGTAGTGCAGGTGAAGGGAGACGGCCGTCGTTTTGACGCCATCGCCTCCAAGGCGGCTAAGGTGATTAAGCGGCGATTCTATTATGATCATGGCACGGCCGCTGCAATGGAAAATCGCGGCGTGGTTGCCAGCTGGGATCATCGCGCCCATCGCCTGACCATATGGGATACGACGCAGGCACCGGTCTTTGTGCGCAATGGGATGGCGGGGATGTTTGGGCTTTCGGAGCATCAAGTCCGGGTAATCGCCCCGTTCATTGGCGGCGGCTTCGGCCCAAAGATTATGATGTTCTATTCTGAAGAGGTGATGGTTGTCTGGGCGACAATGCACCTGAGGCAACCGGTCAAATGGATTGAGGATCGCGGCGAGAATTTTGTGGCCACAACCCAGGAGCGTGACCAGATTCACTGGGCGGAGATGGCCGTTGACGCCGAGGGCCGAATCCTGGCGGTGCGGGACCGGTTTCTCCATGACGCAGGAGCATACGCGCCCTACGGCCTCACGGTACCCCTGAACAGCCAATGTACTCTGTTGGGTTGTTATGATGTTCCGGCGTATTTTAGTGAATTCACGTCGGTTTTCCTGAATAAGCCAATTGTCACGCCTTATCGCGGCGCGGGACGCCAGCACGGAGTCTTTGTCATGGAAAGGCTGCTGGATATCGCCGCGCGCGAGCTGGATATGGACCGCGCAGAAATCCGGCGGCGCAACTTCATCCGGCCCGACCAGTTCCCTTACGACAACGAGATCATCTTCCAGGATTTTGCGCCCCTGACATATGACAGCGGCAATTATGAGCCAAGCCTAGATAGGGCATTAGAGCTCATCGGCTACGATGCGTTCTTCAGCGAAATCAAACCGCAGGCGATCAAACAGGGACGCCATTTAGGGCTTGGTCTGGTATGCTATGTGGAAGGCACGGGCATCGGACCCTATGAGGGGGCGCGGGTACAGATACAGAATGATGGTAGAGTGAGCGTTGCTACGGGCATCGGCACGCAGGGGCAGGGGCATTTTACCTCTTTCGCACAGATCGTGGCCGACCAGTTGGGTGTTAGGGTATCCGACGTAGATATCGTTACCGGCGACACAGACCAGTTTCATTGGGGCGCGGGCACGTTTGCCAGCCGGGGCGCCGTAGTGGCGGGTAACGCGATTTATGCCGCGGCCTATAATGTGCGTCAGAAAGTACTGAAGTTGGCCAGCAGCCACCTGGACAACGTAGCGCCGGAGAATCTGGAGCTGGTGGATGGCCGGGTGCAGATAAAAGGGGTGCCGGAAAGCGCCATCCCGCTGCAGGAACTGGCGAAGATGGCGAATCCGATGCGCGGCGCGGTCGAACCTGGTACGGAGCCCGGATTGGAATCCACTGACTATTTTGGCCCCAAGTATGGGGCAACGGCCAACGGCGCGCACGCGATGATCTTGGAAATTGATCCCGAGACAATGGCGCTAAATATCCTGAAATATGTCGTTGTACATGATTGCGGTGAAGTGATTAACCCGCTGATCCTGGATGGGCAAATCCACGGCGGTGTGGCGCAAGGTATCGGCAACGCCTTCTATGAAAAGCTCAGCTTCGGCGAAGATGGTCAACTGCTGAGCGGCTCTTTCATGGACTACCTAGTGCCGACAGCCATGGAGGTGCCGCGGATGGAAGTCGAGCACCTGGTGACACCTTCACCGCTCAACCCGCTTGGTATCAAGGGCGCGGGAGAAGCGGGCGCCATACCTGTGGGCCCCCTCTTCGCACAGGCGATTGAGGATGCCTTAGGTTTGGAAGGGTTTGAGATTTTGGAAATTCCCCTGAGTCCGAGCCGCCTCTGGCATCTGGTACAGGACCGGGGCAACATTATTTAGACCGACCATGCGCCTGCCAGTGAAAACAATGGGTAAGAAAAACGGAGCAAGCAGCCGCTGCTTGCTCCGTTTTTCAGTCTGGGCCAGGTTTAAGAGACACCTTTTTTGAGTATGATATTGGCGTACTTGCGCGTGTCGCCGGTCATCACGACGGCGAAGGCAGATCGCGCGCGTTCATAGAAGTCGTAGCGCTCAATAAAGCGAATTGGCGGCGTGCTAGGCGCGTGGACGTCGACGACGGCGCGATAGCCGGCGGCGACGGCGGGGTCGGGCGAGTCACCCGGCACGCAGTCCATCATAACCACCGGGTCATCTACATAGCTGTCCAAGGCAAAGAGGGGCAGGACAGCGCCGAGTAGTGCTTCAATCTGAAGGCCGTCAGCACGAATGACCAGGTCGTTGACAGAATGGCCGGGAAAATGTGCATCGGCGAAGACAATCTCATCGCCATGGCCCATGCGATAGAGCGTGGCCAGCAATTCCGGGCTGAAGAGCGAAGATATACCTCTGAGCATGTGCTTGACTCCTTATTAACCGTAAAGTGGACCGAAGTTGGCGCAGGCGCGGAAGTCGGCGCCGGTGGGCTCCATGGCGCCGAAAGCCGCCCAAACATGAGGCCGGAAAACGTTCTGCTCGTCCACGTTGTGCATATAGACCGGAATGCGCAGCAGGGAAGCAAGGGCGATTAAGTCCGCGCCAATATGGCCGTAGGCCAGCGAGCCATGATTGGCGCCCCAGCTGCTCATGACAGTGTAGACATCCCGGAACGGGCCAGTTCCGGTAATGTTGGGCACGAACCAGGTGGTAGGCCAGGTAGGGTCGGTGCGTTCGTCAAGAATGGTGTGCACTTCGTCGGGCAGATCGACTGAATAGCCCTCGGCAATCTGCAGCGCCGGCCCAAGCCCTTTGATGATATTGAGCCTACACATGGTCAAGGGCATGCCTTCGCGGGTGCGAAAATGGGATGACCAACCACCGCCGCGAAAGTATTCGGTGCTTCCTGGATGCCAGGTTGTGGCTTCCAGGCAAAGCTGGGCTTCCTCGGGCGTAACCTCCCACCAGGGCTTCATTGCCGGCAGACCGTCCTTTTCCTGGCGGCCGGTGCCATCGAGCGCCGCCGGACCGGAATTGATGAGATGCAAAATACCGCCAGCGGCACGGCCGTTCAATTCGTAGCCGGTGACGCGCTCAACCGCGTCGGGGCTCCAATAGGTACGCACATCGGCAAATATCTGGGCGCCACCGGTGAGTAAATGTCCAAAGAGCATACAAGCGCCATTAAGCGCGTCATTTTCAGTGGCGACGATATACGGTTGGCGAATGCCGTTCCAATCAAACGTGGAGTTGAGAATCGCTTCCATAAAGTCGCCGTTGGGGAAGTGGTCGGTCCATTGACGCTGGCCCTGGAAGCCGCCGGCAACGGCGTTGTGTCCCAATGATTCCTCTTCATAGCCCATTTCTTTGAGGCGCGGATTGCCATTCATAAGATCGCGGGCAATGAGCGCCATTTTGACCGAGGTTTCCCAATCGGTATCCAACAAATCGCGCGAACGGGTGTGGGCGGCATCGTTGTAGTTCTTACCTTCGGGGCAGTTGGCCCTGGTCCAGACCAGAGCTTGTTCAAACTCATTGGGATCATAGATGTCACGTTCCAGGCGACGCACAAATTCAGTCATGTCGATGACTTCGACGCGCATGCCGAGATACTGCTCAAAGAAGGGCTGATCGACGATCGATCCGGCGATACCCATGGAGGTACCGCCCATGGAGAGGTAGGATTGGCCACGCATGGCAGCGACGGCAAGGCCGGCACGGGCGAATCGCAGCAGTTTTTCTTGCACGTCGAGAGGGATGGACGTGTCCCCAATGTCCTGTACGTCGCGGCCGTAAATACTAAAGGCAGGCAGGCCTTTCTGAGCATGGGCGGCCATAACAGCAGCGAGATAGACTGCCCCGGGCCGCTGCGTGCCGTTAAAGCCCCAGACCGCTTTGGGCGTAAGGGGATCCATGTCCATCGTTTCTGAGCCGTAGCACCAGCAGGGCGTTACGGTGATGGACAGCCCCACGCCTTCGCGGGCGAACTTGTCCGCAGTCTGGGCCGATTCAGCGACACCGCCAATACAGGTGTCGGCAATAACGCATTCGACGGGCAGCCCGTTCGCATGACGCAGATTGGCCGAAAGAAAGCCGGCGACCGTGCGCGCCATCTGCATGGTGGTTTCCTCGAGCGATTCGCGCACGCCCTGGCGACGGCCGTCAATAGCGGGACGAATGCCTATCTTGGGCAGTGATCCTATCTGGCGGTTGTGAGGGGGGGTCATTTTCATGTTCATTGCATCCTCTAGGAAAGGCTCCTGTTTAGTCGTTGGTTAACTGGCATGCGACAAAGGTGCATTGGTTAATCACCGGCGCGCCGGGCTACGACGCGCACGGCGTTTTCAATTGGTTTGTCGCTAACGAGAACCAGGTATCCGCCGCCGCCGGCTCCGGACAATTTCCAGCCGAGGGCGCGATCTTTGTACCTGTCGATCAGGGCGCGCACAGAGTCATTCATCATATTGGGAAACATGGCGATTTGTGCTTCAAAGACCTGGCGAATGGAGCGGCCGAAGGTTTCAATATCATGCCGCTTGATTGCCTTCCAGCACAACTCAGTTGGCTCGGCCAGTGCCCTGGCACGAGACGCGTCAATACGCGTATCGGCCAATACAGCGTAGTCTTGTTTGCGGGGTCCCAAAGTCACGAGATACAGTGCGTTCTCAACGAACTGCAAAGATGATTCGTCGTGCAGACGCTCGATGTTCTTGGGCCAGTAGGCGCCATCGTAGTTGGCTTTGGCCAGGCCAGGAAAGACAATGCCAATGGCATCCTGTGAACCAGAAATCTCCGCGGTGCCCGGCGGGTTATCATAGCAGAACAAGACCTTAGCCAGTTTTTCAGGGTCGCCAGCGGGCAAGCGAGGGCCCCACATATCGATGGCGGCGCGGCGCGTACTGGACGCCATGCCGCTGCGGTCGTTAAATTCCACGGTCGGCTCAATGGAGATAGTGATTACAGCGCCCGGATAATGGCTAGATACAAAGGGCTGGTCCAGCCAACCCCCCGCTAAATCGATGCGGTAAGGTATCTGGGTGATGGTGCGCAGCGCCGTCGTGGAGCGGGGCGAAAGCGCACCATGAGGCTCCCGTCGAAGCACCAAATATTCGACGCCGGACTGCTCGCAGAGCGCCTGTTTATCTGGGGTGTTGCCATCTTCGTTGACAATGAAAAGGTCTGGCTGCAACGCATTAAATTCGTCCAGAAAGTCGAGCATACCTGAGCCTTGGGAAACAAATGCGTCACAAACATGGCTTACCGATTTCACCATATAAAGCCGCTCTTCTTCACTGTTGATAGGGGCGCGACCTTTTAGATCAAAGACTGTTTTGTCCGATCCCAGCGCGACATAGAGGTCGCCGTAGCTGGCTGCTTCCTCGAAAAAGGCAATGTGACCGCTGTGCAGTAAGTCGAAACAGCCGCTTACAAATACCTTTTTCGCCATTTGCTATCCTCGTCTTGCCAAATGGTTTACGCTTGTCTGCGTCTGCGCAGCGTATCGGCGTAGACGGCAAGGATCACGATTGCCCCGGTGATGACGATTTGCCATTCCTGGGGTACGGACATGATACGCAGGCCGTTGGTGAGCACGCTGATCACAAATGCGCCGATAACTGTTCCGAGGATGGTGCCTTCGCCGCCGCTCAGCGAGGTTCCACCGATGACGACGGCGGCGATTGCGTCGAGCTCGTACCCGGCGCCCAATGCGGGCTGGGCAGAGTTCAGGCGCGAGGCGATGACGACACCGGCGAGCCCGGCGAAAGCGCCGGCCAGGGTATAGACAGCCGTCTTCCAGATGTTTACGTTGACACCGGACAAGCGAGTCGCTTCTTCGTTGCTGCCCAGGGCAAACGTATAGCGCCCCAGCACGGTGCGCGTAAGAATGAAGTTGGCAATGATGGCGGCGATAAAGAAAATGACGACCGCGTTCGGGATATCAAATCCGGGGATGACACGTCCCAATACTGAGCCCATCGCCACCTGGGAGAAGCCGGGCGTTTCAGTGAAGTAGATAGGCTTTAGGCCCGAAATGACAAGTGACAGGCCCTTGGCTATGTATAACATGCCAAGCGTGGCAATGAAGGGCGGAATCTTCATTCTGGAGATAACAGTGCCATTGACAAGGCCGGCGAATGCACCCGTTGCCAGGCCACCGAGAATGCCGATGGGTATAGGTAAGCCCCAGAATGTGATAAATACGCCAGTCATGACTGCGGACAGAGTCATGACGGTCCCCACAGAGAGATCGATGCCAGCGGTGATGATGACAAACGTTGCGCCGAGGGCGAGAATGCCATTCACGGCCGTGGCCAGCAAGATGCCGACAATGTTGCTGAACTGGAGAAAGTTCGGCGAAGCCAGCGAGAAAACGATGAACATGGCGATCAATCCGCCAAACGCGGCCAGTTTCTGGGTGGCGTCGGACTGGAAGATCGATCGTTTTGTGGTCTCGGGTTGGGATGTTGTATCTATGCTCATAACAACTCTTCTCACTTCTTACGCCGCAGCGGGCTGTAAGCCTTCCTCTCCGTCACGCAAAGTTGCGAGCCTCATGATGCCTTCTTGATCCGCTTCGCCTACAGGCAAAATTCCGGTGATGCGTCCTTCGCACATGACCACCACGCGGTGACTCATGCGCAGGATTTCAGGTAGCTCAGACGAGATCATAATGATTGACTTGCCCTGGTGGGTGAGTTCATTGAGCAGGCGATAGATTTCACTCTTTGCACCTACATCAATACCGCGTGTGGGCTCATCAAAGATAAGGATCTCCGTATCGGCCGTGAGCCACTTGCCAATGACGACTTTCTGCTGGTTGCCGCCGGACAGATTCTTTACCAATTGGCGGATCGTAGGCGTTTTTATGGAAAGGGCCTCGACGTATTCTTCGGCCGTGTCGCTTGTTTCCCTGGTGTTCACGATGCCCAGCGCGTTGAGGAACTTGTCATAGGAGGCGAGGACAACGTTGGTCTCCACATCTTGCTTGAGGCTGAGGCCATAGCGCTTGCGATCCTCAGATAGATATCCGATGCCATGAGAAACGGCGTCACCGGGGCTCTTGATGGCGACCTCTTTGCCATGGATCTTGATCTGGCCCGAATCAATGGGGTCAGCGCCAAAAACGGCGCGTGCCACTTCAGTGCGACCGGCGCCCATCAGTCCGGCGAAGCCGAGAATTTCACCTTTTTTGAGCTCAAAGGTGATGTCTTTGAGCTGGCTGCCGCGATTGAGATGCTCCACGGCCAAGATGACTTCTTGTTCATTGTCCTCGGGCACCTCGGGCGCCTCTTCATAGATCGTGCGGCCGACCATCATGCTGATGATTTCGTCCCTGGTGGTCTCTTCGGTTTGGACCGTGTCAATGTAGCGGCCGTCGCGCATGACGGTGATGCGATCGGAGATAAGTTTGAGTTCTTCTAGGCGATGCGAGATATAGACAACACCTACCCCTTGATCGCGCAAGGAGCGTATAATGATAAAGAGATCCTCGATTTCGGATTCCGTCAGGGCGGCCGTGGGCTCGTCCATGATCAGTACTTCAGAGTTGAAAGAAAGTGCTTTGGCGATCTCAACCATTTGCTGTTTGGCAATCGTCAGTTCGGCTACTTTTGTGCGTGGATCGAGGTGAAGCTGCACAAGATCCAGGAGCTCCTGTGCCTGCATGTTGAGCGCCTTCTCATCCAGCACGAAAGGAATAGCGGATCGGGGTTCGCGGCCGATGAAGATGTTCTGGGCCACACTGAGATGGGACATCAGATTCAATTCCTGATGAATCATGCTGATGCCCAGGTCCTGGGCTGCTCTTGGTGAAGGGATTTCTACCGGCACCCCTTTGTATCTGATGAGCCCATCATCCATGCTGTAGATGCCGGCAAGGATCTTCATCAGCGTTGATTTGCCGGCGCCATTTTCGCCCACTAGGGCATGAACTTCACCAGAGCGCAGTTCAAAATCGCAGTGCCTGAGCGCGTGCACCCCGGGAAAGCTCTTGTCTATTCCGGTCATCAAGACTAATGGTGTATCCATGTTCAAGCTCGCATCAAAATCCTGGAGAAAACCGGCCGTCGTCTGCCTAAGGCATGTTCACCTAGGCAGTATCAGGTCGAGCGAAGTGGAGGCAAAGGGCCATCCAGGGAGGGCGAGGTCACTTCACCTCCACTTCCAAACATCAACCTATAGTTTTAGCGGCCGAACCTTACTCATACAGCAGCGGCGCAATGTCTTCCGCGTCGATGTTGTCCTTGTCGTACCAATGGAAACCGGTATCGATTTCAGCAGGCAGCTCTTCCCCGTTGAGGGCCTTGACGACGGCTTCCACGGCCTTGTAGCCGATGCCGATGGGATCCTGCGTAATCGCGCCGGCCATAACGCCGGAGCGAATCGCTTCCATCTGCTGCAAGCCGGAGTCATAACCAATGACTACGATTTCGCCTTCTTTACCCAGTTCGGAAACGGCATTCAAGACACCGATAGCGGAACCTTCATTGGCGCCGAAAAAGCCTTTCAGATCGGGGTGAGCCTGAATAATGGCCTTGGCGAGGTCAGTCGACTTTAGATGGTCGCCAGCGCCGTATTGTACATCGACGACTTCGATGTCCGGATAGGCTTCTTCCATGCGCTGCAAGAAGCCGTCGCGGCGGTCAATGCCGGTGCGGCTGGTCTGGTCGTGAACGATGACCGCGACCTGCCCGGAGCCGCCAATGAGCTCGGCCATCTTGTCGGCGGCGTAACCGGCGGCAGCAATATTGTCGGTAGCGGCGGTGGTCACAGGGATGTCACTGTCGACGCCGGAGTCAAAACCGACAACGGGAATGCCTTCCGCCTGCGCGCGCTCAAGGAGCGGCAGCAGAGCCTGGGTATCAAGCGCAGCCAGGGCAAGGCCGGCCGGATTCTTGTCAAGCGCGGCCTGGACCATTTCGACCTGCTTGTCGACCATGGCTTCCGTTTCAGGGCCCTCGAAGGTAATGCTCACGCCATAGTCTTCGGCGGCCTGCTCAGCGCCGGCGGCAACCGCCTGCCAGAACTGATGCTGGAAGCCTTTGGAAATCACGGCAATATAGGTCTCGGCGGCAGCCTCTTCGGCCGGCGCGGCTTCTTCTGCCGGTGCAGATTCGTCAGCGGGTGCGGCTTCTTCGGCCGGCGCGGATGCCGGCGCGGAGCAGCCGACCACCAGGGCCGACAAAAGGAAGATGGTCAACAGGACAAAAACTATTTTCGACTTCATGGCTAGGTTTCTCCTTCTCGTTCGATAAATTGCCAAGATGGCCAGGCGATAACGATACCGCGCGCTGCGGGGTGGCTTCGTCCGGCGTTACGTAAGTAGGAAAGCTGAGCAGATAACATCAATCCATAGACTTCTCCTCGCTGTTTATAAAACGCTGCTAGCAGTCCAAACGCCCGCGCTCTTGGGCGGGGCGGTCGACTTCCTCATAACCAGCGTTGTCGGAAGAATAATCTCCTGGAAATCTTCTGAGCCGTTCCCAGCCAAACGGGCCAGCAACAGTTGAGCGGCGCGATAGCCCATTTCGTATGCAGGCTGTGCCACCACGGTTAGGAAGGGTGATGGGTTGATGTTTTCGGGAAAGTCGTCAAATGAGACAATCGAAACGTCCGCCGGGACGGTAAGCCCTGCCTGCGCCAGGGCGCGTAAGGCGCCGTTGGCGATAAAATTATTGGCCGCAAGGAGCGCGGTAGGGCGGGGTTCCTGGCGGAGGGCACGCCAGGCGCTGTCAAAGCCAATCGATTCGTTATATTCGCCCCAAAAGACGCGTTCCAGGTTGTGCGGCAGGCCGGCGTCCAGCATAGCCTGGGTAAAACCTTCGACGCGTTCGACGGAGGTGGAGATGTTGCGCGGCCCGGAGAGGATGGCGATATGTTCATGACCGAGGTCGGTGAGGTGCCGGGCGAGGGTATAGGCGCCGCCAAAGGAGTCGCTGCGAACCGAATCGATTGAGTCGACATCAGAAAGGCGGCGATCAAGGATAACGACGGCCACGTCCTGGCTGCGCATGAGTTTAACCGCCTCGGGCGAGTCACTGGCTGGTACCAGCAGGATGCCATCCGTACGTCGCTTGAGCAACATATCAACGTACTGGTCCTGTTTTTCGGCCGATTCATCGGTATTGCAAAGGATGACGTTGTACTGCTCTTCGCGGGCGGCGTCTTCGGCGCCGCGGGCCACCGTGGTCCAAAAAGGATTGGTGATGTCGGTAATAATGAGGGCCAGAGTTTTAGTCTGGTTAAAACGGAGGCTTGGCCCGAGCATATTGGGCACGTAGCCTAATTCAAGGATGGCAGCCTCCACCTTGGCGCGTGTTTCTTCGCTCACGTACCCTGAGTCATTGATCACGCGGGAGACGGTCATCGTGGCCACGCCCGCCTTTTCGGCAACGTCTCGGATGGTTGTCAACTGCCTCTCTCTTCCTCACTAACATGTTACGTGTAACATGTTATGCGTAACATTGTAACATGTGCACAAGTGGTGTCAAGCATAACGCCAAGATTTGGACAAGGGCGTGGCCTATTGACAAAACGGCACCCAGGGATTAATATGGTAACGTTGTCATATGGTAACGCTACCATAGGTGTTGGGAACGACTCATGAATGGCAAGGGGTGCAGGTGACCACCGTACACGATGTGGCTAAAAAAGCAGGCGTGGCGCCCATTACAGTATCACGCGTGATCAACAACTCCGGTTATGCGAGCACAGCGACGCGCGAGCGGGTTCTGGCGGCGGCGGAGGAGTTGGGGTACGTGCCAAACAGGCTGGCACGCGGGCTGCGGCTCAACCGCAGCAATATGCTGGCGCTTGTGCTGACGGACATCACCAACCCTTTCTGGACCACGGTGGCTCGTGGCGTGGAAGATGCCGCCAGCGAAGCGGGTTACACGGTGATGTTCTGCAACACGGATGAGAATGAGGCGAAGGAGCGCCGCAGCCTCGAGCGGCTACTGCAGCAGCAGGTTGACGGCATTCTGCTGGTGCCGGCCTTGAGTAAACCGGACGCAGTGAACTTTGCACAAGCGCTGGATGTGCCGTTGGTTGTGTTGGACCGCCGGATGCCGGGGGCCGATGTGGATGTGGTGCGCTGCGACTCTGAAGCGGGTGCCTACCAGTTGACGCGGCATCTATTGGACCTCGGCCACCAAGCGATAGCGCTGCTGACAGGGCCGGTTGGCACTTCAACGGCCGATGACCGGCTGGCCGGATATAAAAGGGCCATGGACGAGGCCGGGCTT
The DNA here is from genome assembly GCA_046259695.1 of Promineifilaceae bacterium (SeqCode). GTDB lineage: Bacteria > Chloroflexota > Anaerolineae > Promineifilales > Promineifilaceae > JAACFF01. The sequence continues at coordinate 11,458 of JBJYWX010000213.1, read as the reverse complement.
TCTCCCTCAGAGCACTTGGTGAGGCGCGGCACGTTTACTCAAGAGAGCGGATATAAGCAGACCAGCGAGCTGTTGTCCCTGGTGGGGCGCCCAAGCGCCATACTGGCGGCCAATAACTTTATTGCCGTAGGGGTCATGCAGGCCCTGCGCGAACATGATTACGAGGTGCCCATGCAAATGTCTGTAGTGGCCTTTGATGATCTGCCACAGGGACTGGTGGTAGATCCGATACTGACCGTGGCCACGCAGCCCGCCTACGAAATGGCGAGACAAGCGACGACGCTGCTGCTCCAACGCCTGGCCGGAACGGCGGCGCCAGGCGCGCAGGAAATTGTTTTGCCTACGGAACTTATCCTGCGCCGCTCTAGTTCTTCCCCGGCCGGGCATCATCTGTAGAAAGGCATGTGACTTTGGCAAGTACCCGATTAAGAAAGGAAAGGAAATGAGAACACAAGTAACTGCTGCCAGCAGCATTGATAAAGATGATTTGATCGTAATCGCGGGCGCCGGTGGATTCATCGCCGGCGCGCTGACACGCTATTTCCACGATCAGGGATTTACCCGCATACGCGCCATTGACAAGAAGCCGCTGTACAAGTGGTACCAGCGTGTGCCGGGCGTCGAAAGCTTATGCCTTGACCTTAGTTATCGCGATAACTGCGCGAGAGCGGTCGAAGGGGCGCGCGAAGTGTACAACCTGGCAGCCGATATGGGCGGAATGGGTTTTATTGAGAATTTTCGTGTCGAGTGCTTGCGCTCGGTCTTGATCAATACGCACTTGATTGAGGCGGCTTACCAGGCGGGCGTTGAACGTTACTTCTTTTCATCTTCAGCCTGCGCCTATAACGTGGAGCTGCAGAAAGATCCCCATGTGCGGGCGCTTAAGGAATCGGACGCCTATCCGGCCATGGCTGAACGGGGCTATGGGTGGGAGAAGCTCGTTTCGGAGATGTTCTGCCAGGAGTATACGGCCGAACGGGGTATGAAGACGGCCATTGCCCGCTTTCACAATGTGTACGGCCCTTACGGCACCTGGGATGGCGGACGGGAAAAGGCTCCCGCCGCGCTGAGCCGCAAAGTGATCGAGGCCATAGACAGCGGCGACTATAACATCACCATCTGGGGCGACGGCAACCAGACCCGCAGCTTTATGTATATCGACGATTGCGTACAGGGCATCGACATGATCATGCATTGTGATGAGCTGAACGCCACGCCGATCAATCTGGGCTCGAGCGAGCTGCTATCAATTAACGAGCTGGTGAGCCAGATTGAAGGTGTGGCCGGAGTGACGCTGGCTCGCCATTATGACCTGGATGCACCAAAAGGGGTCGCCGGACGTAACAGCGATAACACGTTTATCGAGCAGGTCCTTGGATGGGAGCCCAGCACGCCCTTTTCAGAAGGCATCGCCAAAACCTACACCTGGATCGAGGAACAGTATCAAGATCGCAAACAGGGTCTGCCCACTCCGGCGGGTGCAATATAATGCCCAATCCCAAAACGGCCGACATCACGGACGTGATAGGGCACTTACCGTACCGGATGGCGCTTGCCGGCGGTTGGATCGACCAGCCTTTTATCTCACAGCACAATCCTTCTCCGCCCGGCTCGATGGTTGTTGTGGCTATTGAACCCAGCAATCCGTTTATGGCACGCAGCGGGATGGGGACCAGCACGCGGTGTATCGCCGCCGAGCTCTGGGGCGGCGCGCTGCCGGCAGGCGATCCCGTGCAGTTGACACGGGAGCTGTATGAGGCTGAAAACAAGGGCCGGGCAGAGCCGTCCGGTTCGCAGGATATGATCGGATTGATTTATTCTGGGGTCAACAGGCTTGATTATGACTACAGCTATGAGGGAGGTATCTTCCCAGTACATGTAGCATCCAACAATGAACCGGGGGTCGCAGCCTGGTTGGAAAGTGTGATTTCTATGGTACCGGTTGCCCCGCGCCCAGCAGGGTATAACCCTCTGGGCGTGAAGCGTCTCGATGCGCGGTGGATCGAGCGTCTTGGTGCTTCCGGCCAGAGGTGTTTCGAGGCGATTGTCACGCAAGATGCGCGCGCCCTGGGCGAATCGATGAACGAAAGTATGCGCTGTTGGGAAGCTATCTTGCCCCACACCGTGCGCCACCCGGCGCTGCAGGAGGATCTATTGTCGATAGCTGCGTATTACCAGCGACGTTACCACGGCGCTATGTTTTCCGGCTGCGGCGGCGGGTACATTTACGTGGTATCAGACGAAGCGGTGCCTGGTGCATTTCGCGTGAAGGTAAGATATGGAACAAATGGGTAGCGATAAGGAGAGCGTAATCGTCAGCGGGCGTTTCGATCCTATCAACCTACCTACGGTTCGATTCCTGGAACAGGCAGCGCGCCATGGTCGACTGCACGTCTATTTGTGGCCGGATGAGGCTATGAGCCATGAAACCGGACATGGGCGGGTGCTAGCGCAAGAGGAACGAGCGTACTTCCTCCAGGCGCTGCGCTATGTCTGGCGGGTCACGCTGGGGCAAGCTCCATTCGAGGCAGACAGTATCCCGCACGCAGTGATAGGGCGCGATCACAGCGCGTCCCAAGTGCCGGGTGGATCCGGTCGTGCGCGCGCATGGATTGTCAGAGAAGACGAAGATTCAGGAGCGAAGCGCGCTTTTTGCGCCGCTAACGGGCTGGACTATGTGGTTATCCTGAACAGCGAGCTGGAAAACATTCCGGACCAGGTAGAGATGGTGGAAGATATGGGTCGTGAACGCAAGAAGGTTGTGGTGACCGGCTGTTTTGACTGGCTGCACTCAGGTCATATCCGCTTTTTTGAAGAGACGTCGGCGCTCGGCGATTTGTACGTGGTCTTGGGACATGATAAGAACGTGCGTCTGTTGAAAGGTGACGGGCACCCGCAGTTCGGCGAAGTAGAACGGCGCTACATGGTGCAATCGGTGCGTTATGTTAAGCAGGCGCTGGTCTCGACGGGAAATGGATGGATGGATGCCGAACCGGAAATTGAGCGATTGCGGCCGCATATGTACGTCGTAAATGAGGATGGCGACCGGCCTGAGAAGCAGGCGTTTTGTGAGAAACACGGCCTGGAGTATGTTGTGCTGCGGCGGCTGCCGAAGAAGGGCCTGCCGCGAAGGAGCAGCACGGCACTGCGGGGCTTTTAAAGAGAGGTAGTTATGTTTTATCCCGTGATCATGGCAGGGGGCGTTGGCACGCGGCTGTGGCCGCTTAGCCGCGAGGATTACCCCAAGCAGGCGCTGAAGCTCATCGGAGAGCGGACCCTTATTCAGCACGCGGTTGATCGCCTGCAACCGCGCTACGATGCGGAACAGATAATGATCGTTTGCGGAGCAAAGTACGTGGATCTGCTGGCCGAGCAACTTCCGGAACTACCGCGCGAGAATTTTGTGATCGAACCGGACGGACGAGGCACGGCGCCCGCGATTGGCCTGGCGGCGATTCATCTCTTTGAACGGGATCCAGAAGGCGTGATGGGCGTGCTGACGGCTGATCATTATATTCGCGATGTACCCCGATTTCAGCAGGCGCTGGCGGTGGCAGAAGAGACGGCCGCGAAGGGCTACCTGGTTACGCTGGGTATTAAACCGACGGAGGCATCAACCGGCTATGGCTATATTCGGCAGGGCGAGCTGATAGACCAGGTAGGAGATTTCGACGTCTATCGCGCGGATGGCTTTACCGAGAAGCCGGATACAGAAGCGGCGCAGCAACTTTACGAGAGCGGCCGTTACGCCTGGAACAGTGGTATGTTTGTCTGGCGTCTCGATCGGATTTTGGACGAGTTTCAGAGGCAAATGCCGGCATTTTACGCGCAGCTCATGGCGCTCAAGCCAGCGATTGGCGAGCGGGATTACGAGGAAATGCTGCTGCAAATTTGGCCTGAAGTTGAAAAAGAAACGATCGACTATGGAATCATGGAAGGCGCCGAAGAGGTGGCCGTGATTCCGGCGGAAATTGGCTGGTCGGATGTCGGCAGTTGGGCCAGTCTGTTAGCGGTGCTGCCATCGGATGAAGAGGGTAATACCGTCGTGGGCCCGCATGCCGCAATCAATACCCGCGACACGTTGATTTTGGGGGATAAGCGGCTGATCGCGACTATTGGCATCGAAGGGCTGGTCATTGTAGACACCGACGACGCGCTCCTGGTTTGCAGCAAAGAGCGTGAACAAGATGTGCGCCGCATGGTGGAACTGCTGGCGCAAAATGGGCGCAGCGAACTACTCTAGGGACAGCGGGCGGATCTGGGTCTTGCCTCAGCCGTCAACAACTGAAACAGAGAGGCCGAGGTCACGCATGGCGACAATTATGGGGCGTGGTGCGGACTGGTCACAAATAAGGCGAGTAGCCTCCTCGAGTTTCGCATAGGGAGCGAGCGAGGTACGGCCGAATTTGCTGCCGTCTACAATGGCAATAAGTTCCTGCGAGCGGGAGACGATGGTGCGCTTAAGATCGACTTCGGCTAGAGGCGAATCCATCAGCCCTTCAGTTAGAGTGACGCCCCAGGCGCCCAAGAATGCTTTCTGGAAATAAAAACGCCCCAGGACGTCGTGGGCGATGACGCCGGCTATTGAGCCACTGGCCGTTCGCACATGGCCCCCAGTGAGGACAATTTCAAGAGCGGGTGAGCCGAGCAGTTCAAGCGCGGTCCAGATCCCGGTAGTGACCACGGTCACATTATAGAGGTCGGTTCGCTCTTTAAGGGCCTTGCCGACCGCAAAGGCCGTGGTGCTGGCATCGAGAAGGATTGCTTCGCCCGGCTGGACCAGGGCGGCAGCGGCCTGGCCGATACGCTGTTTCTGGGGCGCATGGAGTCTCTGCCGGGCGGTGAAGGAATACTCTTGGCGCGTACGCTCGCCTGCAAGAAGCGCGCCGCCATGTGTGCGCACGATACGGCCTTGTTCCGCCATCTGGTTAAGATCGCTACGGATGGTTACGGGTGAGACGTCAAAAAGGGCGCTCAGTTCAACAACGGTAGCGCTTTTCTGTTTATAGAGCAGGTCGACAATTTGCTCCTGCCTTTCGGCGACAGCCATACTCATAGTTGCTTTTCCCTACTTGCCCAACATTATAGATGTCTTTTGTTTTTATTGTCAATATCTTATTATTGACTTTCGTTTGTTTTTGTTTTACCATTTTTGCAGATAAAATTGCTGAAAGGGAGCCTTATGGTTAAAGCAGGTGGTGTGTCGCTCAAAGGCATCGAAGCGGATGGTTTTGTACGCGTTTACCTGGAGTTACTGCGCGCCACATCGGACCTAGAAGAAATAGAGGACGGCGCGAATAATGCAAGACGCCTACCGTATGTATGGGCGGGCCATAGTACGAGAGCCAGGCTAACGTGGAACGATTAGATTCGCGTCCGGACAAACACTACAGGCGGAAACGCCTGGCCGGGCCAGGCAAGGCGCTGTAGGGAGACGGGGGATGGCAAAGAATACGGTCTTAACGGTTGACCTCGGCGCCGAATCTGGGCGCGTTATGGCAGTGGGATTTGATGGCGAGCGATTGTCCATAGAAGAACTGCGCCGTTTTGTAAACCCGCAAACAACCATTCACGGTGTCCTGCACTGGGACTTCCTTCATCTCTGGCGTGAAATTCAGGCAGGCATCCTGGCGGGGAAAGAATTGAACCCCGCGAGTATCGGTGTGGATACATGGGGCGTGGATTTCGCCTTGCTGGACCAGCAGGGCAGCCTGATCGGCAATCCTGTAGGCTATCGAGATGCGCGCACGAACGGGATGATGGAAAAGGTCTTCGAGCGCGTGCCTGTTGAGGAGGTCTTCGAGCGCACGGGGATCCAATTGATGCGCATCAACACGCTCTTCCAACTGATGAGTTTGGTGGAAAACAGCTCCCCCCAGCTAGAGATTGCCGAAACGCTGCTGATGGCGCCCGATCTCCTTAACTACTGGCTCACCGGCGCGAAGGTGAGCGAGTTCAGTATTGCCACGACTTCGCAAATGTATGATCCAACTGCGGGAGATTGGGCATTTGGGATGCTGGAGGCGCTGGGGATTCCGACAAGGATACTGCCGGAGATAGTACCTCCAGGTACTAAGCTTGGTGAATATGAGGGGATAGCCGTTATCGCACCTGCCACGCATGATACCGGCAGCGCGGTAGCTGCTGTTCCGACGAATACAAGCGAATATGCCTATATCAGCAGTGGCACATGGAGTCTCGTTGGCCTGGAAACGACCCGCCCGATCATCAATCGCGAAGCGCTGGCGGCGAATGTGACCAACGAAGGCGGCGTCTACGGCACTTATCGTTTGCTGAAGAACTGCACGGGCCTCTGGATTGTGCAGCAGTGCCGCCGCACTTGGGCGGAAGCTGGAGAGCCATATAGCTATGCTGAGTTGGTAGAAATGGCGCGCCAGGCACCCCCCCTGGTAAGCGTTATCGATCCAGACGATGAAGCCTTTTTGGCACCGGGGAACCACCCGGAATTGATACAGGCTTACTGCGAAAGGACGGGGCAGGAAGTTCCACAATCGAAGGGAAGTATCCTGAGGGCTGCGCTAGATGGGCTGGCGCTGGCCTACCGCAAGACGTTGGAGAGTCTGCAGACGGTGTCGGGGCAGACGGTGAGACGCATTCATATTGTTGGTGGCGGCACTCAGAATGAGCTTCTCAATCAGAAAACGGCCGATGCGACAGGATTGCCCGTCTATGCGGGCCCTATTGAAGCGACCGTGTTGGGCAACGCCCTAGTGCAGCTCATTACGCTTGGCGAAATCGGTGACCTAGCACAGGGCCGAGAGGTTGTGATGCAATCCACGCCATTACGCACCTACGAGCCGCGGCAAACGGACGCATGGCGCGCGGCATATGAAAGGTTTCAACTATTATGAATTTCGCATTTCTACACCCACGCGACCAGCTGGTTGCGATTATGGACCGCATCTATTACAACGGCATGACTACGCTCAGCGGGGGCAATCTCTCCATCCGCGACGCCAATGGAGACATCTGGATCACGCCGGCAGGCGTGGACAAGGGCAGACTTAGCGGAAGCGATATTGTACGCGTGTGCGCCGATGGCGTGGTAGACGGCCCCCACCGCCCCTCCTCGGAGCTGCCATTTCACCGCGCAATCTATGATCAGCGGCCGGATATCGGGGCGATTCTACACGCGCACCCGCCGGCGCTGGTCTCATTCAGCATTGTGCGCGAAGTGCCGGATACGCAGATCATACCGCAGGCGAACCGGGTCTGTGGCCCGGTGGGCTACGCGCCTTATGCTCTGCCGGGCAGCGAGGCGCTGGGTGAACATATCGCGGCGACTTTTGCCGAGGGCTATAGCATTGTGATCCTGGAGAATCATGGTGTCGCCACGATAGGCGCCAACCTGTTAGAGGCGTTTCACCGGCTGGAGACGCTTGATTTTTGCGCCCGGACATTGATTCGCGCCAAGTCTTTGGGAGAGGTGCACAGCCTGTCTGATGCGGCGCTGAACCTGTTCGATCAACGGCATCATATGTTACCGGAGTTTGTGCCGACCTCTCACGGCAGCCGCGAGCGAGAGCTGCGGCAGGAGATTGTGGCGATCACGCGGCGGGCCTATGACCGGCACTTGATGATCAGCACGGAAGGTGTTGTATCGGCGCGCGTGGATGCGGACAGCTTCTTGATTACGCCCACGGGACGCGACCGGAGACATTTCGATATAGAAGACATAGTGCTAATTAGTAATGGTGTGCGCGAGGCGGGTAAGATGCCCAGCCGCTCGGTGATGCTGCACCAGGCAATCTATGACAAGCATGCAGACATCCAGTCGGTCATGACGGCGCAGTGTCCCAATGCAACGGCGTATGCGATTGGATCGGCTGAATTTGACTCGCGCACGATTCCTGAAAGCTATATTTTGCTGCGAGATACGCCGCTCATTCCTTTTCGAATGTTTTATACCGAACCACAGAAAGTGGCGGAAATCGTTTCTCTGAACACACCGGTCTTGTTGGTGCGCAATGATTGTGTGCTTACGGCCGGGCGCAGCGTGCTGGATGCTTTCGACCGGTTGGAAGTGGCGGAGTTCAGTGCGCGGTCGGTTATAGATTCGGCCGTTTTGGGCGAGCTTGTACCGATTGGCGACGCCGATATAGAAGACCTGGAAGAAGCATTTTCACTCAATTGAGTGTTGAGGATATTGTGAAGGTAAAGTTATTTGGCGGCCTGCGTGGAAAAGTCAACGCGAGCGAGGTTGAAGGAACGGGCAGAACTATCAGCGAGGTGTTGGAGGGCCTCTCCCAAAACAACGCGGCGCTTGGTGAAGCCATACTCGAGCAGGACGGTCGGCTGCGCCCGCACGTGCGGGTGATGGTCAATGGGTTAGATAGTGAATTAAAACAAGGCTTGGCCACACCGGTCGGTGAGGCGGACGAAATCGCCATTTTCCCGCCAATTGCCGGCGGAGAGGCCATGCCATAAAGGAGCAAATGTCTCATGGAAGGTTGGGCAGGTAAGATCCTGGATATTAATCTTACGGACAAATCAATTCAAACGATACCGCTGGATATGGAAATGGCGCGCCTTTTCCTAGGGGGACGCGGATTGGGCGCGCGCTTGTTATGGGACCTGGTCGGACCGGAGGTTGACCCACTGTCAGCGGACAACGTGCTTATCTTCACCACGGGGCCAATCACGGCGAGTAGTTCGCAGACAAGCAATCGCTTTAATGTAAGCACCAAGAGCCCGCTGACCGGCGCGATCTTGCACGCTAACAGCGGCGGCTGGTGGGGCATGCAGTTCAAGCGTACGGGTCACGACGCGTTGATTGTGCGCGGCCGGGCGGAAAAGCCAGTGATGATCGAGATTGTCCCCGACGGAGTAACGATCAAGGACGCGGTGCATTTGTGGGGTAAGAGCGTTTTTGAAACGACGGAAGCGCTGGGGCAGAACCGTAACAAACGGAACGTGCTGTGCATCGGCCCTGCAGGCGAGAATCAGGTGCGTATTGCCTCGATCATGAATGATAAGGAGCGCTCGTTAGCCCGCGGTGGGGCCGGCGCGGTGATGGGCAGCAAGAACTTGAAGGCGATTGTGGTTGAGGGCGAAGAAAGGAACCGGCCACATGACCAAGAGCAGTTCAAGTTCATGCTTTACGAAACACGCAAGCTGCTAAAGGCCAGCCCGCTTACATCACAGGCCTTCCCCGAGTTTGGCACGGCAGTGGTAATGAACGTCGTCAATGAAATTGGGGCCCTGCCGACGCGCAATTTCCAGGATTCGCAGTTCGAGGGCGCGGACAAGATAAGTGGCGAGGCGATTACGGACAATATCCTGGTCACCAATCAGGCATGCTGGGCTTGCCCAATCACTTGCACGCGAATCTCTAAGACGTCGAGCGGCAAAGAAGGCGAAGGTCCTGAGTTCGAATCGGCATGGGCGTTCGGCGCCCAATGCGGCATTGATGACCTGGATGCGATTACAGAAGCGAATTTCCTTTGCAACGATCTGGGCCTGGATACCATTTCGATGGGCAATACAATTGGCTGCGCGATGGAACTGGCCGAACGCGGCATGCTCGACGCAGACCTTGGTTTTGGCCAGGCGCAGAAGCTGCAAGAGTTGATTGAGAAAACGGCTTACCGCTCAGGCATTGGGAATGATCTCGCTGAGGGCAGCTACCGCATGGCTGAGAAATATGGCGCACCGGAATTATCAATGACAGTCAAGAAGCTGGAGATGCCGGCTTACGACCCGCGCGGCATGCAGGGACAGGGACTGGTCTATGCCACCGGTAATCGTGGGGCCTGCCATGAGACGGGCAATATGCTGGGTCCGGAAGTGCTGGCGCTGCCGCGCCTGATCGATCGCTTCGCCACGCAGGGGAAAGCGGGAATTGTTTCGGTGCATCAAGATTCGGCGGCGGTGATTGACAGCCTGGTATACTGCAAGTTTGCCAACATGGCCGTAGCCGAAGAATTCTTTGCCCGCACGCTGACGGCGGTGACCGGTGAGGCGTTTACCGAAGAAGATTTAATGCAGGTCGGTGAACGTGTTTGGACGCTGGAAAGGCTGTATAACCTGCGCGAGGGTTTCACAGATGCGGATGATACCCTACCCGAGCGGCTGTTGAACGAGCCGGTTCGTGAGGGGCCCAGTGAAGGTTTCACGGCGAACCTGGCGCCGATGTTGAAGGAGTATTATGCCTTTCGCGGCTGGGATAAAAACGGCGTGCCGCTGCCGGATAAGCTAAGGGAATTGTCACTAGATTTCGTACTGGAGGAAGCGCTATGATTGACCAACGTTTGTACGAGGAATTCCGCGATATCGGCCGTGACATTTTTGTCACCGGCCTTACCAGCTCGCATGGTGGGAACATGAGCGTGCGGGCCGGGGACAAGATTATTATCAAGCGACGCGGAGCACAGTTCGGCCGTTTGAAGCGAACCGATTTTGTTGAGACCAGCTTCAAAGGCAAGGACAGCGGCATAATACGTGCAAGCACGGAACTCATTGTGCACCGCGCGATCTACGAACAGACTTCGGCATTGGCCGTGATTCATGCGCACCCGCGCACTGCGATCACGTTAAGCCTAAGCCGGGACGAGATCATCCCGATTGATAACGAAGGTTCCTACCTGCTGCGCAAGATTCCAGTTGTTACGGTGGAAATGGCATCTGGGTCGATGGAGATGGCCAAGACCGTCTCCGAAGCGCTGCGCGGCTACAAGATAATCATGCAGCGGGGGCATGGCTGCTTCGCCATTGGCCAGACGCTCGAAGAAGCCTATCATTGGGTTTCCGCCCTAGAAGAGGTGTGTGATATCATTCTAGAGCATTCCCTCTTAGGGGAGCCGTTGATTGAGTATCGCAAGCACAGCGAAGCGTACGCAAAATGGTAGAACGTGAATCGCCGGTTGGGAAGCGCGTATCCCTCTTTGTCACGTGCATGGTGGATATGCTCTATCCAGAGACAGGTATGTCCGTTGTTGATGTATTAACATATCTTGGCGTCGCGGTCGATTTCCCCATGGGACAGACTTGCTGCGGCCAGCCGGCGTTTAACGCGGGTTACCAGCGTGAGGCGAAGCAGGTCGCTGAACAGTTCTTACGGGCTTTTCAAGATGCGGAAGTGATTGTCACACCTTCCGGATCATGTGCGGCGATGGTGCGACATGAGTATCCACGTCTCTTTGAGGATGATCCAAAACTCGCAGAGGAGGCGCAAAGGCTGGGTTCCATCACGTGGGAGTTCACGGAGTTCGTGGTCGATGGATTGGGCGTGACAGACCTGCACGGCCGTTTGCCTGAACCACAGCGATTTGCCTTTCATGATTCCTGCCACGGCCTGCGCCAATTGGGGCTAAAAGAGGCAGGGAGAACGCTGGTTGGAAACCTAGAGAACGCCACCGTAGTGGAGTGGGACAACAGCGAGACCTGCTGTGGTTTCGGTGGATTATTCAGCGTGAAGATGGCCGATGTGAGCGGGGCG
>JBJYWX010000212.1:0-4805 GCA_046259695.1 Promineifilaceae bacterium (SeqCode) | reverse complement strand
AATCGTCCCGATATTTACATGCGGTTTCTCGCGCACAAATGTTTCTTTAGCCATGCTATTTGTCCCTCGTTACTATGACAAAACGTAATTACTCTACTTGAATTCGTCTTAAGCGCGCCTTAAGCGAAACGCATATTCCGCTAGGCGCTTCCACGCAGCAATTCGCGCGCCTGTTCGTCCGTGACGGGCGCATAGTGGCTGAACTCCATCGTGAAGATTCCGCGCCCCTGCGTCATAGACCGCAGCCGCGTTGCATAACCAAACATCTCCGCCAAAGGCACCTTCGCTTTGACCATCTGCAGGCCGTCGGCACGCAGCTCCATGCCCTCAATCATGGCCCGGTTAGCGGACAGGTTGCCAATCACGTCGCCGGTATACTCTTCCGGGGCCACAACTTCGATAGCCATAATGGGCTCAAGCAGCACCGGCGATCCTTGCAGGATGCCTTCTTTGACGGCCATGGAACCGGCAATCTTAAAGGCCATCTCGGAAGAATCAACTTCGTGGTAGGAACCATCATAGAGCGATACTTTTACGTCGACGACCGGATACCCGGCCAGCACGCCGCTTTCAAGCGCTTCGCGCACGCCGGCCTCGACGGACGAAATGTACTCGCGCGGAATAGCGCCACCAATGATGTTGTTCTCGAATTCAAACCCTTCGCCGGGTTCGCGGGGCTCCAGCTGCAGCAGGACATGGCCATATTGGCCACGGCCGCCTGTCTGGCGCACAAAACGACCCTCTGCCTTTGGCACCGGTTGGCGGATCGTTTCGCGGTAAGCCACGCGGGGCTTGCCGACGTTGGCCGCCACGCGGAACTCGCGCAGCATACGATCGACCAGAACTTCAAGATGCAGCTCACCCATACCATACAGGATGGTCTGCCCAGTCTGATCGTCGGTCTTAATCTGGAAAGTGGGGTCTTCTTCCGAAAGTGCCTTCAGAGCCAGGCCCATTTTGTCCTGGTCGGCATTGCTCTTCGGCTCGATCGCCAACTGAATAACCGGTTCCGGAAAGTCAATCGCCTCCAGCAAGATAGGCGCCGAGGCATCACACAAGGTATCACCCGTAAAGGTCCGCTTAAGACCCAACGTCGCCGCAATATCGCCCGCGCGCACCTCCTTGAGGTCCTCGCGATGATCGGCGTGCATGCGCAAGATACGGCCGACACGCTCTTTCTGATCCTTGGTGCTGTTCAGCACTGAATCGCCGCTCTTCACCACACCAGAATAGACGCGGAAATAGGCGAGACGGCCCACGTAAGGATCGGTGACAATCTTAAAAACCAGCGCTGAGAGCGGTTCGTCATCACTGGCGTGCCGTTCCTCGATGTTATTAGTGTAAGGATTGATACCCTTCATCGGCGGCACGTCTAGCGGGGAAGGCAAGTAGTGAACGACCGCATCCAAAACGCGCTGCACGCCTTTGTTGCGCAGCGCTGTGCCGCACAAGACGGGCGTCGCAGAGCCGGAGATGGTCGCTTCACGCAAAGCAGCGCGCAGCTCATCGGCCGTTATCTCTTCGCCCTCAAGATAGCGTTCCATCAGCTCATCATCGGTCTCGACAATATGCTCAATAATCACCTGGCGCGCAGCTTCCGCTTCCGCCATGTAATCTTCCGGAATCTCGGTCACGAACGGCGTTGCGCCGAGGTCATCTTCTTCCCAAATAGCAGCTTCCATCGTCAGCAAGTCAATAATGCCGCGAAAATTGGATTCACTACCTATTGGCCACTGGATGGCGATAGGGTTGGCATTCAGCCGTTCACGAATCATATCGATCGTGCGCGTGAAGTCGGCGCCAATACGATCCATCTTGTTTACAAAGCAGATGCGCGGGACATGATAATCGTCTGCCTGCCGCCAAACTGTTTCTGACTGAGGCTCTACGCCGGCCACAGCGTCAAAAACAACAACGCCGCCGTCCAGAACACGGAGACTACGCTGCACCTCGGCCGTAAAGTCGATGTGGCCTGGCGTGTCTATGATATTGATCTGGTGATCGAGCCAGTAAGTGGTCGTCGCCGCAGATGTAATGGTAATACCACGCTCCTGCTCCTGCTCCATATGATCCATCGTGGCGGTGCCTTCGTGCACTTCACCCATGCGGTGGATAACACCGGTGTAATACAGGATACGTTCGGTCGTGGTGGTCTTACCGGCATCAATGTGGGCGATGATGCCGATATTTCTGACGCGATCAAGCGCAAAGTTACTCATCAATAAATCTCAAACAAAAAAGAAGAAACAAGCTTCTAATACCGGAAATGCGAAAAGGCGCGATTCGCCTCCGCCATACGGTGCGTATCATCACGTCTCTTGACCGCTGCCCCTTGCCCATTGGCGGCATCGAGAAATTCACCCGCCAACTTTTCAGACATGGAACGGCCGCTGCGGCTGCGCGCCGCGGCGAGAATCCAACGCATCGCCAGGGAGATCTGGCGGTGGCCATCCACCGGAATCGGCACCTGGTAGGTGGCACCACCAACGCGGCGTGGTTTTACTTCCACGCGCGGCATCACGTTATCAAGCGCCTGCTCGAACACTTCGATCGGGTTCTTGCTGGCGCGCTCCTCAATGAAATCCATGCTGTCATACAGCACGCGCCGGGCGGTGCTCTTCTTACCGTCGTGCATCAGGCGATTAATAAACATCGCAACGTGGAGGTTGTCGTAGCGCAGGTCGGGTTCAACCTCGCGCTTTTCGGGACGATATCGTCTTGGCATAGTTCGTCTCTCCAGGGCGCCGCGAATCAAAAGCAGCGCACCTTGTTGATAATCCTTATTTCGGCGTCTTGGTACCGTACTTCGAACGGCCCTTCTTACGATTCTCGACGCCACCCGCATCAAGCGTTCCGCGCACAATGTGGTAACGAACGCCAGGCAGGTCTTTCACACGACCACCGCGTACAAGGACGACAGAGTGATCCTGCAGCGAGTGCCCTTCACCAGGAATATAGGCCGTGACCTCGATGTTGTTAGTCAAGCGAACACGAGCCACCTTGCGCAACGCCGAATTCGGTTTCTTGGGCGTCATCGTCTTCACCTGGGTGCAAACACCACGCTTTTGCGGCGCACCCTTCGCCTGACGCGTGCGGCGTTGGCGAAATGAGTTATAAGTCCACTGCAGCGCCGGAGCGGTGCTCTTCTTGGACTTTGCCTTGCGTCCTTTACGCACTAATTGATTAATTGTCGGCACGCTTTCTTTCTCCTTTCTAGAAATCCTTACCGAACAGTCTTTGAATTCAGCTCAGTAATAAGCCGGACACGGAGCGCCGCGCTGTTTTCTTACAGAATAACAGGGTGTACCGGCAAGAAATTCGGCACACCCAGCAATTCGCGACAAATGAAGGCCATCGTAATGGATCATTGCGATGGCCTCCAGAGGAAATCTCCGATATTCAATTGGTAACTACAGGTTAGTTAGTTACGCGCTAATTATCCAGACATACGAAATGTAATTTTACCACAACTGCACGCGCAGTCAACAGCGGCGCAGCTTATTAATATTTATTGCCGGCGGCGCGCCCAGACGCGCCGCCGGTGAATTTGTTAACGAATGCGGCGGTAATCGAGCATGCCGGAACCGGTCCAGCGTGTGCGATTACTGCGGCGATCATCCTCTTTACCAAAGCGGAACACTTCGCCGTCTTCGGAAACGGCCTCCACGGCCAGACCTAGACTTTGCAGTTCCTTGACCAGTACGCGGAATGAAGCAGGCACACCAGGCTCATCAATCGGCTCATTTTTGACTATAGATTCATAAGTCTTTACGCGCCCCTGCACATCGTCCGATTTGACGGTCAACATCTCTTGCAGCGTATGGGCGGCGCCATAAGCTTCCAAAGCCCACACTTCCATCTCACCAAAACGCTGGCCACCGAACTGCGCCTTACCGCCCAGCGGCTGCTGGGTGACGAGCGAGTAAGGGCCGGTCGAACGGGCGTGCGCCTTGTCTTCGACCAGATGTGCAAGCTTCAACATATGAAGGATGCCCACGGTAACCGGCTGGTCAAATGGACGGCCAGACTTTCCGTCAATGAGCTGCTCTTTTCCAAGGTAGGGTAGCGGTATATGTGTTACTGTGCTCAGGTTGCCGGACAATTCATCCAGCTGGTCCTGATCAGCGGTCAGCGGGTCAATGTCGCGCATGTCTTCGGGCAGCATATCGCCAAATTTGCCGACCATGTAAGCGCACCACTCGCGCTGGCAAATTTCAACCGCTTGTTCGTTCAACGGCTGCCACTCGTCTTTTCGTGTTTCACGCAGCGTCTTGGCAAAAATGTCGTCTGCATCCCAGTTGCGGGTCTTCAGCCATTCTTTGCCGACCGCAAAGCGCGCGTAGTCGTGATCCGACTGCAGGCGCGGAACATCGTAACCAAGATCGCCCAGCCACGCTTCGATGAAGACGCTGCGCGCCTCATCGTCATTTTGCAAGGACTCAATATCGTAGTCCATTTCGATCAGGCTTTCCCAGGCCCATTCTGATGCCACCTGCCAGGCGCGATCAAGCAGCCAGGCGCGGGCCAGCTCGGCCGCGATTTCTTCCTCGCTCGCACCGTCAAACACGGGCGTGACAGCGCGGAACCCAAGGCGCGACGCGGCCCATCCGAGGTGCGTTTCCAATACCTGGCCGATGTTCATACGGCCGGGCACACCCAACGGGCTGAGAATGATGTCGATGGGACGGCCATCAGCCAGGAACGGCATATCTTCCACCGGCACAACCTTGGAAATGACACCTTTGTTACCGTGGCGACCGGCCATCTTGTCGCCCACGGAGATCTTGCGGCGCTGCGCCACACTG
>JBJYWX010000211.1:0-7143 GCA_046259695.1 Promineifilaceae bacterium (SeqCode) | reverse complement strand
TTATAGGAAAAATGGAAATAGCCTTCGCCTCCGGTCTGGCCCACTGTAGCGGAGGTATTACACGCCGGCGAGTAACTGGCGTTGCTGAGCAGGAACACGCCGCCATTAGGGCTCGTGCCCAATTGGGCCTTCCGGTACAGTGGCTCACGCGTATTGACCACACCCGCGGTAAGCAAGGAACTATTGCTTAGCAGGCCGGCGGAATCAAAATACTGGAAGTCCACTTTCCACACGCCCGTCGCCGCATTGACTAACGAGACAGTAGAGCCACCAATAGTCAAAGGAAAATCTTCAACGGTGCAGCCACCTGGCCACGGCCCATTATTGGCCTGGGCACTCACCTCGGCCTGGGGCGAAATCCACTTTGCCGGCAGGAGAGCCGCCGCGCCAACGGCCAGCCCGCTCGCGCCGAGCAGCTTCAGCAGGCGCCGCCTCGAAACACCCTTTTGCTCGTTGACATCCGTTTCGGACTGTTCTAAATGAAGGTCACTTTGCGTCATGTCTCACTCTCCTTACCGCCAACATCATACCATCTAATGGGACGCTGTAAAGGATGAGGGCCCAAACGCCGGCACTTGGCTACCGGTGGCGCACGATTACCTGGGGCAGTCCCCAGGCCTGCACGCCCATGCGGCGCGCCAGCACAGCCAGCCCCTCGGTTTCAATCAAATTCTCCATGGGGAATGGCGGAAAGATGAGTCCCTCGCGGTGCAAATCGGCGTCGACCAGCAGCATCGTGCCGCCTACGCCGTCCAGCGGCACGACAGCCTCGCCGGACAAGTCGCTCAGATAGCGACGGCCGAAACCCTTCGGCGGCTGCAGCAGGCCGTCCACCAGGTACGGCGACCAGTCCAGCCGCGCCGCGTCCGGTGCCAGTTGAAAGCTGTTCAGATCAAACGATTCCTGGCCCGCGGCTTTTAAGCAGTTGGGGACCACAAGGCGTTTCTTTGCAGCCAGAAGCTGCTCGATCACATCGGGCGGCCAGCTAAGCAGGTCAACATCAATCCACAGCACCCACGCCTCGTCCCGCAGCGCGCCCTGCAGCAGCACATTACGGCTGCGCGCCAGAATCTCCCGCCGCCGCCGCTGTGCGCCTGGTTCCCAGCGCTTGCCGCTGAGGTTGAATCCAAAATCGTGCCGCAGCAGCTCGGCCCGCCGCAGCCGCCGGCGCAGCGCCGGCAGAGCTGCTTCCAGATAAGCCGCCGTCCCATCCCTGCTGTCGCTCTCCAGGAAGGCGATAGACAGCCGCTGCGGTGGATAACTCAGCGCCTGCACATTGGTCAAAAAGCCATCCAGAAACCGCTCCGCATCCTTTACCGGCGTCAGAATCAACACGTCCGGCCACTCCTCCCCGTGCGGCTGCTCATTCACCATCGGCTGCTGACTGTTAACTGTTACTTGTTGATTGTTACTTGTTAAAGCTTCCCTGTGAGCTGCCAACTGCCCACTACCCACCGTCACCTGTTGACTGCCGGCTGCCGGCTGTCCACCCAGATACGCCCCCCACCTGCCCATCTCCACGCCCAGATACGCCTTCACCTCTTCCAGCGCCGGGCCATAACGGAAACCATCATAACGGGCCGTCGCCGCCGCCCACTGCGCAGCCCAGTGCGCCTGGTCAAACGTATTGCTGCCGTGAAAGACGTAAATGTAAAGGTCCGGCATATCCAGCAGGGCCAGCCGCTCGTTCGCCGCGATGCGTTCAATCACCGGCGTATCCTCGCCGCGCGCCAGTGCCGGATAACCATCCACCAGCCGTCGAGCCAGCAGCGCGGAGCCTTCCCACAAACGAAGCGCGCTCTTGCCGATCCGGCCAAACGCCGGCAGCCAAACCAGCTGCCGCGTGAGCAGGCAGCCCGCCGCGTCGGCCGCGGACACAGCCGCCAGCTGCAGCGCCAATCGTTCCGGCGCGGACAGGTCGTCATCATCCCACTGCGCGATAAAGTCGCCGCGCGCTGCTTCCAGGACCAGCGTACGCAGGGCCCCCAGCGGCCGCCCCTCGTCCGGCAGGCGCAGCAAGCGAATGGCCGGGTCTCCTAGCTCTGCCACCCAGTCCGCCAGTCTCTCATCCGGCCCGTCATCGACGATAACTAGTTCCCGCGCCGCATAAGTCTGCTTGCGGAAACAATGGATGGCCATCTGCGCCAGCAGCGGCCGTTCGCGGGTCACCATCAGGCAGGAAATGAGCGGCTGATCGAACGCGCTGGCCGCCTCAGCGCGCAGCCATTCACGCGACACCAGGCGGGCTTCCTGCCCCTCGCCTTGGTCCAGCACCTGCAGCGCCGCCGGCCCCGCCGCCACCACAGGCTCCCGCCACCAGCTCCCGTACCAGTGGTGCAGCGCGTACGCGTCCCGCGCAATGAGCTGCCGCGTCGCCGGCGGCTGGCCCGGCCACCAGCTGACGCTGTCCAGCGGGCACAAGAGCTGGTAAGGCAGCAGGGTCAGCGGCGCTTCATCACGATAAGCCGCGTAGGCGCGGCTCAACAAGAACGGCCCCGTTGCATCCAGCGGCCCCGGCGCGTCGCGCCAGGCCAGCAGCAGGTCAAACACCAACCGCCAGAATGGGTGGCCGGGAACGGAGGCGATGAGCGCATTGCACAGCATGCGGCCGTGCAGCAGGCTCTCCGCGTGATCCTGCACATGCGCCGGCGGCTCTTCCGTCAGCACCAGCGAGTGCCCGGCCAGCAGCGGGTCCAGCGGGCGCAGCGCTTCGTAATCCAGGTCGGCGTACAGCCCGCCGTAGTGGTACAGCACAAAATAACGCGCCGCGTCCGCGCGCTTGATCCCCTCGGTATAGCCGTCATAAACAGGCAGGAACCAGGCATAATGCTCGGCGATCAGCGCCCGCAAATCGTCATCCGTCCACAGCCTGAATTCCCACTGCGGGTGGTGCGTGCGCCAGCTTTCGTACCAGGCGCGGAAATGGTCCGGGATGTGCCTGTCCTTCCACATATGGTGCACGATGCGCGGGATTTCTTGGCCCGCCGGCGCTGTATCCTCACCGGGCTCGAATCGCGCCAGTGGGTCGACGGCCCATGTCCGCCGCCCCGGCGTTTCCAATGCCGACTCGATCAACTCTGCGGCATGGGTTGTGCCGGCCTCGCTGTTCAACTCCCGCCCAAGCTGCCTGGCCCGCAGCCGTGTCCGCCTTGACAGTGCCTGCTGCACGGCGGCCGCGATATTTTCGGCCGTCGCTTCATACGGGTGCAGCGACAGCCCGGCCCCTAGCTCCGTCACCCGCCGCGCGTTAAAGAACTGGTCATTGCCAAATGGCTCAATAATCAGCGGGCACCCCTGCCGCAGTGCGCGCGCCAGGGAGCCGATACCACCATGCTGGATTGCCGCCGCAGCCCGGGCGAAAAGCCAGTCGTGCGGCGCGTAATCGATGAACATCACCTGCGACCGGTCACTGTCACCCGGAAGGTCTGCCTCGTCAAAGGCCGCCCAGCCGCGCTGTACCAGCAGCGGCCGTTCAAGCAACGCGGCGGCGCGGGCATGCTTCTGCAGGATCTCGCGCGGCGATTCCAGCGGCTGGCTGCTAAAAGCCAGCACCAGCGGCTTCTGCGCGCAAAATGCCTCCAGCGCCGGCGACGGCCGCCAGTTCTCCCAGGCCGGATCCTGCCAGAGCCAGAAACCGCTTTGCGCCAGGTCGGCCAGCGGCCGCAGCAGCGACTCATCGACCCGCCAGAAGGCCGCGCTGCTGCCCAGCAGGATGCGCGGCGCCCACAGGGAGCCATAATACCAGGACGGCGTCAGCGCCTTGCCGCCCGCCTCGCGCACGGCGTGGTCAAGCAGCGGCCGGATGCTCTCGTAATGGGCCCGTTCGCGCCCGGCAATCATCTCGCGCTGCGGCCCCGCAGGCGGCAGGGCGAAGATTGACGGCGTCACCGCCACCGTCATCCAGGGCGTGCCGCTGATCAGATGGGCCGGCAGGCCGTGCGGCCGGATCGCCGTCGCCAGCAGCATATCCGCACCTTCACAAAACGAGGCCAGCTCATGCACCTGGCGCACAAACGACTCCGGCGGCTGCGCGGCGTCGGCGGCATTCTCCGGCGGCTGGCCCGCGGGATAGCGCCAATGATCCCAGGCCCACGCATTGCGCCGCGCTTCGCTTGGCCCCCGCTCCACATCCGTCAGCGCGACCGCCTCCAGTCCTGCGCGCGCCGCGTACTTGTGCATCGCCTGGTTAATCACCAGCAGCACCTCGTGCCCGCGCGCCTGAAGTGTCTGTCCCAGCGCCAGGTACGGCAGGTGGTCGCCAAGCGTGCCCGATGTAAACAGTACCAATCTGGCCATCGGCGCTATTGTAACGCAAAGGGCGCCCAATCGGACGCCCAGGAACAGAAAACGGCCGTCTGTGATACAAACGGCCGTCTCGCTGTCGATTTACCCGGAACCGTTTGCGTTCCGGCAAGAAATCCTACTCTTCTTGCGTGACGCCCTCGCCCTGTTCGCCCAGGTCCACGGCCACTACTGAGTCCAGCTCGCCGGTCATCTGGTCGCCCATGGTGACCGTCATGATATCCGCATCATAGTTGCCCAGCGCGTTCTGTACTTTCTCCGCGTACTCATCCTCAGCGATAACCAGGATAGCCGACGTGTTGGGCTCCATCGATGCCGCCAGCTCCTTAATCTCATCGGAATCAAAATCCTGGCCCAGATACTTGCCGGCCACGCCGCCCAGCACGCTGCCGGCCAGCGCCCACAGCAGCAGGCCTGCCGGCCCGCCGATCAGGCCTAGCAAAACGCCGCCGCCCGCGCCCAGGGCCGCGCCCCACGTGCCGTGGCCGGTCTGCTTCACGTGCGACTTGCCTTTCTCGTCGACCTCAACCACCACCCATGCCTTGACCTTCAGGCCGGCATCCTCCTGGTGATCCTTGATCATATCCATCACTTCCATCGCCCGATCCTGCCCGGCGAACTTGAAGACGACCATGTGAAATGCTTGTGCTTTTTCAGCCATTGTAAGCTCCTTTTGTTTGTCTATGTCAATTGTGATGCAAGTTAAAGTCACGAGGACGCTAACCCACCAATTTATAGTACACCAGACCCGTTTCGGCAACCTCTCATAAGGCAATACTTTGCCTTGCTTCAAAGATCGGGCGGCGCCCGCGCCTCTCCGTTCCCCCGCGCTATCTAGTTGACATATTGTAATAACTACGGCATGCTTAGGTCGTGAACAGACGCCTTTACTTTTTGCTGTTGATCCTGCTGCTCGCTGTCCTGGCCCTGCCCGTCTTTGGTCAGAGCGGCGGCGGGCAGCGGTCGCCCGTTCCTACTCCCCTCCAGCCGTCTTCATTGCAAGCGCCGTCGCTGCCGCCCCGGCGCGAAGCGGCCGTCCACGGGCTTGACAACCGCCTCGGCCGTTTGGCAATCGCCTCCCAGACCGCTGGCGCCCCGGAGCAGGCCGTCGCCGCGCGCGAAGGGCTGCGCCTGGAGCAGGGCGCGGTGCAGGTACAGCTGACTTATACCGATGAAGCTGCCGCCGCGCGCGCCATACGCCTGGCCGGCGGTCGCGTTACCCGCCGTAGCGCTTTCAGCCCGCAGCTGCAGGCCTGGCTTCCGCCCGCCGCGCTGCCTGGCCTCGCCGCCGATCCCGCAGTGGGCGCCATCTACCCGCCGCTGCTCGCCGAAACCGTTGACGTGGCCGCCGGGGCGATCACCACGGAAGGTCTGGCGGCCATGAATGCCGTGTCCTGGCACGACGCGGGCTTCAACGGCAGCGGCGTCACCATTGCTGTTATCGATGTCGGCTTCAGCGCCTACGCCGATCTCCTGGGAAGCGAACTGCCGCAGTCCGTGGTGCTAAAGAATTTCAAGGACGGCGAAACGGATGCCCAGGCGGCAAGCGGTTCCGTGCACGGCACGGCCGTCGCCGAAATCATCCATGATGTCGCGCCTGGCGCGACCCTGCATTTGATCAAGATCAGCACCAATCTTGACCTGCAGCAGGCCGTAAGCTACGCCATTGACCACAACGTGGACATCATCTCAACCTCGCTCATCTGGTACAACGCTACCCCCGGCGACGGCACCGGCCAGTTCGCTGATCTGGTGCAGCAGGCGCGCAGCAAGGGCATCCTCTGGGTTACGGCCGCCGGCAACGACCGCCAGCGCCATTGGGGCGGCGGCCTGGCTGATGCAGACGGTGACAGTTACCATGAGTTCGCGCCCGGGCTGGAGCTCAACACCTTCGACAGCCGGCTTGGCAGCGGCGTCGCCGTGCGCCTCTACCTGCGCTGGAATGATTGGTCCCGTACCGGGCAGGACCTCGACCTCTATCTCTGGCGCTACGATGAGTCGACTGGGCAGTGGGCCGTGGTGGCCGCCAGCCAGAACATGCAGAACAACGCCACGAATCCGGTTGAAGCGCTTTCTTACGTGACCCAGGGCGATCCGGCCACGTACGCCGTTTCCGTCTATGCCCGGAGTGTGACTCGCCCCATCGACTTTGATCTCTTTGCCGCGCATATGCCGCCGTTTGTTGTGGGCGTAACTGCCCGCAGCCTGGGCAATCTCGCCGACGCCCCGCAGGCCATTTGCGTCGCGGCCGTCGATTATGAAGCGCCCTACGAGCAGCACAGCTACAGTGCAGAAGGCCCGACCAACGGCACGGGCGGCAGCGCCGGCGCGGGCGGCAGCTTCAGCAAGCCTAATATCGCTGCCTATGCCCGCGTCCAGACCGAGACCTATGCCAGCTTTTCCGGGACTTCCGCCGCCACACCTCACGTCGCCGGCGCCGCCGCCCTGGTGCTGAGCGCTTACCCCGATTACAGCCCAAGTGACCTGTCGGCCTACTTGCTCGCCAATGCACTCGATCTGGGGCCGGCCCCACGCTTCGGCGACGGCCGTCTTTACCTGCCTGATGGCACCGATGCCACTGCGACGCCCACCGCCACGCCCACGGCCACTGTGACCGCCACGCCAACTTTGACCGTGACCGCCACGCCAACTTTGACCGCGACCGTCACAGCCACTTTGACCGCGACCATGACCGCCATCGCCCAACCAACCGCTGAACCTACCGCTGAAGCGACCGTTCTTGCCACGCCTCCCCATGCCTTCTTCCCCTTCATCACCGGCTACCCGTAGCCGGCAGGCATTAATCAGCAGACAGCAGACAGTAATCAGCAGACAGCCATC
>JBJYWX010000210.1:0-3758 GCA_046259695.1 Promineifilaceae bacterium (SeqCode) | reverse complement strand
CTCGCTGTGGATGGATGTCTACATCCTTCTAAAGACGCCTTGGGTAGTTGTACGAGGCAAGGGTGCTTTCTGATCGCTCCCTGGCATACTGGCAGCGGATTAAATGGATAGAGGCGTTTGTATTACTGCTTGCCATCCCGATTCTCCTTTTTCCGGAACGTCTTCTCCTCTTAACTGCCCTGGTACTGGCCCTGCTGGCCACCCTTTGGCTGGCGCCGCTGGCTGCGGCGCGCAGCCCACTACTTCCTCCGACGCCATTTAACGCGGCGCTCCTCATTCTCGCCGCTGCTTTGATACCGGCCATTCTGGCCACGGCCGATCCCGACCTGACGCTGCCTAAGGCGACCGGTATCATTCTCGGTTTCGCCGCCTGGCGCTACATGGTCATTGCTTTGCGCCGACGGCAACAGGTTTCCTGGGCATTGGGCGCCTACTTGCTTTTCGGCGTGGGTCTTGTTTGCGCCGGCCTGCTTAATGCGGATTGGCTGCAAAAGAGTACCTCGCAAGTTCCAGTGCTGGGCACTGTTCTGGCCCAGGGCGTCACGACTGACAACCCGCTGCTTGCCGGCACCGGTATTCACCCCAACCAAATTGCCGGCACCATCATGTTGATTCTACCGCTGCTTATTGCGGTTCTGATCGACTATCAGTTTCCACACAACAAGACGCTGCGCTGGCTTGTGGGAGCGGCCGCCCTCTTCTGCGCCGCGGCGCTGCTGCTAACGCAATCGCGCAGCGGATGGGTTGGTTTGGCCGGCGGCGTTGTCGTGATGCTCTTGCTATGGAGCATGCTTCTCGCTCGGTCCGCTAAGCGCACGGCCGTTCGTTTGCTGCTGCTGGCCGGCATGCTCGCGGTGTTGCTGTTTTTTTTCATTAACGGTCCTCGGCAGATGCAGCAGCTCTGGTTTGACCCGCCGGATACATCAGCCGTTGGCTCTTTGGCCACGCTCAATTTTCGGCAGGATATCTGGCCCTGGGCGCTGCGCGCGATCGCGGACTTTCCCTACACTGGCACCGGGCTGGGTACGTTCCGCCGCGTCGCCGGCAGGCTCTATCCCGTTGCCGTAGATCCTGCTTTCGATTTCGCCCATGCCCATAACGCTTTCTTGCAGGTGGCGTTGGACGTGGGCCTGCCGGGCCTGGTCGGATATAGCGCTATTTTGCTGCTGTGCGCGGCCGTGGGCTGGCGAATTGCACGCGGGGACAAAGAATTCCGTCCCTACGCTATTGGCCTTCTCGGGTCATTGGCAGCCTTCCACACCTATGGCCTGGCCGACACACTGGCCCTGGGCTCTAAGCCATTTCTCCTCTTCTGGGTTCTGATTGCCCTCCTGGCAGCGATGATTCGTCTTCGCTGAGTGCCCTTGCCTCACCTGTGAAAGGTCGCTATGCTATTCTCCAAGCACGCCGCCGCGGCGCTGACTAGTCAGACGAAGGGAGAACGATCATGGCCTATCAATTCGCCACAGACGAATGGGCAAAAGCGCTGCAAGAGGCGCTGAATAACAGCGCCGCGTACAAAAAAGCGGCCGAAAAATGGGAGGGGGATTTTTACTTCATCGTCGAAAAAGGTGAAGGCATCGACGAAGATGTTTACCTCTACTTGGATCTGTGGCATGGCGACGCCAGGCAGGCTTATCTCCAAGAGGATCCAGCCAGCCACGATGCTGCCTTCGAGCTGCGGGCGCCATTGGATACCTGGCATGGCGTCCTGGACAAGAAGATCGACCCCATTCTGGGCATCATGAGCCGCCAGCTGAAGCTTAAGGGCAACAAGATGAAAATCATGAAAGCCCCAAAAGCGGCGACAGCGCTCGTGGAATGCGCGGCCAGCGTGGATACGGTCTGGCCGGAGTAAGGTTTCGATCATGATCGATCCCGCGGGCCGCAAGCGGGTGGGCATCGCCCTGGGCGGTGGCGTCGCGCGCGGACTGACCCACATTGGCGTTCTGGCCACCTTGGAAGAAGAAGATATTCCCATTGATTGTGTCGCAGGGACCAGCATGGGAGCCCTGGTGGGTGCAGCTTACTGCGCAGGCCTGGAGGTCGCGCAGCTATTGGATATTGCAGCCGAAACCGGATGGCTGAAGATTGTAACGCCGGCGTGGCCACACCAGGGACTAATCAGTTTCCGCAAGATGGAATCCTGGCTCAAAGACCAGCTCGGCGAGGTTGACATCCGCGATCTGGCCATTCCCTTCGCAGCAATGGCGACGGATATTGAAACAGGAAAAGCGGTCATGTTGAGTGAAGGGCCACTGGCCAGGGCTGTGCGCGCCAGTTGTTCTGTGCCAGGTCTTGTTGAGCCAGTTGCTATGAATGGACTTTTGCTGTGCGACGGCGGCGTATCCGACAATGTACCTAATGACGCCGCTCGGGCGCTTGGCGCCGATTTTGTAATTGGGGTGGATGTTTTTGCACCTGCATATCGCAGTTACCTGGGGCCATTCGGTGTAACCCTGGCTGCCCTAGAGGTGCTCGTGGAGAATGCAGGTGGCGGTTCTCAGCGCGCCGACTGTACTATCGTGCCTGACCTCGTTGGCCAGAGTTACGTGCGTCTTTCAAAATACGCGGCTTTCATCGAAGCGGGACGCCAAGCAACTCGCGACATGCTGCCCACAATCAGGGCAGCGCTGGCCGAACCTTCAAAGAGTCTATGACTATTCCTACCCTGTTTGATTGGCTTGCCTATTTTGATTTTCTTCGCGGCTATCCGGCCACCTGGATTTTGCTGGTTACCGGGACCTTTGTTGTTCTGTTCCTCGATTGGCGTCTTGCCTTGTTTGCCCTGATCATTCAATATCTGGTGTCCTCCCTGCTTTTCTTCGATCTCCTGAGCGCCCAATTGGCGTTGATAAAGCTGTTTACCGGCATGTTTGTTTGCCTAATACTGTACTGGACGGCGCGCCAGATAGATGACTACCATGCCTCACAGCCAAAGGATATCAGGCGGCAGGAAGACCCCATCGCTCGCGTACAGCTTGGGCCACTCTCGCTGCCACAAGATTTCGCGCTGCGTGCCGGCAGTATCATTGTCGCGCTACTGCTGGTGGCCGTTCTGGCCGGCGCTTTCTCGTTTTACCTTCCAGGCTTGCCGGAAACGGTCCCTTACATTAATCTGGCGTCCCTGCTGCTCATGGCGCTGGGCATGGCGGGGCTGGTCGCCGGACGCGCCCCCCTTCCCGCTGGGATGGCGGTGCTCACCTTTCTGACAGGCTTTGAACTGTATTTTGCCGCCCTTGACCAGTCAACACGCGTTCTGGCCATTCTTTCGGCCGCAGATTTCATGGTTGCGCTGGTCACCGCCTTTCTTGCCCAACGGCAGGCAACCGCCTACTCTAGAGCGCTGCATGATAGCTGATCGCCGTCTGTGCATCGTCGGACTGGGCCTGATGGGCGGCTCACTGGCTCAAGCGTTACGGCCGCACGTCCCATACATCATCGGCGTTGACCAGCACGCGGCCACCCGACAGCAAGCGCTGGCCAACGGCGCGATAAACAAGGCCGCCAGCACGCTCTCGGCCGCTGCGCCGGAGGCCGACGTCCTTATCTTTGCCACGCCGGTCCGAACCATCTTATCCGATATCAGGCAATTACCGGCGCTTAAGCCGGAAGGCTGCTTTGTCCTCGACCTCGGCAGCACGAAACTGGCGATCAACGAAGCGATGGCCCAGCTTCCGCCATCATTCGCCGCGTTAGGCGGTCACCCCATGTGTGGCAAGGAAATGGCTGGATATACAGCTTCCGATTCACAGCTT
>JBJYWX010000209.1:0-44733 GCA_046259695.1 Promineifilaceae bacterium (SeqCode) | reverse complement strand
ATCCTATCAGGAAGGCACAACCGTTCTGGAGCAACGTGAGACCGCGGAATTAGCAGAGGACCGAGCAGCCGCGCCTGCTGACCAGACTCAGCAACATGACTATACACGCTGGGCTGTTCTGGCAACTTCTCTGGTGATGCTTTTCTTTGCTATTGTGCTGGGGTATCTGGTTGCGGGCTCTCTTTTTCCTGAAGGTCAGATTGTTAACCAGGACCAGATCATTAATATCGCGGCGATCATTAGCGGCGCTTTCTTCCTGTTAACCCTGCTGTATCTCGCGCTGCGCATGGATAAAACCCGTCTGGCTGAAATAAATGCCAGAGCGGATGCCGGCATACCCTGGGACGCCATCGTTGTCATATTGGCCGGCGCCCTTGTCCTTGGCCTGGGTATTGGTCTCATCATTTTCTTGAATCGACCTGCTTGAAGTATGTAGAAGTTAAGGGGCGGGCTGAATACAGCCTCGGCGGTGCGCACCAGTTTGTGTTGAATGGTTCCTTAGGCGCCGCCATATGGGCAATGCGCAAGCGCGCACGGGAGAAAAACAGCGCCCGCAGCAGGATATTATTATAGGACGGAAGATGAAGAAGTTTAGACACGTTATTAGCGTTATCGCCTTGATACTCATCTCAACCCTGTTCTTGCGCTGGGTATTTACGTGGCTTTTCGGCTTGCCGACCGCTGCCAGTTCGCAGGCCGGGCCCATCGATATCATGTTCAACGTTCATTTCTGGCTGATCGCCCTTTTCTTTTCGTTGATCATGGTCATCATGCTGTATTCGGCCTTTGCCTTCCGCCGAAATCCGGACGATGAGGAAGATGGCCCGCACGTCCACGGTAATGCGATGCTGGAAATCATCTGGACGGTCATACCGTTAATTATTGTTATCGCGCTTGGCGTGTGGGGAGCAATCGTACTGCGTGATATCACCGCCGCTGCGCCCAATGCCATGGAGGTCGAGGTGATCGGCCGCCAGTGGTCCTGGAGCTTCAAGTACCCTACCGAAGGAGAGTTCCAGTCTGCGGAGCTGGTTTTGCCCGTTAATCAACCAATTCAATTGAACATGCACTCTGAAGATGTGCTGCATGATTTTTGGGTGCCTGAATTTCGTGTTAAGCAGGATTTGGTCCCGGGCCAGGTTACGACTCTCTCTATAACACCGACGGAAATCGGCGAGTACAAAGTGCGCTGCGCCGAGATCTGTGGGACCCAACATGCCAACATGCTCGCGCCGGTGCGCGTGGTTGCGCAGGATGAATACGACACCTGGATTGCCGAGAAACTTGCGGCGCCGCAGTATGCGGAAATGACACCGGAAGAGCGTGGCGCTCTCTGGTACAGCGCTGAAGGCTTTGGCTGCGTGAGCTGCCACAGCCTGGATGGCACCAAGATTGTAGGGCCGACGTGGCAGGGCATTTACGGCCGTGAGGAACAACTATCCGACGGCACCGTGGTGACTGTAGACGACGCCTACATCCGTGAGTCGATATATGATCCGGCGGCCAAGGTTGTTGAGGGCTATACCGTCTCTATGCCGCTGAACTACGAAGAACTGTTCACCGCCAGGCAGGCAGAGATCCTGGCTTCTCAAGGTGTTGAAATAGATATCGTCGCCGACATTATCGCGTTCATGAAGACGCTGGAGTGAACCTAGGTAGAAAACCCTAACGTTGATTGAGGAGAAACGTTATGCAGTTCGTGCTAAGAATCACCCGCTCTAAGCCATTTGATGCCCTGATGGGTGCCCTGTTCGGTGCAGTCGTCGGCGGTATCCTCTTTGGCATCTTCTACTATCTGCAGGACCTGATCCTGGTAAGGGGATTGGGCCTGGAGCAGCCACCTGTCGTGGCCAACCTTTTCTTGCCGGGCTTGGCAGCGCTCCTTGTGCTTGGCCTGGCGGCCCTTGGCTTTGCTTCCGGGTTGGGCATGTTCCGCAAATTCAGCCTGGGCAAATTCCTTTACTATGGCTCGGCTACGGCGCTTTTCCGCGGCATTGTGGGTATGGCAATTGCTTTCATCCTGGCCTTCCCCTTATTCAACCTGCTCACGCGGCAGCCCTTGTTTGAGATGACCGAAGGAGCGATGGTCTTTGGCGCGATCGTCAGCGTCATAGGCTTTGTATTAGGCGCCGGCGCAATTACGGACTGGCTGTTGTGGATTGGCGGCCATGATACGCCCCTGCATCACGGGGCGCCTGAAGGCAAACCAGAGTGGTTCCGCTATTTCACGGCCGATGTGAACCACAAAGTGATCGGTATTCAATACGGTGTTACCAGCCTCCTGGTGCTGCTTATCGGCGGTATCTTCGCCATTATCTTCCGTATTGAACTGGCGCAGCCCGGTATGCAGTGGCTTACCAACGATCAGTACAATACCCTCTTCAGTGCACACGGCATTGTCATGATCGCCAGCATCCTCCTAGGCGTTGGCGCCATGATCAACTACCTGGTGCCGATCATGATCGGCGCATCTGACATGGCCTTCCCGCGTCTTAATGCATTTAGCTTCTGGGTGGGCATACCTGCCGTTATATTGATCTTGTCCGGCATGGCCATTGGCGGATGGGACACCGGTTGGGTTGGCTATCCGACTTTGAGCCTGTTTACGCCAAGTTCTGGTGTACTCCTGTTCTTACTTGGCTTCTGGACCAATGGATTCTCCTCCATTGCCAGCGCTATCAATATGATTGTGACGACCGTCACCATGCGCGCGCCAGGCATGACCCCCTTCCGCATGCCTATCTTTGTTTGGGGCGCCATGGGCGCGGCCCTGATCCAGTTTACTTCCACCCAGACGGTCGGTGTGGCCCTGACCTCCACTGTGCTCGAACGTGCCTATGGTCTGACGTTCTTCAATCCGAACTATGGCGGCAATCCGCTTCTTTACCAGCATCTCTTCTGGTTCTACTCTCATCCAGTTGTCTATCTTTTTGTGCTGCCGGGGCTGGGAGTCATCAGCGAGCTGCTGCCGGTCTTCAGCCGCAAGCCGTTGTTCGGTTATAAATGGGTGGCGTTATCCAGTTTGGGTATTGCGTCCGTGGGTTTTCTGGTTTGGGCGCACCATATGTTTGTCTCCGGCATGAATGATGCCCTGCGGATTCCATTCATGATGGCGACCATGCTGGTTGCCATTCCGACCGGCGTAAAATTCTTCAGTTGGGTGGCTACCTTATGGGGCGGCAAGCTCTCCTTTGAGACTCCCATGCTGTTCGTACTCGGCGCGATCTCGGTTTTTCTTATCGGCGGTGTGACCGGCCCTATCCTGGGCACAATTCCCACCGACATGCACCTGCATGATAGTTACTGGGTCGTAGGGCATTTCCATGCCACGATGTTCGGCGGCTTTATTTTTCCCTTCTTTGCCGCGATTTACTATTGGTATCCGAAGATCACCGGCCATATGTACAATGAGAAGCTGGGCAAGATCCACTTCTGGTTGATGGTGCCTGGGTTCTGGGTAATGAGTTTTGGCCAGATGAGCATCGGCATTGCCGGCATGCGCCGCCGCATCGCGGATTACGATCCGGCGCTGGGCGTCCAACATGGCCAGATGCTGGTAACAATTGCTGCGTTAGTGATTGGTTGGGCCGTGCTGATAGCCTTGTACAACTTTGCTACGAGCATGCGAACCCAACCGGCGGCAGGGCGCAACCCTTGGCGTTCGCGCTCGCCGGAGTGGCACACTTCCAGCCCGCCGCCCGAATTCAACTATGATGCACCTATCGTTGTCGTTGGCGATCCCTACGACTATGGCCTGCACGATGCGCCTTACACAACGAAGGCGATTCCGGCTCCAACCGGTGACTGAGCGCGGCATGTGCCCGCAGAAAGGAGAAGCAAGTAGTGAGTGAAAGTAAATCCAACGCGATGCGCCGCGGCACCTGGACCTTTTTGGCCCTCATGGTCCTGACAATTATTGAGTTCATCGTCGCTTTCGTTTTTCATGCCTCAATAATCGCCCTTTTCTTGATAGCCCTTGTGAAGGCAGCCCTAATCGTTTGGGTCTTTATGCACGTCACCCGCCTTTGGCGAGAGGAGAGT
The DNA here is from genome assembly GCA_046259695.1 of Promineifilaceae bacterium (SeqCode). Classification (GTDB taxonomy): domain Bacteria; phylum Chloroflexota; class Anaerolineae; order Promineifilales; family Promineifilaceae; genus JAACFF01. Next base: position 40,692 of record JBJYWX010000209.1, on the reverse strand, counting down.
CATTGATGAGTATGGTCTCAACTACGCCACACGAACATCATGACGGCGAGCCCCACGGCCATGAAGTGCCATGGCCTGTGCAGCTGCGCAGCAACCGCCTGGGCATGTGGCTGTTCATTTTCTCTGAGGTTTTTCTGTTTGGCGCTCTTCTGACTGCTCGCTTTGTGCTGTGGGGCGAACACCGGCCGGAATTGAGCCAGGAAATGGGACTGATGGCGACGGTCACATTGTTGGTCAGCAGTTGGTTCGTCTATCGTGGCCAGACGTCCATGGAATTCGGCGATCGCAAGAAATTCCAAACTAATTTCCTGTTGGCTTCTTTGTTTGGTCTCATGTTCCTGGTTGGTGTTGTTTTCTTTGAGTGGAATGTCTTTGGGCTGCAGGCCAATGTGGCTGGTATTGAGTTATTCGGCCATCTTAAGCCTTCCGATGGCGTGGAATCGGGCATCTTCTTCGCCATGACAGGTTGGCACGCGCTGCACGTTGTCACGGGATTGATGCTGCTGCTGATCATGTGGAACAAAGGACGCCGAGGCGAGTTTACGCCGGAAAGAAGCTGGGGCGTGGAAGGCGCGGGCCTTTATTGGCACTTCGTCGATGTCGTGTGGGTGTTTTACTATCCGGCCCTTTATTTAATGGGGACGCCTTTCTGACAGAGGCCAAGCTAAATCTAACAGCGGATTGGCCGGGCGTGCTTTGATCATAAGACTCTCTTGACCACGCTGTTTTCTGGGAGCTAAGATAAGTAGGGACAGTATAACGGCTCGCCAACGGGCCGTTATATTATTTCTATTACCCGCCTTACAACTTCATGGATCCGGTTACCCAGGCAGTTTTACGCAGTTGGAACTGGCGGCTCGAGGTGCTCCTGCCGCTATTGATTCTCGGTTACCTGTATGTCGCGGGATGGTGGCGGCTGCGCAAGCGCACGGCCGGTAATCGCCGCAAAGGCAGCAGCAACTCTTACTATCCCCTGACCGCCGCCTGGCGGCCGATCAGCTACGTGACTGGCCTGATTTTTGTGGCGCTCGCCTTGCTCTCTCCTATTGACGCATTGAGCCAGCAGCTGTTCTTCATGCACATGATCCAGCACCTCTTGTTGATCATGATCGCTCCGGTCTTGCTGCTGATCGCCAATCCTATGCCTGTTCTATTGTGGGGCCTGCCCGACCGCCTGCGCCTGCGCGTGGGGCACGCCATGGGACACATACTGCATCGCGATAGCAAGTACCGGTCCTGGCTGCGTACGATTACCGCGCCGGGAATCATCTGGCTGGTCTGGATCATCGCCCTCTTCGGCTGGCATGACCCATCCATGTACAACGCGGCGCTTCGACATGACTTCGTGCATGACCTGGAGCATCTTAGCTTTTTTATTGCCAGTATGCTGTTGTGGTGGCACGTGATCGGCGCCGGTCCGCGCATACACAAGCAGTTTGGCCAGATCGGCCGTATCGGCTTTGTATTGGCTGCCGTGCCGGCCAACATGATTCTGGGCATTTGGCTGGCCTTTAACAGCAGAGTCATTTATTCTTATTACGAAGCGGTGCCACGCGTTTGGGGCATTGATGCGCTCACTGACCAGCGAATCGGGGGCGTCATTATGTGGATTCCGGGGAGCATGATGTTCTTATTGGCTGCGCTTGTGCTGATGTCGCAGTACCTGGGCAGCGAAGCAGATAAGCCGCCGCTGCCGGCGCGTACGTGGAGCGCCGAGGAGAAATTGATCGCCCCCGGCATGGAGAAGTAATACCGGCCGTGGAATTAATCCGATCGCTCTTCAGCCGCCGCTGGTGGTGGGTTACTCTACTGGTCATCGCCCTAATGATTGTGCTGGCACGCCTTGGGATCTGGCAGCTGGATCGTTTGGCCCAACGCCGCGCGTCCAACGCCGTCATTGCCGCTTCGCTCGAAACCCCGCCTTTTGACCTGAATAATACGCCTATCCCCTTGGACCTCTCGTCCTGGGAAAATCGCCTGGTGGATGCCAGCGGCTCTTTTGACTACGACCGGCAGATCTTGCTCAAGGTGCAAAATTGGGATTCGCGCGCCGGTGTCCATCTTATCACGCCGCTAGTTATGGACGACGGCCAGAAAGCCGTCCTAGTGGACAACGGCTGGATTCCCGACGCCGAAAGGGGTGTGGAAGCGCGTTCCGCTTACGATGTGCCCGGCGAGGTAACGATAGATGGTTATATCGCCCTATCACAAGCGTTATCGCGCGGCTCAGCAGCCACGCCCGAAGGCCCGCAAGATGAGGTCTACCGCGTCGATATTGCCGAAATTCAGCAGCAGCTGCCATATGAGCTGCTGCCGTTCTACATTATACAGTCGCCGGTGGACAATAATGCGGCCCTGCCTTATCGCCTGGAACGGCAAATTGATCTCTCCGAGGGCCCGCATCTCAGCTACGCCGTGCAATGGTTTATCTTCTCTATCGGCCTGGGCGTTGCTTATCTGCTCTTTGTGCGCAAGAACAACCAGCGGTCCGACTGAAGGTGTCATGCGTATGAGGGCGATTCTGGCCGTTCTATTTCTCCTGCCGGTAATGATGGTGGCTCAAGTCGCGGCCCATGGCGGCGGAGCGTTGGTGGCGGGACCGGTCGCGACTGGTCCCTACATGGTATCCGTTTGGGTTAACCCGCCCCAACCACGTGCAGGCGCCCCGGTGCATTTTACGGTCGGTGTGGCCGCGCCCGGTGATGGTGCGCCCGTGCTGGATGCCCAGATTTTGATCACAATGGCTCAGACAGAGCAGACGGCGTCGCCTATCGCTTCGTCTGCTACCACGGAACAATCCATTAATCGCCTCTTCTACGAGACAGATCTGGATATTGAGCAGCCGGGCCTTTATGCGACTACGATCGCGGTAAGCGGGCCGGCCGGTTCGGGTGAATTGGCATTGGATCTTGAGGTGCTGCCGCCAGCCCGTTTCAACTGGTTTTGGCTGGGGCTGGCGGGACTGGCATTTGTTCTTCTGCTCGGTATCTGGCAGCGCCGCCGCACGCCATCAGATTAAATCAGGCTGAAATAACGGGCGATCTGAGCGGCGCCGTGCGCCTGCTGCGTTATACTTGCCTAACCAGAGCAGGGACTGGCTTGCCGGCTGGCCCCGGTATACGATCGACAATACCAGAGGCCGGCCAAGACTACTTGAACAACGAGGTGTACGTGTATGGACATTCGCTCGCGATTCCGGCTTGAAGAAGGTTGGTCAACATTCTTCTTACTCTGGGCGATGCTGTTGGTGGCATCCTCCGCCATAACACAGACCAATCTTATCGATGGTTTGCAAGTCGTGTCTGTCGCTGCCACGGCGGGCTTGTTCGCTGGCCTTGCCCTGTCCAAAAGCGCTTTTAGGGACCGTACCGCGTTCCTCTTCTTCCTGGTCTTTGGTATTTTCACTGTTACTTACCTGGTCGGGCTCATTTTGCCGGGCGAAGCAGTCTGGCGCGAACGGGTCTATGAAATCTTGTCGCGCCAGGGGGCATGGCTGCAGAAGGCAGTCACCGGCGGCACCAGCCGCGATGGGCTGATTTTTGTAATCCAAACCACGGCCGTATATTGGATCCTTGGTTTTAGCGCGGCCTGGTACACGTTCCGCAACCCGCGTCTATGGCGTGTTATTTTGCCGACCGGCCTTGTGCTGCTCAGCGTTGTCTATTACTACAATGGCCCGCGCCCGCTGTTGCTCTACCTGGCGGCCTATGCCATCCTTGCGCTGCTTTACGCCGTGCGCACAAATGTACACGAGCAAGAGCTGCAGTGGCGGCGCGCGGCCGTCCGTTACGATAGGGGCATCTGGTTCGCATTCTTGCGCGCTGGGCTTCTGGCTTCGGTCCTGCTGCTACTGTTCTCCTGGAGCCTGCCAACTCTATCCGCTAACACCGTTGTAAATGACGCTCTGAGCGGCACGCAGGGCCCGTGGCGCGACTTCCAGGACAATTGGACACGCCTTTTCTCTTCGCTGCGCACGTACGGCACGGCGACCTCTGATCCTTACCAGGATTCCCTTGTGTTGGGCGGCCCGCGCACAGTAGGCAATACACTTATTATGGATGTGGTGGTCCCGCGCCAACTACGTTCGGTTTATTGGCAGGCGATCGCCTATGATGCCTACGACGGCAAAGGGTGGCGCGTCGGCGAAGAGCTGGATAACCGGCTTCATTATCCCGATGACGGCCCGCTCCCTATACCTGCAACGGTCGCCCGGGAAGCAGTGAGCTACACGGTGCATAATTATGTCCCCAATTCCGGGTTCATTTATGCTGCGCCGGAGCTGGTCAGTTCCGATAAGCAGATGTTTATTGAGAGCCGGCTCGATGAGCAAGATCGCGAATTGGTTACAGCCGCGCGTTCGCGCTTCGTTTTACGCCAGGGCGACACATATGATGTGACGTCGCGCGTTTCAACGGCTGACATGGAGAGTCTGCGAAGTGCAGGCGCCAACTATCCTGCCTGGGTGACGGAAAGCTATATGCAGCTGCCGGATACGATTTCGGAGGAAACTAAGCAGCTGGCCGCCGACCTGACCGCTCCCTACGATAATGCTTTTGATAAATCTCTGGCTGTGCGCGATTATCTGCGCAGCAACATCACTTACAACGACCAGATTGCCGCGCCGCCGGAAGACGTCGAACCGGTTCATTACACGCTATTCGAAAGCAAAGAGGGATACTGCACCTACTATGCCTCGGCGATGGCTGTTATGCTGCGCTCACAAGGCATTCCCGCGCGCGTTGTGAGTGGTTACGCACAAGGCGATTTCGACGAGGAGAGCAGCTCCTACCGTGTGCGGGCTAACAATGCGCATACTTGGGTGGAAGTCTATTTTCCACAGTATGGGTGGATCGAGTTTGAACCGACCGCTGCCATTCCCGTGATTGAACGGCCGGAGACCTCCGGCGGCGGCGATGCTTTTGCCTCCCCTGTCTTTAACCGCGAAGCGGCGCCACTGGACGATGGGATCGACCCCCGGCTATCCGAGGAAGACCCCGGTATTGCCCTCGACGGTTTGCCGGATCCGTCGAATGCCGGGATAAACTTCCCGGTCTGGCAGGCACTGCTTGCCGTGCTTATATTGCTGGCCGCCGGTATCCTGGTTTTCATTGGCTACGAACTCAACCGGCGCGCCGAAGGCGATATCGACCGCAGTTATGGGCGACTTGGCTTCTGGGCCGGGCTGCTAGGTATACTCTACGGACCATCGGACACGCCGTATGAACGGGCGGAGCGTATGACTGCGGTTGTGCCCCAAGGGCAAGCTCCAATCCGCAAACTGACGCATGAATATGTGCGCAAGCAATTCAGTGGCGCATATCAGACGGATGAAGGGTTTGATCCGCGGCAGCAGTGGCGCGAACTACGGCCAATCCTGATGAAGGAAAGCCTGGCAGTACGTTACCGGCGCTGGCGCGAGAGCCGTAAAAAGTAGCCCCTCACTGGCTAACCGCTCCTAAGAAATATTCATGCCCGCGTGCCGGAATACGTTACCCTGAGGCGGGTTCGGCGGAGGCAATCAAAGCGGCCGCCATGTCGAAAAGCTCGCTAACAACTGGGTCTTGTTCGGCCGAATCGGTGGTGCTTAAGCTCCAGCTCTGGTCAGCGGTGGAAAAAGTGAGTGTGTAGACAAACTGGTCGCAGCACGCATCGGGCGTGGGAGCGCCGGCGAGATTGGCAAAATTGGTTTCGGCGCCGATTTCGACCAATTCGCGCACGGCTTCCGGCGATACAGTCAGGGTCTCCCCGGCCGGCGCGTTTATCGTGCCGTCAAGATGAATGACCCACTCCTGGCTAACTCCTGCGAAACCGCCCTCGCGACTGTAAATAATCACCGCATCTGAAGAGGAGACAGTGCCTTCCAGCCCGGAGCCTGTGGATGGCCCACAAGCCAAAATCAGACTGAGCAGTATCAGCAGCATCGTCAAGAATGGCAGGCGATGCCTGCAGAAAAATGTGCTTCGTTTACGCATAGACATAAGACGCTTTTCTATCGCCTCAGGTTCCTGCCAGGACGTGTCTGCTCATCGTGAGACCACAACCGGCCCGAGAATGTAACGATCCCCGATGAGATTACCCGCCTCATCAGCCAGGTGCAAGCGCCGTTTGCCGACCATTTCATATAGGCCGACCTCAATCAGATAAGTGCCTGGCGCCAGATCAGGGGGGATTTGCAGCCGGTAAGGATCGACATACTGTTGGCCGGGCAGCCACTTGGGTATCCAGAGATGGGTGGGCGCGGCGCCACCCAGCGGCGTATAGTCGAGGGCCACGATCGGCCGGTTTGCTTCATCAATCAGGTGCACAAAGACGGTGTAACTCTCTTCAGCTTTGGCCAGGCTGCGCCAATCAAGGGTCAGATGGATAATGTCGCCCGGATGCACCTGAATGGGCGACATCCAGGGGGCGTTGTAGCGCTTCCAACCGAGGCGCGCTGCCGCCGCGACAAGACCAACACGTTGGCGGAAATTAGCCAATAAGGCCGGCGCCTGTGCGGGCGCATTCGTAGCGCTGACTTCCAGGTTCCCCAGTTGATAGAACAAGGTTGGCTCCGTATCACTGCTCAGATTTTTCAGGCCGGCCTGGACGGGGTATGTTCCTGCTGCGAGATCAAGCGGCAGAGCGAGATCAAAGCGCTCCACGATCACTTCACCCGGCTGCCATTCTGGGCTTACCAGGTGACTGTCGGTGGTGAAGGGAAAGCTCAGATCTCCTACCCGTACCACCGGGACCACGTAGTCATCTGTTCCATGCGCTGTACGCATGGCGAGCGCTAAAGGTACATAGTCGCCCACCTGTACCGCGTCTTGCGGCAATTCGTAACCGACAAGCTCCACCGCTGCCCCAGCTTCTGCAGGCAGCTCAGTAAATTCTGAGGGCAGCCGCCTATCTCCGGGTTCGACCACCTGGTAAAAGGGTCCGTACGGTCGCAGTCTGAAACCGGCATCAACGACCTCGCGGCGATAATTGCTCAGGTAGACGGGTCCGCCGGGCAAAAAGTCATAGACAAAGTCCACCCACGGCCGTGCTGTGGATACATACTCTGGCCGTACATCCGCCGCATCCGGCCAGCGACCCTGCACGAGCTGTGTGTACCAGAGTGGCGTCATGTGCTCCCAATCATTTAGCAGAACCGCTTCTTCACCGCGCCCAGCGAACTCAGAGAAAACCGCCTGCACATAGGCGTCTCCTTCGTTATAGTCCTGCAGCGAGATACGCGGCAAGTAACGTACCATCTGAACGAAGGGGCCAATGAGAAAAAGGGCAACTGCGAAGAGAGTCAAAGCCGTTCTGCCAGGCCGCAGCGCGCGCTGTACGCCCTCCAGCAGATAGTAGAGCCCGATGCCCGCCAGCAAGGCGACGATCAGAAGCAGCCCGAGGATATAGGCCATAATATCCTGCGCTTTGAGACTAATCACGAAGACATAATTGCAGAGGAAGGCCAGCAGGAAAAGCAGCAGCGGCAGGCCGGCAGCGGGGAAGCTCGTGAGCCGGCCGAAACGTTTCGCCGCCCACGAAATAATCGGCCACAGCGCCCCAGCAGCGGCGAGGAAGATGACCGGCAGCGTATACTGCAAGCGCAGAATAGACCAGAATACAATAGCGCGGTCACCCTGTTCGTAAAGTGCGTAATAGGGCAGCGCCTCGGTAATGCCGCGGCCCAGTACATGAGCCAGGAAGCCGTCCAGCGTATTCATGCCTGTTGGACCGAAGGGCGGTCCCATCGCGCTGCGAATCGGGAAATACAGCCAGACGGCGAGTCCCAGCAGCGCCAGCGCCAACATCTTGCCAATCAGCCGCCCGTCGCGCCATATACCCGGCCGCGCGGCCAGGATGAACAGCGCGTAGGCAGGAAAGGAAAAAACGGTTAAGGGGTGGTGTGTGACGCCCAGGCCGGCGCTGAAGGAGAAGAGCAGCAGCCAGCGCTCCGCCTGTTTACCTTGACCGCCTAATGACCACCAGCGAGTGAGAAAAAAGAGATTCGCAGCCAGAAACGTTGCCGTAATGATGTGCGGGTTGGTATGGATGGCATGCTGCCAGAAATCTGCGCCGAAGGCAAGGCTTAGGGCGGCAAAAATCCCAGCGACGGCCGCGTCTCGGGGGCCGGTCTGGGTCGGGGCGCCGGGCAGCCCGGCGGCGTAGGCGCGCACGGTGCCATAGACCAGGATCACGGCCGTTGTCGCCGCCAGAACAGATAGGAGATGCATACGCCACGGTATTTCGCCGAAGGGCACCAAGGTCTGGATCAGCTTGCCCAGCAAGGTGATAAACGCATAGCCTGGTGGATGGGCGATGCCCAGCACATTGGCTACAAAGGTGTATTCAGTTGGATCGCCCAACACCAGTCCGTGGGCCATCGTTGCTACGTATAACAGGGGCGGCAGGATGAGCAGCAGTTCGGGTTTAAGAAATCTGCGCATCGCGTGCTATCCGGCCAGCAGCCGGTCATAGACGGCTCTCGTCTCTCTCGCGGCCCGTGCCCAGCTAAAACTGGCCGCCTGTTTGATCCCTGCTTCGCGCCGCTGCGCGTATTCTTGCCGGTCGCGCAGCAGGTGCAAGATGACGGCCGTCATATCGGCGACGTCGGTTGGATCAAAATAAGCCGCTGCTGCGCCGCCCACTTCTGGGTGGCTGGAGGCATTGCTCGCGGCGACTACCTGCCCGCTGGCCATCTGTTCCAGGATGGGCAGGCCGAACCCTTCGTAAAGGCTGGGCTGTACGGCAAGTTCCGCGCCGGCAAGTACTGGCGGCAGATCGGCATCATCAACCCAGCCCAGTGTATGCACGACTTTATCCAGGCTATCGGCAGCCAGCCGGGCAAAGAAATCATGGTACAACCAGCCCTTAGCCCCGGCTAACACCAGGTGCATATCGGGAATTTGCTGCCTGATGCGCAAGAGACTGTCCAGCAGGCGATCCAGGTTCTTGCGCGGTTCAATCGTGCTGAGATGTACGAGATAGCGGGCAGGCAGCTCGTATTTGCGGCGTATCAGCTCGATCTGCTCGACGGGCGGAGGCGTGAAATGGTCAGCGGCCGCTTCGTAAACGACATGGATCTTGTCCGGATCGACGCCGTAATAGGTGACAATATCGCGCTTGGTGGCTTCAGAAACGGCGATGATGGCCGTGGCGCGCTCACAAAAAAGGGGCATCGCGCGATTTAGGTACCACAGATTAAGCCGCTTATGATAATCGGGAAAGAGCTTGAAGATGAGGTCGTGTACGGTGAGCACCGCCGGCCGTTCCGGCAGGGGAAAAAGTAGATGTTCGGTGCTGTGAAAGAGCGTTGTTTCAGGGACCAGTCGGCCGAAAGAGCGGCCACTCTGCTGGGCCAGCAAGACAGCCATGCGCCACGGTTTATACCCCATACGGATCGTATGACGGGGAACGCCAGGCGGCAGGGAGGGTGGGAAACGGCCGTCTGAACCCTGATTGTAGAAAAAGGTATAGTCCGCGGGCCGGTCTGCGACCAGGGCCCGGGCGAGATGTTCACTGTAGCGGCCCAGCCCGGCGCGCGAATGCACGGCGGCTGATATGTCGATCGTGATCATCTCAAGAAATCAGGCTGCGCCGGCGCGCCATGCCCTGTCCCAGGCCACCGCGTGGAATATGCCTTCCTCCAAGGGCGTCTGAGGTTGGTACCCGAGCAGGGCGCGCGCCTTGCCCACATTAGCCACGTAATGGGTCACCTCGCCCACGCGCGGCGGCTCGAACACGATATCAGGCTCTACGTCCAGCGCTTCGCCGATCAACCGCGCCATCGCCGCCAGCGAATTGCCCTGCCCGTAAGCTAGATTAATCGTCTGGTTTGCTGGACGATCGCTGACCAAAAGCTCAATGCCGCTCGCAATGCCGGCTATACAATCGTCTACGTAGGTAAAATCGAGGATCTTGTCTCGACCGTAAATCGTGATTTGCTCGCGCTTGCCGATCTTGTCAATGAATTTCGGCACGACGCGCTCCATGCGCGCCAGGTCGTTATCATAGCGGCCGTAGACATTGCTAAAGCGAAAAACCAGGTAGCGTAGCCCGTAGCACTGGGCATAAGAATAGATCAGCGCCTCACCAGAAATCTTGCTGGCCGAATAAGGGCTTTCGGTGAAAGCGAAATCGGCATAAGATTCTTCCGTAATGTAACGATGGATATCACCATATACCTCGCGCGAGCTGCTAAAAATGATTGGCAGACCATTGTGACGGCAGTACTCCAGGACATTGAAAGTCATGGAGATGTTTTCCAGGGCGCGGTGCGGTTGTTCCACCAACTCGTGCACCTTGGCATGGGCCGCGAAATGGACCACGGCGTCCAGATTAGGCGGGTATGGCACATATCCCAGTCCGCCGTCGAAATCAGCATAGGGCACGCTCAAATCTTGCAGCAGCGTCGGAATAGCATCCGTCCAGGGATTGGGACGCACATCAACGCCAAACGGTTCGTGGCCGCTTTCCAACAGGCGCAGCCCTAAGTTGGTGCCAATCTGGCCGCTTGAGCCTGTAATCAAGATTCGCATGCTTCTTTCTCCACTGGAGCGAACGTCGGTCCGCTCCATTTTCGACACACTGCGCGTCCGCCAGCTATGCCGGCGGCAAATTTACCATTATAAAATAGGCGCCTGCCCGCAGAAAACGGCTTAAGAATTATCCGCCGGGCTGATCAGGACTCGCGCTGCAAATTGGGGCAGGGCCAGCATTCGCCGCCAGCGCCACGGTTCTTTGATTAAACGGTGCAGCCACTCCAGGCCGAGGTTTTGCACCCAGAGCGGCGCTCGTTCCGCTCTGCCTGTAATGAAATCGAGCGAGCCGCCAACACCCATCGCCAGCCGTACGGTCGTGAAACGGTCCCTGTTGCGTGCGATCCACTTGTCCTGCCCCGGCGCGCCATACGCTACAAAGAGCATACTGGCCTCGCTGGCGTTGATCAGGCTGAGAATTTGCTCGTTCTCTTCCATCTGCGGCGAACCGGCATAAGCGCCGGCAAGTATCAAGCCGGGATACCGCGCTTGTAAAACAGCGCCGGCTTCTTCCGCCACGCCAGGGGCCGCTCCCAGCAAGAATAACGTCCAACCTTGTGCGGCTGCTTCTTCGGCCAATCTATAGACGAGTTCTGAGCCCGGAACGCGTTGTGGTAAAGGATTTGCCAATCGCCGCGCGGCATAGACGAGACCGATGCCATCCGGCAGGCACAGGTCAGCCTGCCGCAGCACCGTCATAAACGCTTCATCCCGCTGCGCAGCCATGACGAACTCCGGATTTACGGTCGCGATCTGGTTGCAGCCTGGCCGTGCCATATAGAAGTCCCTGACCAACGCCACTGTCTGGTCCATAGTCACGCCATGAACGGGCACGCCAAGGATCTTTGTTTCAGGCGGCGAAACGGTCCTATCTTTCATGCGCTGCTGTCCGTACTGATGCAGGAAGCATACTTTCATTGGGGATAATTGCAATACGGCCGCGCTGATGATGCATTGTTCGACGGTTCGTCGTAGGAAAAGCGAAAGGGATCGTAATGTAATAATTAAGAGAGGGGGCGATAATCAAGCACGGCGAGGATACTAGCGCGACTCAAATGGACGAGCATACGGAACAACTGCCCACGGACGAAGGGCTGCCTCTTCTGCCTTCAGAAGAGCAAGACCTGACTGCAGACGGGCAAGAACACGGCCCAGAAGTGGACGACCAGGCAAGGCTCTCCCGCAGGGAGTTCATGAAAGCGGCTGCTCTCTCTGCCGGCAGTCTGCTGCTGCTGCTCAGCCGCTGCAGGCCGCTTGTAGAGTTCAAATCGGCTGAGCTTCCACCCATTCCTGAGAACTTCCGGCGCTTCTACCTGGCTGAAAAATCGACCACTATTGCCGGCGAAATGCGGGTCCTGGCCCTGGGTTCACAGTGCCCCGACCTGACGTGCGCCTTGTGGTGGGCCCGAGATAAACGTTTTGAATTCTTTGAACGTGTTGAGCAGATCCAGGCACGCTACACGGCCGATGGCCGTACTGAACTCTTATGGCTTGATTAGTCTCGGGCGTAAACAGTTTCCGCTAGCTGCGACAGCTCTTCCGCACTAAGGAAGCCTTCCGCCGCACCCGTCGCGCCAATCTTATATGATGCAAAAACTACCGCCTGGCGCAGGGCCAGAAATGGGTCGCCATCCTGCCGATAGGCATGCAAGAAGCTGGAGAAAAGCGCATCACCCGCCCCAATGCTGTTTACCACCGGCCGAGTTTGCACCGCGTTGACGCGCCTGAGGCGCGAATCCCCGCGCACGGCCAGCAGGGCGCCCTCCGCTCCCAAGCCAATCACGATGATGGAGTTATTGTAGCGGGCCTGTAGCTGGCGGATGACGTACTGCGGGTCGGCCGGCAGAGCTTCGTCGCTGAGAAACAGAATGTCGGCCGCGGCCATAAAATCACTGTTGTAGGGATCGTTCAGATCGCCTATTGTGTGCACATCGGTAGCTATCGGGACACCGGCGTCTCGTGCCTGTGCCAGGAACGGCCGGTTATAATTGACGTTGCAGAGTACGGCCAGGGCAGCGCCAGAAAGCGCCTTGTCAAAGAGCGCCTGGGGAAAGACTCGTTCTTGAATATCCTTCAAGTCGGTATGAATCTGGCGGCGGCCGTTTGGATCATAGATTATCAATGACTGTGCCGTGGCCGGCATATCGGCGCGAACATAAGCGTCGTTTATACCATCGGCAGCCAAGGCGTCGCGCACCAACCATCCGGCCGCATCTTGTCCAATCAGTGAGAGAAAAGTCACCGGCTCGCCAAGGACGGTGAGCGCCTTGGCAATGTTATAACCAACGCCCGAGACCGTGCTGTTGATCCCGAAGAAAGGGTAGCGAACTGGCTCGTAGGCCAGTGGGAACCCATCGACGCGCAGCGTGGTTTCGATGTTGATTAGGCCTGAAACAAGCATGTGCATATGTTGAAATCCACTCTCCGTGGCGATCTTAACGCAGTCTGGAAAAAGAGTAAAACGTGCTATGATTCCTCGATGCTGCGGGAGGTAGGCATTCCGCAACCGCTAGGTAAGTCAGTTTTCTGAGTCGCTATGTATATCGAGCCGTTTGCCATCGAACAGTATTTTGCCCTTTATGAATTTAACACGCGATTCCTGCTCTGCGCTTCCGACTGTGAGACGATGAGCGCAGGTGAATTAGTAGCCCTGGCTGGGCAGAGCTTAAAGGACATGGCGGCCCTTCCACTTGGTTACACCGAGTCACAAGGTGATCCTGAGCTGCGCGCGGCGATCGCCACCACGTATAACGGACGCGCCCCCAGAGAGGTGGTTGTTCTTGGCTCACCGGAAGAGGGCATTTATCTGGCCATGCGTGCCTTGCTCGAGCCGGGCGATCACGTTATTGTGCTAACGCCCGCTTATGATTCGCTGCTCAACCTGGCCCGCCACGTAAGCGGCAACGTTTCCGAGTGGCCAATACGGGCAGTTGAAGGGGCATGGCAGCTCGACATAGATCAATTGTCTGATCTGATCACAGATAACACGAAACTGATCGTAATCAACTTTCCCCATAATCCAACCGGATTTTTGCCCTCAGCAGAGCAGTTGTCGGAAATCGCGGCTGTTGCCGCGCGCCATAATGCCTGGCTGTTCTGTGACGAGATGTATCGCGGCCTGGAGCTGGGCGGCCGTTCGACCCTGCCCTCTGCGGTTGACCTGTACGAGCGAGCCGTCGTGCTGGCAGGGCTGTCTAAAGTCTATGGTCTGCCGGGGCTGCGCGCCGGCTGGTTGGTTGTGCGCGACGCTGCGCTGCGAGAAGCGATCATCAACTGGAAGTTTTACACCAGCATCTGCCCAGCGGCGCCGACGGAGTTCCTGGCTAAGGCGGCGTTGTCTGCGCGCGCTGAACTCATCACGCGCAATCGCCGCCTGATCGAACAGAACGTCGCGGTGGCTGAACCATTTTTCGAACGATGGCTCGATATGTTTGTGTGGCGCCCCCCGCAGGCAGGCTCGATTGCCCTGGTCGGCTTGAATCATCCGTCGGCTACCGCCTACTGCCACCGGTTGGCGCAGGAAGCGGGCGTACTTCTTCTACCCAGCAGCTGCTTGGGTTATGGCGACGGGCACGTGCGTATGGGTTTTGGTCGCGCTGACTTCGAACAGGGCCTGGCCCATTACGAGTCGTTCCTGCTGCAGGACGACCTATAGTGGTGAGTGAAAAGCGTTTCCGCGACCAACAAGAATTGGCAGCATGGCTGCGAGGGCAAGGCGTGAATGCGGCAGCTTGGGGCCTGGCGGGCGCCAAGTCGTTAAATGACCTCTGGCATGAGTATTACCTGGGCGAAATCACGTTTGATGATGATCCGCCAGCGCGCCATGTCCGCGTTGTTCAGATAATTTTGACGAGGGGCGAAGACCGTCTTCTGGAGATCGCCCAGGAGTTTGGCGATGGCCGGACGCGCCGGCGCCTCATGCCGCCTTCCGAGAAGCTGCTTGCCGGTGAGTCCGCCAGGACGGCGGCCCACCGCTGTTTGTTTGAGGAACTGAACCTTGGTCCGGCGGAGGCGCATTTTCTGACTGCGCATGCGGACGTGCAAGAGACGGAATCTAATTCGCCTTCTTACCCTGGCCTGCGCACGCGCTATACGATTTACACTTTTCAAGTGGCGGCGCCAGGACTGCCGGCGGGGGAATTCTGGCGTGACAACAAGGCGGCCGCTATGGGCGACCCGGTCAAGCGCCACCTATTCGGTTGGCGGCGCGTTGCCTGATGTTTCGTCGCTGCTAAACAGCGCGCGCAGCTCACCCAGCGTTATTTTTGTAGCGAAGAGAGCCCACACAGCGAGGATAATCAGCCAGACCATTTCCAGGATGTGCAGCAGCACCGCGTAGGCGGTGAGCATTTCTACATCGAAACCGATCGCTCCCAGGGGGGCGACGACCGAAGCATGGAAAAGGCCCGGCTGCGTAGCTGCCGAAGGGGGGGAGAGGGCCAACGCCCCGAGCGAGATCGCCAGCTGGTCGTCCAGCGAGAGCCCTGTTTGCAAAGCGCGCAGCGTGAGCCAGAAGAAGAGCCAGAAAAGACCCCATGAGGCGAATGACCAGCCGAGCACGCCGGCAAAGCGACGCGGCTCTGCAATACCACTCACATTGCTCAAGAAATCAGTTGTCGCCTGCCGGGCGCGTGTCTCGCTGACGCGGGGAACTGCGGCAAGCAGCCGCGTGCCCTGACGCAGCGTGAAGTCAGGATGATTAATCAACCAGAACAGCGCGGTGAATCCGGCGACGACGAACAGCATGCCGCCGGCGATTGCTTCTAGTGATGTCTCCAGTCCGGCGCCTATCAGCACCGCGCCCATTACTGCCAGCAGGCGCATCGACTGCTCGAATAGGCGCTCTACGACAAAACTGGACGTTGACTCCGCCAGGGATACCTGATCATCGGTACCCATCACCAGCACGCGCAGCGCTTCGCCGAAGCGAAATGGTAGAAGGATATTGCCAGCTTGGCCCAGGTTACCGGCGTGGAAAGTGAAGATCAGGCTCGGTTCATCATTCAGCAGCATGCGCCAACGGGCGGCAAAGGCCACCAGCCCGGCCAGAAAGGCGGCCGAGCCGAGTAGCAGCGGCGCGGGATCGGCCGTTTCTAATTGGGCAAACACCTCTTCCAAATCGACGAGGAGCAGGAAGACGACGACAATGGCCGCGATGACGACCATGACGCCTAAGATGCGCCTAGAACTGAGTTGTGAGCTATCGTTCATCAATGGCCGCTCAGCCGCAGCCTCAACGACGACGATGTCTAGGGCGAGATCCGGTTCAACATACGCGGGTAAGGGCTTGCCTCACGCAGGTGATCGATGCCGCAGATCCAGGCCACCGTTCGCTCAAGTCCAAGGCCGAACCCGCTGTGGGGGACACTACCGAAGCGACGCAGGTCAATGTACCATTCGTAGTTCTCAAGCGGAAGCTGGTGCCGCTCAATAGCCGAGATGAGCAGGTCGGGATCACTCATGCGCTCGCTGCCGCCGATGATCTCGCCATAACCCTCCGGCGCCAGCAAATCGACGGATTTACATATTTCTGGCCGCCCCGGCCACGGCTCCATGTAGAAAGCCTTGACCTGCGTCGGATAGCCGTAGACAAAGACCGGCTTGTCAAACTGTTTGGTCAATTCTGTTTCGTGGGGCGAACCAAAATCGCTGCCCCACTCGATGGCAAGTTCTTCCTTTAACAGCGGATCCTCGGCGGCCTCGCGAATCGCTAACAGGCGTTCCAGGGCCTCGTCATAGCTGATGCGTGGGAACGGTGGGCTTACTTTTTCCAGCGCGGTGACATCTCGCTCCAGCACCTCGAGTTCTGGCCTTCTCTCCGCCAGCGTTGTCTGCACAATATAGCTCACAAACGCTTCTTCAAAGTCCATTAGATCGTCCAGATCGTAGAAGGCCATCTCCGGCTCGACCATCCAGAATTCTGTCAGGTGCCGCCGCGTCTTGGATTTCTCTGCACGAAAAGTGGGTCCGAAGCAGTATACCTTGCCGAAGGCAGCGATATCCGCTTCGTTGTAAAGTTGGCCGGTCTGCGCCAGGTAGGCCTGCTCGCCAAAATAGTCGACCGGAAAGAGCGTACTGGTGCCCTCAGCCGCTGACGGAGTAATGATAGGCGTGTCAATGTTCAGGAATCCCTGGCTGTCGAGATAATCCACAATAGCTTTTTTGACCGTGGCGCGGACGCGCATGATGGCCCATTGGCGGCTGGATCGCAGCCACAAGTGGCGCCGGTCGAGCAAGAACTCGACACCATGATCTTTTGGTGTAATCGGGTACTCTTCGGTATTCTGCAAGACGGTGGCTTCTTCAATACCGATTTCATAACCGCCGGGAACGCCGGGCGCGCGATCATTGGAGCGTACTGTACCCGTTACAATAAGCGACGATTCCTGCCCCAGTCGTTTGAGCGTTTCGAATAGCTCGTCACCGACTTCAGGCCGGTAGGCCACGGCCTGAATCATTCCCGTGCCGTCACGCAGACGGACAAAGAGCAGCTTGCCTTTGCGCGTGCTGGCATATAACCATCCTTTTAGGGTAACTCGTTGGCCTTCAAACGCGGCCACATTTTCGATCGTAAATGCTTCACTCATTGTTTTCTCCTGGGTGAACTGAAGGCTGAGTATAGCAAAAATCAGGTATTGCGCGTAAGCCCATTTACATTATGATCGGTAAAGGCGACCAGGGAGCAGCGAGCGATTTTGTGAGTTAGATGGCGGACGACTACCCCTATAATCAACCCCATCACGATGGCTCGGAGACTTATGTCCCCGACCCGCATCTCCGGCCTGGAAGGAAGGTCACCGTCTTTCTGCGCGTACCGCGTGCGAGTGACGTGACCCGGGCCTGGGTACGCGTGCTTGTGGACGGCGAACCCGAGCTAGTTCAAACGACGTTAGACCGCCAAGACCAGCGCGACACATGGTTACGCGCCGATCTGCCCGTGGTCAATCCGGTCGTAAGCTATCGCTGGTTGCTTGATGGCGGTGAACATAGTTACCAATGGTTGAATGGCATCGGCCTGCAGGACCATGATGTGGCTGATGCCGCGGATTTTCGTCTCAGTAGTTTCGAGCCGCCGCCCAAATGGGCAACACGGACCATGTATCAGATTTTTCCGGACCGCTTCGCAAAATCGAAAGAGCGCCCCGCGCCGGATTGGTCGGTTCCCGCAGAATGGGATGATCCCGTAATTGGAGAGGGTCCGGATACACCGCGCCAATATTATGGGGGTGACCTAGACGGTATTACAGAACATCTGGATTACATCCGATCGCTTGGGGTAGGGACGATTTACCTTACGCCATTCTTTCCCGCCAGTTCAAACCATCGTTACAACGCTTCCAGCTTTGATATGGTTGATCCCCTCCTTGGTGGTGATGAAGCGCTGGCACGATTAGCCGGCGCCGCGCACGCGCTGGGGATGCACCTGATGGGGGATTTGACGACCAACCATTGTGGTGACAGCCATGAATGGTTCCAGGCGGCCGTTGCCGATGCGCGATCGGCAGAAGCAGACTTTTTCTTTTTCACCGATCATCCTGACGCTTACGACGCATGGTGGGGCATGCGGGAGATGCCCATCTTTGACCATCGCAGCGTCGAACTGCGCCGCAGATTGTACGACGGCCCGGATTCAGTGGTTGCTAAATGGCTCGGCCCACATGCGCTGGATTCCTGGCGCATTGACGTGGCCAACATGACTGGCATTCATGGCGATATTGATGTCAGCCATGACGTGGCGACGACCATCCGCCGCACAATGGCGGCGACTATTAGCGAATCGTTCTTGCAGGCGGAGTCCAATCACGATGCCAGCCGTGCCCTGCTCGGAGATGGTTACCACGGTACGATGAACTATGCCGCCTTTACGCGGCCGCTGTGGCAGTGGCTACTCCCTCCGCAGCCGCGACCTTATGCGCACGGCAAGTATCCCATGCTTCCTAATCTCCCAGGACCATTGATCGTAGCCGCGATGCGTGAATTATCAGGTGTGACACCCTGGCAGGGCACACTCCACGCCATGAACCTTATCGGGTCCCACGATACGCATCGCGTGATTTCGTTGCTCGGAGACCGGCGATTGGTTGATGTGGCTTTCGCTATGCTCGCCGCCTATCCAGGCATACCCATGATTTATGCCGGCGATGAGATAGGCTTAGAAGCTATGGGCCCGGAGTATGCGCGGATCCCCATGCCCTGGGACCATCCCGAACGCTGGGATAGGCAGCGGCTGGCCGCCACGCGCACTCTCTTTAACTTTCGCGATACCAGCATGGCACTGCGCCGCGGCGGGCTGCGCTGGATAGCCATAGAAGAAAACGCGCTCCTTTTCCTGCGCGAATCCCCCGCTGAAATGGTGCTTGTTTATGCTGCTCGCGCCGGCCACCCGCCAATTCGGATTCCCGCCACGGTCGTTGGCTCGGAGCTTGAGGGACTTGTGGGCAGCGTTGACCTGCACGCGGACGGCGACGGTATGGTTACTTTTTCCGGCTCCGGCGCGGGATTCGGATTGTGGCGGGTATCGCCCGCTTAGGTCGTTTGTTCTTCAGGAACTGTATTGTAAACGCAAGGAGTATCCAGAATCATGGCCCAATTCGATCCTCAGAAAATGCTGCATGGTGCAGATTACAACTACGAGCAGTGGCTCGATATGCCGGAGATTCTAGAGCGCGATTTTGCATTGATGAAAGCTGCCCGCTGCAATGTGATGAGCGTGGGTATCTTCTCCTGGGCGATGCTGGAACCCGCAGAAGATCAATTCGAATTTGAGTGGCTGGACGAACTGATGGATCGGCTGGCAGGGAACGGGCTGTGGGCTATCCTGGCAACGCCCAGCGGGGCGAGGCCCGCGTGGATGGGTCACAAATATCCGGAGGTGAGGGTTGTTGACGAGCACGGCCGCCAGCCGCACCGCCTCCGCCACAACCACTGCCCCACGTCGCCCATTTACAGGGCCAAAGTGCGCCAGATCAATACGCTCCTTGCCCAACGGTACGCGAATCATCCGGCGCTGCTTCTGTGGCACATCTCAAATGAATATGGCAATAATGGCTGCCGCTGCGATCTTTGTCTAGGGGCATTCAGGGCATGGCTGGAGAACCGCTATGGGTCGCTGGAAACCCTTAACAGGGCCTGGTGGACAACATTCTGGAGCCATCGTTATACAGATTGGTCGCAAATTGAGCCGGTGGACCCTTCCATTCACGGCCTGATGCTGGATTGGCGGCGCTTCGTCAGTGGCCAGGTGTTGGATTTCTGCCGGGCGGAAATTGAGCCTCTACGCGCTTTTGCCCCTGCAATTCCTGTAACGACTAATTTTATGCTTCCAGATGTGGGCCTGGATTACTGGGCTTTTGCGCCGCATCTGGATGTGATTTCATGGGATAGTTATCCGCGCTGGCACAGCGAGGCTGATGACGTGGGAACGGCCGTGGCCACCGCTTTCATACATGATCTGCATCGTTCCTACAAAGGCCGGCCCTTTCTGCTTATCGAATCGACGCCCAGTGTTACCAACTGGCAGGGCATTAGCCGCCCCAAGAGACCCGGCATGCACGAGTTGGCTGCACTGCAGGCGGTCGCCCATGGCGCCAATGGCGTACAGTATTTCCAGTGGCGGCAAAGTCGCGGCGGTGAGGAAAAATTCCATGGGGCGGTGGTCAGCCATGCCGGGCACGAAAATACACGCACATTTCGCGAAGTAACGGCCGTGGGCGAAATGCTGGCCGAACTGCAGCCGGTGATCAACACGGCCAACGAGTCCGAGGTGGCCATTATCTATGACTTCCAAAATGAATGGGCGATCGACTTGGCCCAGCTCCCACGCAGCGTTGACAAGAATTACCAGCAGCGCTGTATGGCGCATTACCGCCCCTTCTGGCAAATGGGCATTACAGCCGACATCATCAACAGCACGGCCACCGATTTTGTGGCCTATAAGTTGATTGCCGCACCTATGCTGTACATGCTGCAAGAAGGTGTGGCCGAGGCCTTGAGCGAATATGTCCGCAATGGCGGCACGCTGGTTTTGACTTATCTCTCCGGCCTCGTGAATGAGAGCGATCTTACGTTCCTGGGCGGCGCCCCCGGCCCACTTCAGCAACTTTTGGGCATATGGGTCGAGGAGACTGACGCCCTATTTGAGCACCAGCGGCAGACAATTCGTATGGGCGAAGGCGGCTTGCCCACGAGGCCCTACACTGTCAGGCAGTATGCCGATATTCTACATTTATCCGGCGCCGAGGCATTGGGGAGTTACGACCATGATTTTTATGCCGGCTCACCGGCCGTGACCGTTAATCAGTTTGGCGCGGGCCGGGCCTATTACCTGGGAGCCAGATTGGAGGATTCTTTTCTGGCTGACTTCTATGGCTGGCTGGCGCAAATAACGCGGCTCGAGCCTGCGTTGGGGCGGCCGTTGCCTCGCGGTGTAACAGCCCAGGTACGGTCAAATGCGGAGCAGGCGTATCTTTTCTTGCTCAACTTTGAACCTTACCCACAGACGGTGGTACTGGGGGACTCTGCGGGCATGGGGTTGTTTTCGGGCGCCGATCTGCACGGCGAAATCACGCTTGACGGGTATGGTTTTCGCGTCCTCAGACAGCCTAAGAACAGGTAAGGGCGCTTCTTCTCAATGGCAGCCAGGAGTGGGGAAGTAAGATTGTGGTCCGATAGAGCCTTTTCGGTTCCTCTTCCGACTGGCTGCTTATTTGGAACGGGTTGGCATTACGCGTGTTGTATTTTACAATTAGCCTATCTCTAGACTATCTTCAGACGGGAGATAGTACGCCGATTCTGCTAGCGGAGGTGATGCCATACGTGTATTGACAACTTTGTGAGGCTCTGTTTCTTACCCGATTTCGTTACTAACAAAATGTGAGGAGATAGATGAAATCCAACAAATTCTTTCTTATCGTAGTTGTTCTGCTCCTAGGCGCTCTGGTACTTAGCGCCTGTGGTGGAACACAGCCGGCCGAACAAGCTGCCGACCAGGCAGCGGAAGCGGTAGACCAGGCGGCCGAGGCCGTTGATGAGGCGGCGGCAGAGGTTGAAGAGGCTATGGAAGAGCCAACTGCCGAGCCAACCGAAGAGATGATGGAAGAGCCGACGGCCGAAACCATGGAAGAGCCGACCGCCGAGCCGGAAATGGCCGAAGAGTCCGCGCCTGCGGAAACGTCTGCCACGTTGACCATTTGGGCCCACGAAAAAGCCATCCCTGTGTTGGAAACATTGGTCGATGATTTCGCCGAAACGGCCGGTGTTGAAGTGGTTCTGGAACAGGTGCAGATCCAGGACATGCTTGAGCAGACGCGTGTGGCGATTCCGGCCGGTGAAGGGCCCGATATTTTCGTTACGGCCCATGACCAGATCGGACAGCTTGTTGAAGGCGGCCTGGTTGCCCCGCTAGACTTGGGCGCCAAGGCGGACGACATCACGCCCGTCGCGCTGCAGGCCTTTAACTACAACAGCCAGTTATATGCCCTGCCGTTCATGACCGAGAACGTGGCTCTCTATCGCAACGTCGATCTCGTCCCCGAGCCTGTAGAAACCTGGGATGAATTCATTGAGGTAGGCAGCCAGCTGGTAGCGGACGGTACGGTTGAGAACATTACCGTGATTCCGAGCCAGTATGCCAGCCATGGCATGCATACCGCTTTTGGCGGTTATCTCTTTGGCCAGGATGCGGACGGTAACTACCTGCCCGATGATGTTGGTCTGGACAGCCCTGGCTTCATCGCTTTTGGTGATTGGCTGCAGCAGGCGGCCGACGATGGCTACATCTCGACCACGATCGATTACGCTACCGCCAACGCGCTCTTTGCCGAAGGTAAGATTCCTTTTATCCTCAACGGCCCCTGGTCGCTGGGTGAATACGAAGAGGCGGGTATCAACTTCGCGGTCGATCCGGTTCCTGCCGGTCCTGCGGGCCCCGGCGCTCCCTTCCTTGGCGCGCAGGGATTCTTGGTCAATGCACAGGGCGACAACGTGCTCCTGGCACAGACCTTCCTGACGGAACTCGTGGCCACGGATGAGGTGATGGACCAACTGTTCGAACTCGATCCCCGGATTCCGGCATGGATTCCTACGCTGGAAAAGGTGGACAATCCATACCTGGCTGCTTTCGGTGTCGCCGGTGAAAATGCCCAACCCATGCCCGCCATTCCACAGATGGGCGCTGTCTGGGGTTCATGGCAGGACGGCTTGCAGCTGATTCTCAATGATGAGCCCGTAGAGGAGACGCTCACCAATGCGGCCAATCAGATTCGCGAAGCGATTGCTGGTGAATGACATAATTCTGCCAGTAAATAGTAGTTCAACAATTTAATGCGACAAAGCCGAGGTGGGCGAAGGCCTTACCTCGGCTTTTGTCCATATTATGGTAGGAGGACACTATGAGCAGTTCGGCGGCAACAGCGACGCCTGACCAAATGCCACAAAGCCAGCCTTCAGCCACCGTGAGCGGTATGGCGGTGAGGCTGATCTTGCTGGCCATTTTCGATGTGATGGCAGTCTGGCTAATCTATAATCTAGTTGACGATGGTTACTGGCCCCTGGCGATAATGATCGGCCTGATAACTATCTTTGTCAATGTCGTGTTTTTGCTAAAAGGTATGTATCCCTTACGCTGGATGGCAATCGGCCTGTCGATCATGGCCCTATTATCTGTGTATCCCATCCTCTATACATTCTGGATCTCCCTGACAAATTATGGCGATGGTCACCTACTGACCGAACAGCAGTCAATTGACACCTTGGAGCGACAGACCTATTTGCCTGAGACCGGCGCGACTTATAGCTGGACGGCTTTCCAGACACCCGATGGCGATTTTGCTCTATGGCTAATGAACGAAGCAGGCGACACGGTCATCGCCAGGCCCGGTGAAGCGCTGCAGGTTGTGACCAATCCGGAGGAGTATGGGCCGCTTGACGAAAATGGCATCCCTGAAGCATTGGAAGGATACAATCGCCTTGCGCGCCTTCAGACCCTGCCCATTATTGACCAGCTCGGCGCCATTGATTTTGGCGAGGGTGAAGACATCGTACGTATCCAGAACCTGGACAGCGCTGCAGGTACGGTTCAGCGTTACGTTTATGATCCAGAACAGAATGTTATGGTAGATTCGCTTACGGGGACTGTTTATACACCTATCCAGGGTACTTGGACGGCTCCTGATGGCTCAACCCTTCCAGGCGGCTTCTGGGTGGGCGTCGGGCTAAGTAACTTCACACGCTTTTTCAGCAGCTCGGCCATCGCCCTGCCGCTCCTAAGTGTGACGATCTGGAATTTCATCTTTCCGTTCTTAACGGTATTAACCACATTCTTCTTGGGTTTGTTCACGGCTCTACTTTTTAATGATTTACCCGGCCAGAAAGTCATCCGTTCCTTACTGATCATCCCCTATACCATTCCCAGTCTGGTAACTATCCTTATCTGGCGAGGCATGTTCCTCGAACCGGTCGGGGTTATCTATACTACACTTGTTAGCCTGTTTGGCTCTTCTCCCTCCTGGATGCAGAGTCCTTTTTGGGCCAAGGTTGGTATCCTTATCGTCAACCTGTGGTTGGGTTACCCTTATTTCATGCTGGTCTGCAGCGGTGCATTGCAAGGTATCCCCAGTGACATTTACAGCGCCGCTGATGTCGATGGCGCGAACGCCTGGCAGAAATTCTGGCAGTTAACGATGCCCTTGCTCCTGGTGGCGGTAGGACCTTTGTTGGTTGCTTCCTATGTGTTTAACTTCAACAACTTTAACGTCATCTATCTCTATAACTCCGGCGGCCCGCCTATTGCTGGAGCAACAACGCCCATTGGCCACACGGACATATTGATTAGTTATGTCTATAAATTGGCCTTTGCCGGATCGCGCGGCGCAGATTTTGGCTTTGCCGCCGCGATTAGCATTATCATTTTCTTTGTAGTGATCTTGATCACCTTATTCCAGTTCCGCTATACCAACATGTGGGAGGAGGCATCGTAACATGACTGCTGCAACACAAACTCAAAAATCTTCTAGCGCTTCGCGCAATAGGACGATCAGCAAAGCTATCCGCATGATTATCGCCATCGTGATGATCCTCTTTTCCCTGTTCCCGGCAGCCTGGGCAGTCTCGGCTTCTTTAAACCCTGTCGGCAACCTGGCTGCAACGACGCTGATACCGGCGAATGCCAGCTTGAAAAACTACCAGGAGTTGTTCTCGGCGCCCGATCTGAAGTATACGCAGTGGATGTTTAATTCGCTGGCGGTGTCCATTTCGGTGACCATCATTTCTGTCCTGATCACAACTACAACTGCCTTTGCCTTTTCGCGTTTCCGGTTCAAAGGCCGTGATTCGATGCTGAAAGGAATCCTGCTGATCCAGGTATTTCCCGCCATACTGGCTATGGTGGCCATTTTCGCCCTGGTCCAGCAGCTAGGCGCCCAAATCCCATTCCTGGGACTGAATACGTTGACCGGCCTGGGGTTCGTCTACCTGGGTGGGGCCATGGGCATCAATATCTGGCTTATGAAGGGCTTTTTTGACACAGTGCCGATCGATATCGATGAGTCGGCCATGGTCGATGGCGCCACGCATTGGCAGACTTTCTGGCAGCTGATCTTTCCCCTGGTAAGGCCGGTGGTTGTTGTGGTGGGCTTATTGACGTTTATCGCCACGTACAGCGAATTTCTCCTGGCCCGCGTTCTGCTGAAGAGCGTTGATAGCTTTACGGTGATGGTCGGTCTTTACCAGCTCCAGTCGAACCAGTTTGCCACGAGGTGGGGCGTCTTTTGCGCGGGTGCGGTCATTGCCGCTATCCCCATTGTTGTGCTTTACTTGTTCTTACAGGATTATATTGTGGGTGGTTTGACGACCGGCGCCGTGAAGGGCTAGGCTGCGCAAACTCGAATGCCCCGGCCCCGCAGATTTACCCAATCTGCGGGGCCTTTCTGTTTAGAGCCCCTATATGATATTCCTGGGAGGAAACATGATGGATTGGAGATGCAAGCGCCTGCTCGCTGCCCTGCTTGTACTGGCCGCTTTGTCTATAGCAGGATGCGTGCGCCAGGACGAAGCGATGCCCACGGCCGCCTTCCCTGCGGACACAGCTTCAACAGGGAGTGCGCCGCCGGCCGATGTACCGGCGCCAGAACTGGCCGTGACTGCATCGGCCGAGGCGCCGGCGCCAACAGCACCGCCGGAAGAACCGCTCTATCTCTCGATCATCTGGCACCAGCACCAGCCGGTTTACTATAAGGATCTGGAAACAAATGTTTATGAACGGCCGTGGGTGCGCATGCACGCCGCCAAGGATTACGTCGATATGGCGGCAATCCTCGAAGCCTACCCGGATATCCACGCCACCTTCAACCTGACTCCCAGCCTCATTGCCCAACTTGATGACTTCGCTGCAGGCGCCAGGGACAGCTACTGGATGCACACGGAAATTCCGGCCGAAGAGCTGACTGACGAGCAAAAGCAGTTCATTCTCGATCGCTTCTTTGACACCAACCGCCGCATTATTGAGCGCTTCCCGCGTTACGCGGAGTTGTTGGCCAGGCGCGACGCGAGTGAGGATGCGCTTAATGAATTCACGACCGGCGATTATCGCGATCTGCAGATACTATTCAATCTGGCCTGGACTGATCCCGACTGGCTGGCAGCGGAGCCGCTGGCCGGACTGGTAGCTAAAGGCAGCGGTTTTGATGAGGCGGACAAGGCGATCATCCTGGCGGAACACCTGCGCCTCATTGAGGAAGTTGTGCCGCTGCATAGGACGCTGCAGGATGCGGGCCAGATTGAGGTGACAACCACGCCATTTGCCCATCCCATTTTGCCCCTGTTAGTCAGTACAGACCTGGCGCGCGAGGCGCTGCCCGATATTGAACTGCCGGCAGAACCATTCATTTACGGCCAGGATGCTATGGCACAGGTTGAACGTGGCGTAGCTCAATACGAGGAGAAATTCGGTCGTGCGCCCCGTGGCATGTGGCCCGCGGAGGGCGCTGTCGCTGAAGAGATCGTGACCATGGTCGGCCGCAGTGGTATTCAATGGATGGCCAGCGACGAAGGTGTGCTGGCCAAGAGCCTGGGTCTGAACAGTTTCACGCGCAACAGCGCCGAGACTGTGGTCGAAGCTGGCCAGTTGTACCGCCCCTATCTGGTCGACGGCGCGCGCGGTGACGAGGTGGCGATCATCTTTCGCGACGCCGCCATTTCGGACAAGGTCGGCTTTACCTACTCCGGCCAGCCGGGCGAGCGGGCCGCCGCCGATTTCGTAGCCAGGATCCATGCCATTCACGAACAGTTAGAGGCAAGCGGCGCGGAAGGCCCGCACCTGGTTTCCGTTATCCTTGATGGCGAAAACGCCTGGGAGTATTACGAGAACGACGGCAAAGAATTTCTGCATACGCTTTACCGGCTGTTGAGTGACGACCCTCTTATCAAAACGGTAACGCCGAGCGAATTCTTAGCCCTGGCGCCGCAGCCGCCGCTAATCGAGAAGCTGTATGCCGGTTCTTGGATCAACGCTGACTTTTCGACCTGGATTGGCGAAGAGGAGGAGAATCGCGCCTGGGATTATCTTGCCACGGTGCGGGCTTTCTTGCAGCAATACATCAGCGGGACCCGCCAGGGCAGGGTAACGGAAGCGCAATTGGCCGCGGCGATAGAGGCGATGATGTACGCCGAAGGCTCTGACTGGTTTTGGTGGTATGGTGCGGACCAGACCTCAAGTGATGACGGATCCTTCGATCAACAGTATCGCAGCACACTCAAACAGGTTTATCTCGCATTGGGCGAAGAGCCGCCAAAGTTCCTCGACGTTCCTATCATCCCCGAGCTGGCGGTTACGGCCGACCGCAGCGCCAGTAGGCTGATCAGCCCTACGATCGATGGCATTGTCTCTGCTGGGGAATGGGAGGGAAGCGGGCAGTACCTGGCCTCCGGCGGCGCGATGGCTGCCGCCCAGTCAAGCTTCGACAGCTTGCTCTACGGTTTTGACGGCCAGAACCTCTACCTGGCCGTAAACACCAATCCCAACTACGCCTGGTCTGATGCCCCATCCACTATCCAAGTCTATTTCCAGGCGCCGGGTGCAATCCAGGGCAGCAATTTTGGCCGTGGGGGTTCCAACCTCGGCTTTCCGGCGATTGGACTAATCGATTTGAGCTTTGATGACCAGGCGCTTGTCGCTGTGTCCTATTATGTTCCTGAAGAGGACGAATGGATCTCTGCAGCCAGCGTCGAAGGGGGAAGCCCGGCGCAGGTTGATTTTGCCGGCGGCAGCAGCGGAACGATCGCCGTTGGTGACGGCGCGATCGAAATGGCTGTTCCCCTGACAGCTCTTGGACCAGTTGATGAAGGGTCACGCCTCAATCTGCGCGTACTGCAACTAATTCCCATGGGCGGTGCGCTGGCGGAGCTGGAACGTCTGCCCTTTGCGGGACCGGCGACGATAGTGGTGCCCGATCTGGGCACTACTGAGCTGGTGCTTGAGGTGGCTGATCCTGAAGGGGATGACCACGGTCCGGGCACCTATATCTATCCGACAGACAGTATCTTTAGCAGCGGCAATTTCGACCTAACCGATTTCCAGGTGGGTAGCACCGAAAGCGATATCGTGTTCAAGTTCACCCTGCATGGTCCAGTGGAGAATGTGTGGGACTCGCCCAATGGCCTCTCGCTGCAAACGCTCGATGTCTATATCGACACGGACGGTGACGGTCAGGGCGGCGAAGCGCTGCTGCCCGGGCGCAATCTGGCTCTTGATGAGGGTATGCGCTGGGACTACGCCGTGACGTCCGAAGGATGGACGTCAGGTATCTATACGCCGGGAGTGGAAGGGCCGCAGCAGATCGGCTCCTCCAGCGAATTTGACGTGCTCGTTGATCCTGACTTGCGTAAAGTGACGCTGCGCGTGCCGAAAGCGATTCTGGGTGACGATCCGCAGAATTGGCGATTTGCGGCAATGGCCCTCAGCCAGGAAGGATATCCCAGCGGCGGTGTGATGCGCGTACGTGATGTGCTGCCCGGCGCGGCCGAGCAGTGGAAAATCGGCGGCGCGCCACCGGCTGCTGCAAACTATACTCGGGTGATGGATCTGGTGTGGCCGGAAGCAGGACAGCAAGAAGCGTGGTTATCCGATTTTGTTCCGGTGGAAACTAACCAGGCGGAGCAGACGGCCGCTGACTACGCCCGAATACCTTTATTGGATGCCGAATAAGGCGGTCTCTTTGCTAGCGGATTACGAGGACGGAACGCTCGATCTGCTGAATAATCTGGCCGGCCAGGTCATCTAGTAGAAAACGTGGCCATTTGCCCTGTTCATGGGCGCCGATGATCACCAGGTCATAGGCGCCCTGTTTTGCTTCATCTACAATTTCATCCACCACCAGCCCATGCCGTACCAACGGCTGCGGCTGTACGTGCATTTGAGCCAGCTTCTGTAAATCTTGTTCCAGCAGTTCTCCCTCACGCGCGTGGTGGGCCATCAGTTCTTCGGCCGTGGCCCGTAGATCCTGCCCGTTGATCCCTGGTGCAGCCGACATCTGCGACATGACGTGCAGTACTGTCATGTGATGAGCCGCCTCAACGAGCTGTGGTAACTGTGCGAAAAGCCGGTCCAACAAAGGGACCTGGCTGCCGCCACTGTCACACAGCAGCAGGTGCCGAAGCGAGGTGAACGGCGCATTGGTGATGAATACCGGCAGGTGGACCTGTTCGACCACTTGCAGCGTTAAGGGACCGAGGATGCGCGTCAGGAGTCCATGGCCAGGGCGCTGGCCGATAACGAGCATATCATACTGGCCACTGTCCGCTTCGCGGACGATGCTTGCTACTCTTGGTCCCACAACTACCTTCGCCGATGCTGAAAAGCCGGTCTCTTCCAGCAGTGCTGCCGCCTGCTCCACAATGGCAAGACCTGCGGATCGCTCCGACTCGTTCTCGACCACAGTCAACACGGTGATTGTGCCGTCTAGGCTGCGCGCCAAATTTACCGCCGCCAGGAGGGCCTGATCCGAATGTAGTCCGCCGCCGGTAGAGACCAGTATATTCAACGGTTTCATAGCAGTACCAGTAAGATTGGAACGGTAATTATAATGACCATAAAGTAGATAATGTGCCGGTTTGAAGCTGTTACCCACGCCGAGAAGACCAGCAGGAGGCGTTCATAACCGCGGAAAAAGAATAGCAGGATCACGGCCGAGGTCAAGCTGACGCCGATCATCTGTGTGACCACCACAGTAACCGCTGCCGGGTTACTCAACATGAACGCCGCGAAGAGCGTATCGATAAAGGTGGTAACGTTGGCGCCCATGATGTATGGGACGAAATTCTCGCGGCGTACAAAACCACGCTGGCTCAAAGGCACCAGCAGCGTCAGCGAAA
Organism: Promineifilaceae bacterium (SeqCode); assembly: GCA_046259695.1. GTDB lineage: Bacteria > Chloroflexota > Anaerolineae > Promineifilales > Promineifilaceae > JAACFF01. The sequence continues at coordinate 10,816 of JBJYWX010000209.1, read as the reverse complement.
CGCTGACCGACATGGAGAGCAACGTGATGGCGCAGCCCAGAAGAAACATGACCATCGGTTTGTATACGAGGCGCGCCACCCGGCTGAATTGGCTTTCCTGCAGGGTCATCTGCGGCAAACAGCGATCGAACAGGCTAAAGCTGCCAAGTATGATCAGCAGGCCGGCTAGAAACAGGGCCCAAGGAGGAAGCCGTGCCGCCGCAAGGGCGACGATCGGGTCCAGGAAAGCGCCGGTCAGACCGTTAAGGAGCATGCCCTCACCAGAGGGAACGATCTGCAGCCGCGGATTGCGCAAAACGACCAGGCCGAACAGCAGGACACCCATATGCAGCGTACCGGTGACAGTGAATGAGAGCAGCCCGGCGCCAAGGCTGGTCGCGCGGTCCCGGCCGCGCAAGACATATAGAAAGCCAATGATCAACACGATGAGGCTTGAGCCCAAACGGCTCCCGCTTATCATGGTGAAGGCCTGCGCCTGGTTAAGGATTCCGGCGTCCAGGAATGTTAACGCTGAGGCGGCTACCGGCGATCCGCTCATCACCGCGTAAGCGAAGAGCCAGCCAAAGCCAAGGCTGTTGGCCGCATTGCCTATTATCCCTCGACCGTCGAGGTATGGCGCCAGGCCTTTGGCGCCCTCTTTCATCAGCATCAAGGCCAGGATAAAGAGCAGCAAGCTGAAAAGGAACAGGGCGATCTTCGCCCAGGCGATTCGCTGCCATACAGCTTTGGGGCGCGACGCCAGATCGTCCTGCGAAATACCCGGCACGCTTGCTGCCGGTTCCGCAGCGGGTGGTTGAGTTGGTGCCTTACTTTCCCGGCCCGGGTTCTGTTCCACAGGTTGGGGCGGCGTGGTCATGATTCAGTTGCGTGTCCGCTTTGCAAGCAGCAAAGTGGAAACCCCCTTGGAGCATGTAGAACCATTCATTGGGCGCAGGGGAGCGCCTTTTAATCTAAATGTGTGCTCGACGGGCAGTATAGCTTGTCCTGTTGGCGGTTACAAGCGCAAGAAGATAAGGCTTATGCCTGGATTCTTTCTTTTGCCGGGTTCCAAACACCAAGGAACTCCTCTTTCGCAAACGGCCAAAAGGAGCTCCTCGGATTGTGTCTGAGTGAGTCTTTTAATTGATGGCGAAGGTTACCTGCACCTGCATCTGATGGCGCAGTTGGCCGGGCGAGAAACTGGGTTCAGATGCCTGGTCAAAGGCGACGCCACCCATTCCCTGGAGTGGGTAACCCGGCTGGCTCATGACCTCGTTGATGATCCGGATTTCGCCCAGTTCAACGCCGGCCAATTCGGCCAATGACTCGGCCCGTGCCCGTGCGTCCGCCATGGCCGCGGCACGAGCCTCGGCTTCCAGCCGGGCCGGATCGGATACACTGAAAGAGACGCCCTGGATACTATTGGCCCCGGCTTCAATGACAGCTTCCAGAACAGGGCCCAACTGATCTACGTCACGGATGGTTGTGTTTAGCTGATTCGTGACGTGATAGCCAGCAATCCCTTCCGGACCCTGATCACCATATTTCTGTTCTGCCCAGAGGCCGTAATTTGCCGTCTGGACGTCCGTGCGGGCCACACCCATTTCAACCAGCGCGGCCATAATGGCCTGAATTGTCTCTTCATTCTGCGCTGTCGCTTCACCAACGGTTGGGGCGAAGATCTCAACGCCTAATGTGACCTGGGCGCGGTCCGGCTGGCCAAGAGCCTCACCCTGGCCAATGACGGTGATACTCTTGTCACCATTGGGCGGTTCCTGAGCATTGGCGGCGTTGGCCTCGACCGGCGTGGCGCAGCCGACCAGCATTCCGGCCATAGCTAACAAGCCCATTGCGATTACGGCAAGTTTCTTGTTCATGATAATCTCTCCTATTTTGGATATGTGCTTCTTAAGACGCTTCGTGCCCGGCATTGGTTCCCGGCACGGGGTGGCAATTGAATTAGGCACGGTACCGGGCGTAGGGCGCCTGGTCGGCATGCTAAGCTGTCGGTTTGCTAAGCTCTGGGGATGAAAATACTAGGATAGAAGCAGGTGCAACGGCCGGTGGAGGAGGGGCCAAATGGTTCGAGCCTGCCTGCTTACATGAATGAGGAAATCGTGCCGCAAAATGCGATTAATAACCAAAAAAGGCCACCTCACGAATGCGATGGCCCTCTCCAGTGAATCTAGCCTACTTTACTGGGGGGATTATGAATCAATTCCACGAATCGTAATTGTCGTCATTTTCATCATAATCGTCGAACGCCCAGTCAAGTTCCAGCGGATTCAACTGGCTCACTTCCAAACGTTCACTGCACTCCGGGCAAGTTACAATCTCACCTAGACGCAGGCTCCGATGGAAGCGAATGTGGGACTCGCACTCAGGACACTCGGCAATCAATACTTTTGATATTGACTTTGCCATGACGGCCATCTCCTCAAACAAACAAGATCGTATAGAGACAACAAAACGTTACACCAATCATAGTCACTGCAATTTGGCGGCACATCGGCGAAATGTTGGGAAACTCATTACGACAAATGACGTAAATTAAGCTCAGTGGGGCTCAGTCATCCAGGCTGGCAAGGCCTTGCCGAAGCGCGTAGAGAGCGGCCTGGGTGCGATTGGCCAAATGCAGTTTGCTGAGAATGTTGCTGATGTGGGTGCGTACCGTGCGTTCGCTGACCACGAGTTGTTCGGCTATCGCCTGGTTGGAGAAACCGCGCGCTACCAGGCGTACCACTTCAACTTCACGCTCAGTGAGAGGTTCTTCTGTAAGAGGCAGTTCTGGCGCCGGTTTATTCAGTTCGTGGATAACCTTGAGCGCCACGTCGGGATGGAGCGAGGAGCGCCCCTGATGGACATTGCGGATGGCCTGGATCAACTCGCCCGATGAGGAGTCCTTGAGCAAGTAGCCCAATGCCCCCGCTTTTATCGCCGCAAAAACAGTATCATCTTCGCTGAAGCTGGTTAGGACCAGGATATGGGCATCAGGTAATTGGGCTCTAATTTCGCTGATTGCCTCCACGCCGTTTTTGCGGGGCATCTGTATGTCGAGCAAGATAACGTCAGGTTGCAGATGTAAGATCCGGTCCACCGCTTCCACGCCGTCCACGGCCGTGCCTACGACCTGCATATCACTTTGTGTGCTGATGAGGGTTTCCAGTCCCTTGCGCACCACGGTGTGATCGTCAGCGAGGAAAATACGTATCTTTTCACTCATCGGTCGCTCCGGTCGCGCCCGCCGGCAGCTGGACTCGAATCAGCGCGCCTTGGCCGGGTGCCGATTCATAGGCAATGGACCCGCCTAGCTCCTCAACGCGCTCGCGCATGCTCACCAGGCCGAGACCGCTGCCCTCGGCCGCCGCTTGTAGATCGAATCCCAGGCCATTGTCGGCGACGATGAGCGTAAGGCCATACCGATCCTGGCGCAGCTCGACGCGTACCGTGTCTGCATTAGCGTGTTTAATGGCGTTGTTAAGTGCTTCCTGTGTGACATGAAAGATCGTTTCTTCTATTTCCTGGCTCATGTCTAGATCACCATGCACGATAAGCTGGTGCTTAATGCCTGCACGCCCTTCAACAGCATTCAGCCGGTGCTGAATGGCCTTCGCGAAGCCTTCCTTTTCAAGAGCAGACGGCCGCAGCTTGTGGACCAGCAGGCGCATTTCCTTAAGCGCCTGCCGACCGGTTTCCAGGATATCCGGAAAAAGCTGGCCTGCGCGTTCGTATTCGCCCGCCTCGTTCAGATTGATACCAGCTTCTGCAAACAGGGTCACGCTGTAAAGTGACTGTGTTACGGAATCATGCAGCTCCCGTGCTAGGCGGTTTCTCTCCTCCATGACTACCAGTTCTTCCATTTGCTGCCGCAGGCGCGCGTTTTCTACGACAACGCCGAGCTGCTCACCCACGGAAGTGACCAGGTCCATCTCTTCCTGCGCTGTATAATGGCCTAAATCGTCGCCCAATACAGTCAACACGCCGCGCACCTGCTCATTGGCGACAATAGGAACGGCCAACAGGACAGCATGATCGCTTAAGGCGGCAATACTCGCCGCGCGGTCGTCGGTGCGCATATCGGGAATGAGCAGCAGCTCATTGTGGCGCACGACCCAGCCGGCCAGCGTGTTTTCGCGCACGTCGATTTTTTCCAGCAAAGCTGAGGTCTTCTCAGGCAGTCCTTGCTGCGCCGCCAGTCGCAGCGTCTCGCCCCGTTTATCCAGCAAGTGGATGGCTCCCGCGTCGCTCTTAACTGCTTTCAATACGCGATGCAGCGAGCGTGTGATAGTGGTCTGCAGATCGCTGGGTGCGCTGGCAGCTTCCAAAATGTCATATAGCGCGCTTAGCTTGCGCGTGCGGTCGGCCGCCTGCTGCTCTAGCAGCGCCAGTGTTCTTTCGTCAGGCGCTGGATCGGTGCCCATTGATGCCGGTACCATATCGTTATTTTAGCGTATGAATACGGCAGGCGAAATATGGTAACAAAAAAGGGGCGCAAAGCGCCCCTTCGTAAATTCCAATTCTAAACGTGAATAAGCTGCCGGTCGCGGCGGCGACCAGGCGGCTTAGCCTCGCAGCGAACTGGCCGGTGTGCTCGTGGCGGTTGGCTGGATGCCGGGCCAGATAAAGCGCAGCAGATCTAGTTGCTCCAAATCGAACTCGTCGTTAAAGCCATCTTGCGCGTCCGGTGTGGGCGTAGGCGTAATGGTTTCATCGGGCCAGCCCACTTCCAGTGCATGGCACATGCCGCGACCTAACCAGCCATATGACGTGCCGGGGGCAGGATTAAAGATCTCCATACGCACGCGCGGGCCGTCGGCCGGCACGTAGAAAACCTCGATGAAGACCGATTCGAATGAGATGTCAATGTCTCTGATCCAGCCGCTGTCGTACCAGCCCTCTTCCGCGTACCAGCTGTAAAGCAGCCTGCCACCTGTTTCACGCACCTCAAACACGCCTTCTTTTGCCAGGTCACCGCTCACTTCAAAATTTATGCGCAAGCAGGCTGGAAGTCGTGGTTTCTTCGTGGCGGTCGCCGTAGGCGTTGCCGTTTCCTGCTCCGGAGTCGGCGCTATCGCCGTGCTCGGACCTTGATCTGTAGCCGTTGGCGAAACCGTAACAGGGGTTGTGGCCGTCGGAGATACAGTGACATCTGTGGTGGCCGTTGCGGTTGGTGTCGCCGTAATGGTGTCCACTGGTGGGGTTGTCGGCGTGATGGTAGATTCGCCCTCACATTTGTCGAGCCAGATGCCGATGCTGTCCACCGCCTGGAGGCGCAGGTTGCCCGCAGATGGCGAAACAAATGACCCGCCGGTTACGAAGCCTTGCGGCATATCATGAACCGGGTCATCGTCAATATAAAATACATTGATCCGATCATCTGGATCATCGTCGATCGCCATGTAAGAGATTTCACAGCCCTTTGGCACACTGCCGTAGCTGACCCATGTTCGTACTAAAGGCGATGGCGCGTTCAGCGTAGCTGCCCAAACCCGTTCATCGCCGGTAGCAGTGTAAGTCGGCCCGGGCACGTTAATGAATCGAAACGGCCCAGTCTGTTTTACAATAAAGTGCCGCCCGTCTGCTATCGTATAACTGCCCCCTTCACCCAAATATTCGAGCGCAGGGCCGCTCTGGAACAGAGCGGCGCTAGCCTGCGCCACAAGCGGGGAAAGGAGCAACACTGCCAGAAAAACAAGAAGCATCCCCATTCGTCGGTGCATCTTCTTTATCTCCTACTAAGCTGCTCTTAACCAGATTCTGGCGCCAAGGCGCCGGAATTCTAACTGCTATCGAATACCTTAGCTCACTAGTGGCTTCGTTGTACGCTTCTATGCTCCTATCCCATCCCAGCAGCCGGTCGACCTCTGGCACAATATGCCGACCCATTGGCTGCATCTTAACCATAAGATAGTACGAGTTTCTTACAAATCAGCTTATGATGTCCAGCCAAAAAGAAGTCAATATAAAAAACCCCACTCAGGAAGAATGGGGTTCTTGGCTTCGCTTCAGGCCGGTTGGTAAGGTCGGTGCCCTCCGTTTGAGGCTTATCGTTCGACATCTATTGGATTGTGTGCCGGCTGGCGCCAGGTAGACTGGCTGTCTTCTTCAAAGAGCCAATCCAGACGCAGAGGGGACAGCGCCACAACCTCAAGCTGCGCCTTACATTCAGGGCATGTTACGTAGTCCCCTAACTCTGGTCGTGCCTTGAAGAAAATGCGGGAACGGCAGGCAACGCATTTGGCCACGATGGCCTGTTCGCCTTGTTGATTCATCAAATTCTCCTTTCCTGGATTACGTCTGCCTTAGGACATGCCATTTAAAACAACTGCAAGTTAACCCTTGTAAGGAGCTCGCCGGCGTCTTTTACTGTCTGCCAATGGTCCGGCCGCCGTGCTGCGCCCAAAGCCGATGCCCTCAACTAATAATCATCATTATCCGACTCGTCGTCATACTCGTCATTGTCAAAATCTTCAAGTTCATCTTCTTCATCGTAGGAGCCGCCCTCGTATTCCCAGTCATCTTCCCACTCTTCGTCTTCCCAATCAGAAGACCAGTCAAGAGCGACCGGATCGAGGCTGATGACTTCAGTCATATCACCGCACTCCGGGCAGGTGACAAATTGGCCGAGTCGAGGCATTTCATGAAAGTATATTTCGTTACCACATCCGGGACAGGTGGCGGTAATTTCTCGTTTAGTACGTAAGGACATTGTTATCTCCTGACTGTTATTTGCGTCGCATGGGGAATGTTCACCTGCATCCCCGCCGCGTGAAAGGTGCGCATAATTAGTCGCTTATGCGACATGGTCATTATGCCTATCGTAAAACAACGATCGCTAACATGCATCGGCGCAATGATAGAGGTGTGGCTACGTCATATGATGTAGCCCGGTGACAAGCTGGGGTGAAGCACGATCTGGCCTTCAAACGCGCGGCGGATCGCAGTTAAGACATCAGTCAGCACTGCATCCTTCAGCAAGTATCCTTGAACGCCGGCTTGCAGCGCAGCGCGGACGGGCTGCTCATCACCGTCGTCAGTGAGGATCAGAATGCGTGTTAATCCGCTTGCCTGACGCAAGGCGGCAATCGTATTTATGTTTTGCTCCAGGGGGGCGCTAGGGTCAAAAATGATGACATCGGGCTGGGTCCGACGCGTGAGTTCTATGGCAGTTGATGCATCCGTGGCCTGGCCGACAACAGTCATGTCAGGCGCGGTGTCGATCAAGGCCAGCAAGCCCTGCCGCACTGTAGTGCTGTCGTCGACAATAAGGATTTGGATGCGTCTGTCCAAGGGGGTATTCCTCCACAATGACGGCGCGCGTCCGCGCCGCCTCGTTTCACGTTAGCCATTGGCCCAATTGTATCTAGCATACCAAGTGAATGTACGGCCGCCATCGGCCGTATGATGGGTCCGTGCTACGACAAATGCGTGCTCTGATCCCACGCTGCTACGTCAAATGACTTAAGCGTTCTCGGTATCCGGCGTAAAGCACCAACCTAGCAGCAAATGCAGTGACTTCTAAGTGAGCGGCGGACCGGCCGCCGCTCATTCGCTTGCCAATTCTTTGATTCGCACTACGCTATATGGTCTCATGCGCAGTCTTAGGCAGCTCACTTTGACCACAGCCGCACCGCTAACCGTTCTGCTGCTAGCGGCATTCTTGCGTCTCTATTGCCTGGCCTCGATTCCATTTGGTTGGCACCCGGATGAGGCTACCAAGGCACTGCTGGCGCGCGATGTGCTTGCCGGAAAGTACCACCCGGTCTTCTTCTCCGCTTTCACTGGTCGCGAGGCGCTCTTTGTCTATTTGGAAGCCTTCCTTTTTGCGCTGCAAGGGGAAAACATCTTTACCGGGCGGTTGTTATCGGCTTATATCGGTATCTTGACCGTGGCCCTCACGTATACGACGGTGCGGACCTTGTTCACGCGCCGGATCGGCTTGCTGACCGCCGCTCTTCTCACCGTCTCGCTGTGGCACCTGATCGCCAGCCGCAATGGCTATCGTGCCGTGATCCAGCCGTTTGTCCAGCTCTTTGTGGTTCTCTTTCTTTTCTATGGTTTGCGGCAGCGGGCCGGCAGCGGATGGCCTGCCTGGTGGCCGTTCCTGGCGGCGGGATTTTTTCTTGGCCTTTCCCCTTATACCTACACGGCAGTACGCCTTTTCCCCTTTTTTATCCTGTCCATACTGGTGCTTGCACTGCTCTTTGATCGGCGGGCAGTAGCGGCTCACTGGATGCCGCTTGCCGCCATGGGCGGCGTGGCCCTGTTGGTGTTTCTGCCCCTAGGCCGCCATTTCTGGCTGCATCCCCAAGATTTCTTCGGCCGTGCCGCACAGATTTCCGTCTTCTCGCCTGAGTGGTCCGGCGGGGATGCTTTTGGCCGCCTGCGTCAGAGCATGCTGGAAACAGCACGTATGTGGACGGTATGGGGCGATATCAATTACCGCTTTAACATAGCCGGGCAGCCCGTTTTTAACCGGCTCGTCGGGGCGCTGTTCTATGCGGGCATCCCTCTGGCTCTGTGGCGTGCTTACAAGGGTAGGGACCTATCGCGGGTTGCTTACCTGGCGGCGCCCCTGTGGCTGCTAATCATGCTTCTGCCCATGGTATTGTCGGCCGAATCGCTGCCCTATTACCAGCGGGCCATCGGCGTTTTGCCCGTTGTCTACTTCTTCCCTGCCTTGACCCTGGATGAGGCGCTGCGCCAGGCAAGGCGCCTGGGTGGGCAGTCTGTCTCGAAAATTGCTTCGGCTGTGGTGCTGATACTCTTTGTCTGGCTGACCGTACAGACGGCCAGTGCTTACTTCCAGCGCTGGCATCTGTCGCCGCGTAACGATGATGACCGGCGCGTCGCCATGGTTTACGTCGCCGACTATTTGCGCCGTCACCCTCCCAGCGGCGCTATCTATCTTTCGACGCAGTATATGCAGCATCCAACGCTTGCCCTCCTGGCGCCCGAAACATACGATGGAATCCACTGGTTTGATGCCCGCCAGAGTTTACCGTTGCCGCCACCTGGGGAAGAGGCGACATACGTGCTGCTAGCGGAGAATGTGCCCCAGCCAGCTTTGATGGAACTTGGCACGGGACTGGCAGCTGTGGAGACAGTGTACGACCGGTTTGACCGGCCGGTAGCCGAGGTAATGCATTGGTCCCCTGCCGTTTATCCCGAACCACGAGACAGAACGCCCGCCACCTGGTCATGGGCGACAACTTTTGACCAGGAGACGCTGCAGGAGACAAGCAATCCCATTGCCCTACCCGTCAATTTTGAGACGATCATGCGCTTCTTAGGGCATGACCGGAATGCCTCCACCTTGGAGCCGGGAGACACCCTGGAACTTATTCTTTATTGGGAGCTGCTGCAGAGACCGCCGCGCCAATACACGATCTTCGCCCATCTGCTAGATATGGATGGGAAGGTAGTCGCCGGCTTTGACGCCAACGAATACCCTACCAGTTTCTGGCGCGAAGCGGGAGGGGAACGCCTGCTAAGCTACATGCCGCTGGCACTGCCGCGCGATCTGAAGCCGGGCGAGTACCAGTTGGAGATTGGCGTTTATAACCAGCCGACGGGAGAACGCCTGGCGGTGGAGGAAGAAGGCCAGGCAGTCGCTGACCGACTGCTTTTGGCCCCGATCACGATTGCCAACTGACCACGGCGCCTTCTGTAGGAAAGGTCGGGATGCATAGCGAACGGAAACGCACGTGCAAACGCGTCTAAGGTTGAAACTTGGCTTCGTCTACAGCCTGCTGTCCGGGTGGCTTTGCGAAATAGGTGGTCAGACTTAGCTCCGTCACTGGCTCGATGATTTCCTGGACCTGTTCTGAGATATCGCCGAAACAACAGCCGATGCCCAGGTTCCAAATTGCCGCCCCCTTCACCTGCGGATAAGCGGCATATAGTTCAGCCACCCAGCGTAGATCCTTGATGGCCCGTTCTGGTGCGGGAATTTCGTTGTGCTCCCAGCCCCACTCGGTGATCAGGACCGTCGGGCGCGGGATTCCCAATTCATCCACAATGCGGAACAATTCCTGGAAACGGCCGATCTTGTAAGGGTACTCATGGCCGATTTCATCCTTGAGGTAACTATATTCATGCAGTGCGATAGCGATCTTGTCAGGATTCTCCCCGGCCAGACGCAGAAATTCTTGCATCTTTGGTCCCTGCCAATGCTCCGGTTCCGGCTCACCCGAGGCCCAGCCGAATGCGGCCCAGCGGAAGCCATCAGCCATCGCCAGGCGCGCCGTTTCCAGGGCGAACTCCGCCAGCCATTCCGAGTTGGTGCGGTCCGGCTCGTTCAGCGTTTCCACCCAAACCAGGCTCGGATCGAGCTCGGGCGGGAACAGGTCGCGGTGCATCTCCCAATGAATCTGCGCCGCCTGCTGAGGCGGGAGCTCATAATGGGGTACACCTCCCGTCGCCCGGAAGACCAGCACGTGTGGTACGCCGCTCTTGCGCATTAACTCCTGGGCCTTATAAAGTGGCTCGGCGTTGTCTACCGTCTTAATAAAAATGGGAACGCCGGCCGCGTCAAGGCGCGTCATCCACCCATCCAGAAGCGTCCGATCTTCGGGCAGCGTGACGTGAAAGCCGGTTTTCACAAAGGTGAGTTCCTCACCCTGTGCCTCTAGATCAGACCGCAGCGCGGCGAAGTCGAGGGTAGGAACCGGCTCGGTCGTAGGTTCGATGGGCGCCTCCAATGTAGCGGCGGCGGGCTGTTGGGCGCCGGCGAAGGGCAGGTAGGTGAGATTGGCCTGCGTTTCTGGCGTGCGTGCAACGGACTCCTCTCCATCCTGGTCAGGATAGCTGTCGACTGCCGGGTAGGCGGAAGTCG
>JBJYWX010000208.1:1476-17908 GCA_046259695.1 Promineifilaceae bacterium (SeqCode) | reverse complement strand
CCGTAAGCGACGAAGCGCCAGCAGCATCTCCAAAATCGTACGATATGTCGACATAGATGCCATCTATCTTGTATAGGGCGTGAGCACCAGCGCCCATTGGACTGCCGCGCGGACTTCGCATGGTCAAAGACAGATGAAACCTGCCGCGTGACAATCATACATTCCGGCCAAGTGACAGTCAACCAGGCGCGTTGCCTCAATACAAATGTTACCGGAAACAAAGTAGGAGATTTTTGCATAGCAAATACTGGCGATATGCTTGGCTCCCCTGCTAGTCAGCAGAAACAAGCTTTTTTTGGCTCGCATAGAGTATATCTACGTGTGGATATTGCTGATATCCAGTTAACCGGCCAGGAGAATGGATGTGTCGCCCTCAATTTCCATGCCTGCGCTCGTGCTTTCGCCGCTGAAAATAGGTGATCCGCTGCCGTTGTTGAGGGTAACGCGAACCAGCGCACTGACGCTTTCGTGGACGCGGGGAACCATTCCCCGGCCGGGCGTGGGAGCGGGCAGCAAGGCTGTGCGGCCCTGCTCGGCGCTGATACGGAGTTCATATTGATCTTGCCTGACGACAATTTCAACCTGGCGGCCGTTGATGGTCACGCGCTCTAAAGTCGAACCCAGGTAGGTCGCGAAACGGTAAAGACGCGGGCCAATCTGGAGCCCGATGATGAAGCCGGGAAAGACCCGGCCGTAGAAGGGGATGCGCGCAATAGATGCGGTCAGGGATACGCCGGGCTGGGCGAATAGATTGGCCTGCAGCCAGATCCAGGTTTGGGGAAAGTTGCGCCCCCAATCTTTTTCGATATAGCCACGGCCGCCGCTGAAATCAATGCTCTCTTGCCCATTGGTGAGCCGGCCAGAAAGCCGGTGATCCATGCTGACTACGCCGTGGTAGCATTCCATCGGGAACCAGGCATACCAGCCCATAATGCCGGGCGCCCGCCAGCTTACGGGCCAGGGCGAAAGGTCGCTAAAGGAAAGGTGGCCGTGAAGATTGGGCAAATTGAGCGTCAAAAAATCGGCAGCGAACAGGTTGGGGCCGATGCGCACGTGAAATGTATCACGCGCTGCAGCAAAGGCCGCTATGTCGTACGGGTGATAAGTAACTTCATTTGAGCGGCCGTCGAACACCATCACGAATGCCTGGTCGAGCCGTGGATCGCTGTCACGATATAGGCCGGGGATAACAGCCCAGGCGGCTCCAGGCGAAGCGCTGATTAGCTTAAAGTACCAGCCTTCGAAATACGGCCGCTGTCTGTTGCGGCCTTGATAAACAGCCGGGTGCATGCGCTTAAAGAAAAAGCGCGAGAGTCTTTTTGTCATAGAAAGCGGCCTTTGATGGGGCGACACAGGCTGCAAACTGAAAAGCGAATTCTTTTAGTACGACACCCATATCCAGACCGCGTAGGCGACATAGACCAGGACCAATATCACCCCTTCCAGGCGCGATAGGCGGTGGCCGGTAGTCAGGAAGACAAAGAGCAAGACGACTGTGCCCAGCAAGATCAGCGTTGAGGTGAAGAGGTTCTCCGTGCCGATAAGGATTGGGCCATCCCCGATCACGAGCACTATTAACCAGGGCAGGCCCAGGCCGATGAGGATATCAAAAACATTGGAGCCGACAGCGTTGGCCACGGCCATATCTCCGCGTCCCTGGCGGGCGACAACCACGGAGGCGAACAGATCAGGCACTGAGGTGCCGGCGGCCAGAATGGTCAGCGCGACGATAACCGGCGGGATATGGAGCGCTTCGGCAAATACAATCGCGTACTCGACCAGGAAATAGCTGAGTATGGCGATGAAGACGATCGAGACGGCGAAGGCGCGCCAGTAGGAACGTGCCGGATCGCCGGTGGCGAAACCGATAATACGGCTAACGGCGGCCGTGATGCGAAAGTAAAGCCCGCGCCGTTCCCGTTCCCGATCAATTTCATCACTCACGGTAACGACTGGGTCTACTACCACTTCACTTTTCCAATAGAGAAGCACCACGATGTAAACAGCGTAAAGCGCCAGGAATAGGAGCGTTTCCCACCAGACGACCTGGCCGTCAACGACAGTGGAAATGAGCAAAGCCAGGCTGAACGCATACATGACTATATCGCGTACGATGACGCGCCAGGTGATCGAAACGGGATTGACGACGGCCGACATCCCGGTGATAACCAGGATGTTGAAGATGGCCGAGCCAACGATCGTCCCAATACCCACGTCTCCGTGCTCACCCCCAGCGATAAACAAAGCTAGCAAGGCAATAAAAAGTTCCGGGGCCGAGGAGCCCATGGCCATTAGTGAGGCACCAGCCACATCGCTGGGGATGTTGAGTCGCTGTGAAATTTGGTCCAGGCTGACGATGAAATATTCATCGGTGATGATGGCCAACAAATAGACGGCTAAAGCAATCACCAGGGCGCTAATAAGAATATTCACGTATCATTCCGTCCTTTTGAGAAAATCTCTGCTGCAAATTCCATCTTTTGTCGCCCACTCGCGGAATAGCATTTCACACCACCCGCTCGATCTTAAATGGTGTGGATGTCACGGCCGGTTCTTCGAAGTCGCGTGCTGCCAGGTGCCCGGCGAAAACTGCGCGGGCGATGATATTTGGCGCTTCGGCGTCCCCGATCACGCGCACAGTTTGCAGGGCACCATCTGCCATGTGCGGCCGCAGCGCCTGGTACAGCGCGTCGTTGGGCAGCCTGTCGGTGAGCAGCAGCACGCTGTCACAGGCCCATTCTGAATAAGCGCCGCCCACGGCGTGGGCCAGGGTAACACTCCGCTCGTTGATTTCTTGCAGCGTTTGCTGGGTAAGCAGCTCAACCCCCAGCGCCATGAGGCGTTTTTGAATTTTGCTTTGCTCCAACGTATTCTGCGTCCAAATAGAGACCAGGGGCGCCGGGGTGACGAGCGTTACCTTGAGGCCGGCCTGCACCAGATGTTCGGCCAAAACGCCGCCCAGATAGAAATGATCGTTATCATAGAGTACCACCCGGCCGGCCGGCAGCTTGCCGTGGAAGATATCATCCGCGGTATAGACATGCGGCCCGTCGTGGCCGGGAATCGCCTGCCACCGGCCACGGCCGACGCCGTCACACCGCCAGCGCGCGCCCGTGGCCACAACCCCTTGCTGGCCGCCGGCTCCCAGCACGTCTGCGGCAGCCATTTCGCTTTCCGGGTAGATGGTCACATTGGGAAGCTTCTCGATCTGTGTTTGCCGCCACTCGATCACGCGCCGCCATTCTATCAGGCCGGGCAGTTTTGTTTCCTGCAACACACGGCCGCCCAGCTCGCGCCGCGCCTCGGCCAGGGTGACGCTGTAACCGCGCTGGCCTAGAGCGCGGGCGCATTCCAGCCCTGCGGGCCCGGCGCCCACGACCAGCACTTCCTGCGCACTGCGCCGGGGGGCAATCCGCTCCGGGTGCCAGTCGCGCCGCCATTCTTCACCCATCGTTGGGTTTTGCGTGCAGCGAATGGGGTAGATGCGCATATCGCCGCTGACGCAGATATTACAGCCGATGCACTCGCGGATGTCCTCAAATCGCCGTTCCTTGATCTTGTTGGGCAGGAAAGGATCAGCGATGGACGGCCGCGCGGCGCCAATCATATCCACTATGCCGCGCTGGATCGCCGAGAGCATGGACTGCGGCGAGGTATAACGGCCGACGCCTACCACAGGCTTGCTCGTTAATGATTTGACAAAGCCGATATAGTGTTCCTGATAGCCTTCTTTTTCAAAGCGTGAGGTTGCCGAATCATTGCTCCAATCGCTGACATTGACATCCCACAAGTCAGGCAGCTCGGCCAGCATGGCTACGATCTCGTAGCCTTCGCCCTCGCTGCTGATTCCGTCGTCGCCGAGCAGCTCATCAACCGCGAGGCGCACAACAACGCCACAGGTATCGCCGACAGCTTCCTTAGTATCTTCGATAAGCTCGCGGAAGAAGCGCACGCGATTGGCCAGCGACCCGCCGTATTCATCGCTGCGGTCGTTATAGCGCCGCTGCATGAGCTGCATCGCCAGTGTCAGATCGTGTCCCGCGTAGCAGTAGATGATGTCGAAACCGGCCTGCCGGGCACGCAGCGCGGCCTCGCGATGCCAGCGACGCACGTTGCGGAAATCCTCTTTGTCCATGCGCCGCGCCTGGGCAGGTTCGTACCCTGATCCGGCGATAACCGACATCGAGCGCGGCCCCAACGGCGGGGTACGCGAGTAGGCATTGGGCGCGTCGATGCCGTTATGCACCAGCTCGATGCCCGCTAACGCGCCGTGGGCATGAATCGCCTCGGTAGCCAGGCGCATGGCCGGTATATCGGCGTCCTCCCACAGCCTTCCTTCTATAAAGG
Source organism: Promineifilaceae bacterium (SeqCode) (assembly GCA_046259695.1). Taxonomy (GTDB): domain Bacteria; phylum Chloroflexota; class Anaerolineae; order Promineifilales; family Promineifilaceae; genus JAACFF01. The sequence continues at coordinate 13,561 of JBJYWX010000208.1, read as the reverse complement.
GCGCGATGTCGCTGGTATGGTGTATCTCCACTTCTTCCGTGCAAACCACGCCCCAGCCCCCTTCAGCTTTCATACCGCGCATGGCCGCCAGGGCCTGCGGCATACGATAGCCCAAGCCGTTACAATGAGGAACCTGGTAGAAGCGGTTGGGTGCGACTACGGGGCCGATTTGAACCGGCTCAAATAGAATGTCGAATGGGTCATCTCCGCCGAACAATACTACTCTCCTTCTACCTAGAACTACGCCGCTGATTGTGCCTCGATTAGGCCTAGATAGGCAAACAAGGTGTATTCTTTGTGACCCCTGGCCTGTAACCGGGTACAGGGCTATGATCTATCCTTTGCGCTATGCTATCAGGTCGCTGCGCTATCAAGGCGCAGACTATAAAATATAGACCTGGGTATTACGAGGTATATAAAGATGAAAAGAAAGAAGGCCGCTAATGATGCGGCATCTACTTTGCAGCCGGGCATGGGTTCCGTGCCCCATGAGGGCGGTGTGACCTTTCGTGTCTGGGCGCCCAATGCCAGTACGGTTACCGTTGTTGGGACCTTCAACGATTGGGATGACAAGGCTCACCCGCTGGCCGCAGAAGGCGATGGGTACTGGGCGGTCGACGTGCCCGGTGCCCAAGTTGGGGACGAGTATAAATACGCTATTCGCAGCGGTGAAGAAACGCTGCACCGGCTCGATCCTTACGGCCGGGCGGCCACGAGCTCCATTGGCAATACAATCATTGACGATCCCCAGTTTAACTGGGAAAAGAGCGACAAATACGCCATTCCAACCTGGAATGAACTGGTTATATATGAAATGCATATTGGCACCTTCAATCCTGAGCGCAAAGAAGGGCCGGGCACCTTCCAAACTGCGATCGACAAACTGCCCTATTTGCGCGATTTGGGCATTAACGCCATCGAGGTGATGCCGCCCATGGAATTTCCTGGTGGCATTAGCTGGGGATATAATCCTGCCTTGCCTTTCTCCATCGAGAGCGACTACGGCGGGCCGCACGCCTTCAAGAGCTTCGTCAAAGCCGCCCATGAACAGGGCATTGCCGTGCTGCTGGATGTGGTTTATAACCACCTGGGACCCAGCGATCTGGACCTCTGGCGTTTTGATGGCTGGTCCGAAAATGGTTATGGCGGCATCTACTTCTATAATGATGGCCGCGCCAACACGCCCTGGGGCGACACGCGTCCCGATTACGGCCGTCCACAGGTACGCCAATACCTGCGCGACAACGCGGTGATGTGGCTGAATGAATATGACGTGGATGGCTTGCGCTGGGACGCCACGGCGTATATCCGTAATGTCTATGGCGCCGATATGGACCCGGCCCACGAACTGCCAGACGGCTGGAGCCTGATGCAGTGGCTTAACGAAGAGATGGCCAAAGAAGCGCCCAACAAGCTTTCCATTGCCGAAGATCTGCGCGGCAACGAATGGCTGGTCAAAGGTACCGGGGCCGGCGGGGCGGGTTTCGGCAGCCAATGGGACAAGGGGTTCGTCGATCCCGTGCGCACCGCGATCATCAGCAATGACGACAATTTCCGCGACCTACAAGCTGTCGCCGGTTCGCTGCAAAGTTCCTTTGACGGTAATGTCTTTAAACGTGTCATTTACACGGAATCGCATGATGAAGTGGCCAACGGCAAGGCGCGCGTGCCGGAAGAGATATGGCCCGGCAACAGCCAGCACTGGTTTGCCAAGAAGCGCTCCACCTTGGGCGCCGCGCTGCTCTTCACCGCTCCCGGCATCCCGATGATCTTTCAAGGCCAGGAGTTTCTTGAAGGCAAGTGGTTTGACGATCGGGACCCGCTTGACTGGGGCCAGGCCGAGGAACTGCAAGGCTTTGTCCACCTCTATCGCGATCTGATAGCCCTGCGGCGCAACGTACAGGGCGTGAGCAGAGGGCTAACCGGCCAGCATATACATATCACGCACCTCAACAACGATCAAAAGGTGCTGGTCTATCATCGATGGATGGACGGCGGGCCGGGTGACAGCGTCATGGTGGCCCTCAACTTCAGAGATGAACCGGTAAAGGGCTACAAGATTGGCTTCCCGGCGGCCGGAACCTGGAAGCTGCGTTTTGACAGCCACTTTGGCGGTTATGACCCGGAGTACGTGGGACAGGTAAGCAGCGATATCGAGGCGCAAGAAGAAGCATACGATAGCCAGCCTTACGCGGCGGAGATCGCGCTGGCCCCGTACAGCGCTGTCATTTTCAGCCAGGACAGTTAGGTTCAGGCATGATTCTTTGTTGTGGAGAGGCGCTTATAGATTTTGTGCCGCTGGCGGAAACAGGGGGCTATAAGCCCTGCCCGGGCGGCTCAGTCTATAATATCGCCGTCGGCCTGGGCCGCCTGGCCGCGCCGGCCGGATTCTTTAGCCAAATCTCGCGCGACTTCTTTGGCGATCAACTGCTCGCCTATCTGCGGGCGAACCATGTAGACACCAGTTACTGCCTGCGCAGTGATGACCCGACGACATTGGCTTTTGTAAGCCTGCCGGAAGAAGGGTCGGAGCCGCGCTTTATGTTTTACGCCAATGACGCGGCCGATCGCCGGCTGCTTGCCCGCGATCTGCCGGAATTGTCGCAAACGGTGACCGCCCTCCATTTTGGCTCGATCTCGCTGGTCCTGAAGCCGGGTGCAACGGCCCTGGAAACGCTCATGCGCCGCGAGAGCCGCCGGCGTATCCTTTCGCTCGATCCCAATGTGCGGCCGGGCCTGATTCACAACCGGGATGCCTACCACCGCCACTTTGAAGAGTGGGTGAAGCTGGTAGACATCATCAAGCTCAGCCGGGCTGACTTTGAGTATATCTACCCCCATCACAGCCTGGATGCGATGGTGGCCCGTTGGCTGGATGCCGGCGCCAGCCTCTGCCTGGTCACTATGGGTGAGGATGGGGCCGTGGGCTACACCAGCAGCGGCGTCACGGCCGCCGTGACGGCGCCGCGCGTCAAGGTAGCCGATACGGTTGGCGCCGGGGACACGTTCCTTGCCGCGGCGCTTGCTTACCTGCATACCCATCACCAGCTTACGTCGCGTAAGCAGCTGCACACGCTGCCGGTGGCCGATCTGGCCGCCTGCCTCACTTACGCCGTTCGCGCCGCGGCGATCAACTGCATGCGACAGGGCGCCGACCCGCCTACGCTGCACGAAATGGAGAGCATTCATGTCTGAAATTTCCCGTTTGCGCCTTTTCATCGATAGTACCGATGAAGAAATCTGGCGGCGCTTCTTTGCCGGCGGTTACTTTTATGGTGTGACTACCAATCCCAAGCTGCTTTTTAACGCGGGTATCCCCAATACGATCGAAAACCTGGCCGGCCTGGCGGAAAAGGCTTTTGCGCTGGGAGCACAGGAGATTCACTTGCAGATCTGGGGCGACGAGTTGGAGGTAATGCTGGCGCGCGGACGGCAGCTCGCGGCGCTGGACCCGCGGGTGAGCGTTAAGATCCCAATTACCGAGACGGGCCTGCGCTGCGCGCGGCAGCTAATAGAGGATGGGGTGAGAGTGACCCTGACCGCCGTGCACGCGTCGGAACAGATGCTGCCCGTCATCGCCCTCGGCGCAGCGTATGCCGCGCCGTATCTGGGACGCATGAATGATGCCGGTCTAGATGGCGAGCACGAGATCCTGGCCATGCAGGCGATGATTGACTCTCTCGGCAGCGAGACGCGGCTGCTGGTAGCCAGTATCCGCGAGCCGAGCGAACTAAGCCGCCTCGCTGGCACCGGCTGCGACACGTTTACTTTGGTCCCGGAACTCCTCGAGGAACTGCTCAACAATCCGCAGACGCTGGCCGCCACGGCCGATTTTGAGGAAAAAGCATCGGCCCTGCCGCAGAATGCGAGGCGCTAAGCCATAGACCATGACACAGATTTCTATTTCGCCTACGATTAGGCGCCGCTTTGTGCTCGGCCGCCAGGGCCTCTGGCCTGGCCGGCGTTGGTCCGGCAAGGAAGGGACCGCGCAGGCCCTGCAGCATGGAGAGGCGGTGCAAATCGATCCGGTCTCTGTCGTTGCCGAAAGTCATGATATTGCTCTTTGGGGCAGGGTGCTGGATTATGAGCCGGACTTTCTCCGTTCGCTAGCCTATGAAGACCGCCGCTTCTTCGACTATGGCGGGGTGCTTTTCTATTACCCGATGGATGAACTGCCGTACTGGCGCGTGGTGATGGAAAGGCACGCGCGCGAGGGCCGCTGGCAGGCGTTTATCAATGAGCACCCCAATCTCATGGACCAGGTGCGCGCTGAACTGCGCACCCGCGGACCGTTACGCAACCGCGACCTGGATGGTAATCAGGTAGTGGCTTATCGTTCCAGCAAGGACACGGGCGTCGCGCTGTACGCGCTGTGGATGACCGGCGAACTGATGACTTTTGGCCGTTCCGGTAAAGAACGCGTTTATGATTTCCGCGAAAACGTGGCTCCGGCCCACCTGCAGCACGCGGTCTCGGAAGCGGAGGCGCAACAGTATTTCATTCGCAAAGAACTGGCTCAGTGGGGGCTTAGCGAGCTGCGCACGGTGCGCAATATTCTCAAAGGTGCGCGTGACCGCCCGGTTGATCTCACGGAAACGCGCGCGGAACTGGCGGCGAAAACGGCCGCGGGTGAAATCGAGCCCGTGCTGTTGGACGGGTCGCAGGAGCCATTCTACATTCTCGCCGCGGACCGCCCGCTGCTGGAGGATCTGCGCCAGGGCAAACTACCGCAAACGTGGGCGCCCCTTGGCCCCACAACGTCCGAGGAAGTTACTTTCCTCTCGCCGTTGGAGTATGTTAGCGCGCGCGGGCGGGCGCTGAAACTGTTCGACTTCGACTACAAATGGGAGATCTACAAGCCGGCGGAAAAACGCGTTTATGGCCCATATACGCTGCCCATCCTGTTTGGCGATCGGCTAGTCGGCCGTATGGACGCGCGCCTGGACCGGCCAAACGCGGCCCTGGTGATCAATGGCCTGTGGTTGGAGCCATGGTTTAAGCCGGATGAACGCTTTAGCAGAGCGCTGGCCGCCGGGCTGGCGCGCTTCCTTGATTTTCTCGGCGCTGCGAGCGTGGATGATAGCAGCGGCCACTTGAATCTGCCGCGTTAATGTTAGGCCTGAGCTTGGCTCAACGGCTTTTTTGCCCGGACACAAGCGGCGGCGATAGGGGAAACGGTTCATGGAACTAGAGCAGTGTGCCGCACAGTTGGAACAAAACGGCCGGCGCATAGCCGCGCTGGCAGCGGGTGTAGGCGAGCAGCAGGCGCGCTGGCGGCCGGACTCGGATTCCTGGTCGATCCTGGAGGTCATCTGCCACTTGCTGGAAGAGGAGCGGAAAGATTTCCGCGTACGTCTGGATATCACGCTCCACAAGCCCGGCGAGCGCTGGCCGGCCATTGATCCCCAGGGTTGGGTGACGGCACATGCCTATAATGAGCAGGATTTGGCAGAGTCGCTGGCTGCATTGGCTACCGAACGGCAGGCGTCATTGACCTGGCTGGCCGGCTTGTTAGGCGTGGATTGGGAAACGGCTTATGACGCTCCCTGGGGCGCGATAAGCGCCGGCGATTTACTGGCGGCCTGGACAGCCCACGATCTGCTGCACATGCGCCAGCTTGTTGAGTTGTTATGGGCCTATCAGGACACGGCCGTGGCGCCCTATAGCGCCCGCTACGCCGGCGAATGGTAAAATAAAAGCCGGAGGTTCCGCCTACCAAGACTCTCCCGGCGGAAGTAGGAACTACATGCTGCGCGTGCTTCTTTATGTTGCTTTAGGCCTGATCATACTTGTGCCCATCCTCTTTTACGTGGGCCTGCACGTTGAACCCCGGCCCTTCGCACCCTTCTCGCAGCAGACGCCGGACCTGGAGACTATGCCGCTGCCCGACGGCCTACCTGCGCCGGTGGAACGTTACTATCGCGCGGCAATTGGGGAAACAATCCCGATCATAAATTCGGCCGTTATCTCCACCCGCGGCACGCTGCGCTTTGCAGGCATTACCTTTCCCACGCGCTTTCGCTTCACACACGAGGCGGGGCAAGGCTACCGCCACTATGCCGAAGTGACGTTATTTGGCCAGCCGCTGATGAAGATCAATGAACGGTACCTCGATGGTGCAGCGCGTATGGAGCTGCCCGTCGGCGTGATTGAAAATGAACCAAAAATCGATATGGCGGCTAACCTGGGTTTGTGGGCCGAATCGATCTGGCTGCCGTCTATCTACCTGACCGATTCGCGCGTGCATTGGGAAGCGATAGATGACACGACGGCGCGGCTGGTTGTGCCGTTTGAGGACAGTGAAGACAGCTTCACCGTTTATTTCGACCCGCAAACAGGGCTGATCGATCACCTGGAAACGCTGCGTTACCGGGACGCTGAAGACGCGGAAAAAATAGTGTGGATCAACGAGGTGCTCGGTTGGGCGCCTTTTCACGGCCTCCAGCTACCTTCACCGGCGGCTGCTATCTGGGCCGATGAGGGGACGCCCTGGCTCTTCCTTTCCCTTGATGAAGTTGTGTACAACGCAGATGTCAGTGACTACATTCGCGCCAAGGGCCCTTAGGGAGAGAACATTCTCTTGAGAGTCCGCGCGCCGCTTATCACGCTTGGCATAGTGGTAGCTCTGTTGGCTGCTTTTGCTGCTGGCGCGGGCCTATTGTTATCGGATAGCAGCGCTCCCGCGGGCAGCAGCGCCTCCACTGCCTTTACCACGCTGCGCGGCCAGACTGCCATCCTCTCCGGTGAAGGTCTCTATCGTTACGATACCGTGTTTTTTGCTGCCGGTTTCCGCGGGCAGGACACAGCCGTTCTTCTGCTAGGAATTCCCCTTCTCATCGGCGCCTCGTGGTGGTATCGCGGCGGCTCAGTTGGCGCACAACTTTTCCTGACAAGTATGTTAGGCTATTTTCTTTATCTATACGCTTCCATGGCTCTTGGCGCGGCCTACAATCCTCTGTTCTTGCTCTATGTGGCCACTTTCTCGGCGAGCCTTTTTGGTTTTGTACTTTCCTTCACGGCCGTCGATCGCCAGCAGCTCGCGCGCCGCGCCCCGTTCCTACCACATCGAGCGTTGGTCATCTTCATGGTACTAGGGGGAGCAATCACGCTTGTGGTTTGGGGGATGCCGCTTGTGGCGGCGCTGCTAGCAGATACACCGCCCGCTCGCCTGGACAGCTATACGACCATGGTTACCTACGCGCTTGATCTGGCGATTATTACTCCGGGGTGCTTTGTATGCGCTTACCTGGTAGCGCGCCGCCAATCGCTTGGCTATGTTGTCGCCGCACCGCTGCTGCTGCTGATTGCTTTGCTGGCGCCGCAAATCATGCTGAGTACTTATTTCCAATATGCCGCAGGCGTGCCCTTCTCCCCGGGTGAGATGGTTGGCCCGGTGGCCGGCTTCACCGTCCTGGGCCTCATTGCCATCTGGCTGCTTGTTTCCTTGCTGCGACGTAGTGGCGTAAGGGTGGCTTCCACTGCTTAACATGACGCCATCCAACGCTGAAATGACGCGCTTCATTCTGGTCCGGCATGGCCAGACTGAGTGGAACCGCGTTGAACGCTTCCGCGGGCGGGCAGACGTGCCTTTGAACAATACGGGACTGGCGCAGGCTGAGGCGACTGGCCGGCGCATCGCGGCAGCCTGGCGCCCGGCCGCCGTTTACAGCAGCCCGCTCAGCCGCGCCACACAAACTGCCGCAGCCGTTGCCCGCCATTTCGACCAGGAAGTACAGGCGCTCTCTGATCTGGTCGATATTGACTACGGCCGGTGGCAGGGCCTGACGCCGCTAGAAGCCCACGAACAATGGCCGGAAATGGTAGACGCCTGGTATGCTGCCCCACACACGGCGCAAATTCCCGGCGGGGAAAGCCTGCCCGAGGTGCGCGCTCGCGTCCTGAGCGCTGTGCGCGAACTGGCCGCCCGCCACCAAGGGCAAACCGTCGTTTTGGTGGGCCACACGGTGGTCAACCGCGCTATTCTCCTGGCCATATTAGGCCTGGGCAGCGATCGCTTCTGGCGGCTGCGGCAGGAACCTTGCGCCATCAATGTGTTTGAGGCGGGGAACAGTGATTTCACCCTCGTAACACTTAATGACACCTGCCACTTGCTGGCTGTGTGATGCGCGGGTGCCACGGGCAGCCTATTATGTCACGGGAGAGGAGCGCCTACAGGCGCGTTGTTTACTTGAAAGGAGCTTTTTATGTTCAAATCGAAACTTAGAGCGATCAACTACAGCCAATACGAACACGGCCGCCTGGCGGGTACGCTGGCGCGGCTGTGGGGCAACGAAGATTTTGACCGGCCGGCGCTGGAGTTCCTGCCCTTCGCCGACGGCGTCACCCTGCATGACTGGGGCTATGGCGTTCTGGATAACTTTCCCATTGGTGAAGGCCAGGAAGAAGCGTGGCTGGAAATCATGCGTAGAGGCGCCGCGGCTCGCTTCGACCATCCCGTGACCGATATCGTGGCCAAACTACACCAGCGGCGGCTGCTCTCTTGGGAACATTCGGCCGCGCGCGAGGCGCTGATAGCCGAGATTGACCGGCTTGTCGCCGATCGCCTGCCGGAGAGCGGTGCATCATTGGCAGAGTTCCAGCGCGCGGACAAGATCACGCAGGTATGTGACATGATCTCCTTTGGTTTCTGCTTTGAAGCGGAGCAGCAGCGCACGTATGATGTCTACGCGCGCCGCGGCAGCGACGAAGTAACGGCCGTTGGCTTTGAAATACGGCCGGGTGGGGAGGTGCTTGTAACCCCCTGGCCATTTGCCGTACCCGGCGTCAGCGGCATTCTTTACGCCTTTAAGCGTGAAGGCTATCCCGATACCCTACGGCCGCTTATCATTCCCTTCCATATCCATGGCAGCAGTGCAGCATAGTGGGAGTTTCGCGCAGCCCTGGCCGCGATGCTAGTGCTGCTTCAAGTGCTTTTCGAAAAAATTGCGTACATGCTCTTCTAAATAGACACGGTCGGCCAGGCTGCGTGGAGAATGGCGCTCATCAGGGAAAAGCAGCAGGTCATAGGGCTTGCGGGCCGTGATCAGGGCATTGATCAACCGCGCTGTATGCCGGAAGTGCACATTTTCATCTATCAGGCCGTGAACCAGCAATATGGAACCCTGCAGATTGTCCACGTGCGCCATGACGCTGCTGTTCCTATAGCCGCCGGCATTCTCCTGCGGCAGACCCATGTAGCGTTCCGTGTAGCACGTGTCGTAGCCGTCCCAGGTGGTCACCGGCGCGCCCGCCACGCCGGCTTTGAAAACGTCCGGTGCCTGCGCCAGGCACATGAGGGCCATGTAGCCGCCGTAGCTCCAGCCGTAGATGCCCACGCGTTCCGGATCGGCCAGACCCTGCTCAATTAACCAGTGCACGCCGGACACCTGGTCGTCCACCTCGATATTGCCCATGTTGTGTTTTAGTGGCGCTTCAAAGGCCAGGCCGCGCCGCGCGCTGCCGCGATTGTCGAGCATGAAGACCAGGAAACCTTGCTGCGCGAGATATTGGGCCCGCATGGTGATTGTCGTAAGCCAGTCATTTGACACGAGCTGTTTGTGCGGACCGCCGTATACCGCGACAATGGTCGGCCATGGTGGGTCGCCCTGCGGCGGCCTAAACAGCGCGCCATATAACGGCGTCTCCCCACCTGTAAATAGTTCGACCAGCTCCGGCGTGGGCAGGTCCAAATTCGCCAGCCGCGGATCAGCCGGTTCATAGATCGTGTGCAGCCGTTCGCCATCGCTCAAGCGGCGCAGCGTCACCCGCGGCGGTTCAGACAGGGCAGCATGGGTGTCAATAAATGTCTCAAAATCGGGAGCGACCGCCACCTGGTGCGTGCCCAGTTCCCGCGTAATACGCCGCGGCTCCTCGCCGTCGAAGGAAACGGCATAGAGCTGTTTTTCCAGCGGTGAATCCTTGCCGGCCAGGAAGTAGACAGTCCGCGCCGCCTCATCCACACCGGCGATGGCATCCACCGGCCACGCGCCGCTGGTCAACGGCCGGATCGTTTCGCCCGCCGCATCCAGTAAGTAGAGATGCATAAACCCGCTGCGCTCCGAGCCCCAAATATACGCCGCGCCATCTTCATATTCCTGTTTCAACGGCCGAAAAAGTTGGTGCAGATTGATCCAAACATCGCTTTTTTCGTGTAGTAAGTAACTAACACCTCCAACACGCACAGCAAATACCATCAGATCAAGCTCTGTTTGGTGCCGGTTAAGGCGCTGGGCGGCCAGGCGACCGTCCGGCAGCCAGGTCACTCGCGCCAGGTAGATGTCCTTGTTGTCCCCTAGATCCAGCCACACCGGCTGGCCGCCGTCGCGGCCAATTACACCGAGGCGCACGAGCGCATTGGGCCCCCCGGCGAAAGGGTAGTGGTGGTCCTCTTGTGCCCCTGCACCTACCGTATCCTTGCCCTGGTGGGTAATGCGATAGACAGGGATATGCGTTTCATCCACCTCCGTGAAGGCGATCTGGCGGCTGTCCGGCGACCACCAGAAGCCCATGGCGCGGCCCATCTCTTCCTGAGCCGCGTACTCAGCCAGGCCATTGGTCTTACCCGTGCCGCGCGCGCCGAAGGTCAGCCGCCTGGGCCGGCCGCCGGCAGCAGGCAGCACATAAAGCTCCGCGTCCTGCACATAGGCAATCCATTCCCCATCCGGTGAGAAACGCGGCGTCAGGGCGGGGTGGTCCGTCTCCGTAACCAGGGCACGCAGGTCGGCGCCATCTCCGTCCTGGACATAGATGCCGCCGTTGAGCGGCACCAGGATACGGCCGTTCTTGTGCCACTGGTAGCTGGTAACGCCCAAGCCGCGCTGCCGCTGCCGCTCGCGGCGCAGCGCCTGTTCCAGGCTCACATTCTCTTCAGTAAGTCCTTCATCAGGCGGCAGGACCAGCAGCCGGCGCTCGCCCGTACGGGGGTCATGCACGTAAAGCTGGCGCGTCAGGCTGCCGTCGCGGCTGTAAAGGTAGGCAATACGGTTTTTGTAGAAGCTAAAATGGCTGGGCACGGCCGTACCAGGCAGGGGAAATGTCGCAACATCTTCAGGGCTGAGTGGCATCTTCGTCACGCTGTGAATCCTTTACTTGTAACACTGTCATATATCATCAGCCAGCCCGTGTCAAGATGGTTGGGGTAGAGGCAGCTAAGGGAAATTCCTCCCGAGGTTATACTTATAATAATATCATATATTTAAAGCGATAGGTAAGCGTTTACTTTCAGCGTAAACCGGCAAAGTTCACGGGAAAAAGGAGATTTGGACCACGGCCGCATGCGCTCGTATCAGGGTAGGGAGGGCAAAGAAAAAGTGGGCCCGGCCGGCCGTTTATGAGGGCAACGCTTGTCGATTGGCGATAATAATGCACAATTACGCGGGCGAACCACCAGTATTTGCGGTCCGCCTGGAGTATCTTATGCCACAGGCAGCCAACATGGAGAACAGCCCGTGAGACGCGGCGACGTTTACGACGCGCGCATCGATCACGACCAGGGCATCCAGCAGGCCGGAGTGGAACCAGTGGTCATCGTCAGCCGTGACGCGATCAACTTCTACAGCTCGATTTTAGTCGTGGTACCGGTCATCGTGGCCGGCAGCCAGAATCACAATTTCCCCAACCAGGTGCCGCTGCGGCGCGGCGAAGGAGGGCTGGAGGTCGATTCTATCGCTGTCGCCGGCCAGCTTTTCGCCATGCCCAAGGAAAATCTGCTGCAGCAGCGCGGCACGCTGCCCGCCGAACGGATGGCGGCGCTTGACCAGGCGCTGCGCGTTACGCTAGATCTATAGCGGCCGCCCTCAGGGTGACTGCCCGTACTGTCGCTCTCCCATTCGAGAAACAAACATCACTGCACCTTAGGCGGCCGTGCCTGGGCAGGGCGCCAGGGCTTCCGGCACAGATCGACACATAGTTAATTTAAGTATAATTAGTTTAATTATTTAGTTCTTGGGCGGAGGCAGGCAAAATGGAAAAATGAGAAAGCCCGGGCCGCTTGTGCGGCGGACGTGGCGGTGAATATGGAGAAAACAGATTGAACCCCCAGGGCAACCGCGCGGGTTTCCTGGGGGTTCAGAGGTGCTGGGGTGAG
>JBJYWX010000208.1:0-1376 GCA_046259695.1 Promineifilaceae bacterium (SeqCode) | reverse complement strand
GAACCCCCAGGGCAACCGCGCGGGTTTCCTGGGGGTTCAGAGGTGCTGGGGTGAGGCCTGCGGCGTCTTTCGTGCTAGCCGCAGGCCAGTGCCAACCCATCTGGGGAGGGCTCCGTCCCTCCCCAGAAGGATCCTGTGCAGTTTACGGCAACGGCAAGGTGTAAGCCGGGTAATACGTCCACAGGGATGACGGCCCGTTTGCGTTGCTGTTTGACCGGATTCGGAAATGATACTCCTCGCCGGACTGCAGCAGCGCGTTGTTGGGCGTGGTGAAGCTGGTGGCGTTCTTATTAGCCGAACCGCTTCCCACTAAGGTCGCGAACGTGGCGTCGGTGGCCCACTGGATGGTGTAGCCGTTGACGTCAGGCACGGCCGTCCACGTCACCGTGATTCGCCTGGCATCGTTGCCGGTGGAGCCCGCCTGGTCAATGTCTACAGGACTGGGAGCTGCCGGGAAGTCCGGCAGGGTGATGCTGAAGGTATTCGACGGATCCGACGAACCGGTCAGATTCACGGCAAAGACGCGATAGCTGTACACGCCGAGCGGCGCCACATTCTCATCCAGATAAGTGACGTTGCCGACCTGACTCCCGGCAGTCAGCGGACCCACAAGGGCGATCTCCGTGGTGAAGTCCGTGCAGCCGGCGCCTTCGCATCGTCTCACACTGAAGCCGGTCTCCGTCAGAGACTGGTCGAACCAGGTCAGCTGCACCCCGGAGTTGTACAGCGCGGTCAGGCCGGTGGGGGCCAGCGGCGGAGCGGAAACTGTGTTGGAGGAACTCGCAGCCGAGTTTCCTGAGGCGTTAAACGCGTACACCTGGTAGCTGTATACGCCGTCAAAGGCGATCGACGTGTCGCTGTAGGTCGTTACACCTGCACCCACCATGTCAACGAGAGTCGTACTATCCCCCTGGGTGCGTTCGATCACGAACCCGTCCTCGTAGGTGGCGTTATCGGTCCAGTTTAGCACCATCGGACCGGCTTGATATTCTGCCGTCAAACCGGTTGGAGCCGCCGGCGGCGTGGTAACGGTGGCCACGTTGGACGGCGTTTCGTTAGTCAAGTCGACCACCGCAAACACTTGGTAGGTATACATGGTGTCGTCGACAACAGCCGTATCGCTGTAGGTCGTGGTGTCGGCGGGCAGCGTTACGGGAGCGGGTAAGGCCCCACCTTCCACCCTGAAGCTGGCCTCCACGGCCGTGTCACTCCAGTTCAGCACGATTGATGCGTTTTGATAGGATGCTGTCAGGATAGGCGCTGCGGGCAGGTTGCTGTTATCGTAGACCACAGGCTCCGACACCGACTGCACCGTCAGGGTCATGAACGCGCCCACGTCAAAGTAGCCGATCTGGTTTAGGGCCTGGACGCGGTAC
>JBJYWX010000207.1:29505-52372 GCA_046259695.1 Promineifilaceae bacterium (SeqCode) | reverse complement strand
ACATCGTCCAGCCAGTTCACAAAAACAGCCAGGACATCCGGCAGCGCACCTTCGACCTGCCAAACAGTCACTATTTGTATCGCCTGCCCAATTTGTGGCGTAGTAATTTCATAGCCCACTAAGGAAAGATTACCTTCGAACGGCACCGCCTCCTGCAGGCGCGGCAGGGCCTCTGCAGACGGCAGGGCGTACACGGCGAACGAAGGCCTTTCCGCGCTGCGATAAAGTGGTTCAGCAGCTACTCCAGCGGCGGCCAACAGCATCTCATCAGGCGCGGCGAACTCCGGCACATAAAGACGGCCGTCTCCTTCAACAGGCAGGACAACGGCCCCGGCTACCTCGGCCCCGGACTGCACCCACCTGCCCCGTAAATCCTGATTCAGGTCGCGGCGCAGAGCATCGACCGTTATCGGCCGGTAGAAGCCATCAGCAAAAACCGGCGTCCCTTCCTGTCCCTGGCGCAGGTAGCGCGCCATATCCAGCAGCACGGTCTGGTATTTAAGCCGCGTCTCCAGCGCCTGCGGCCAGCGCACAAAACCATCGATTATTGTGCGTCCGGCGGCCAGCAGAAGAACGGCGGCAAACAAAATGACGAGCGCGCCGCGTGCCCAGCCCGGCACGGTGGACGCGCTTCCGCGCTGCCAAAGCCAGGAGACCGCCAGCCCGGGCAAGACATAGACGGCGGGCAGGGCGCCGACCAAACGAATGGTGCTTGGCGCCTCGGGCGTCAGGGCACTAGGGAGCATGCCGACCAGCAGCCAGAAAAGGAGAAACGCGTAGGCTGGCTGCTTGAAGCGCCACAGCGCCAGCAGCAGCCCGCCATAAAAGAGCGCAGCCGTCAGGGGGTTGAACAACGGCTGGCCGGGTATCATGTAAGTCCAGCGCGGGTCGCCAGTGAAGCTGAACACGCCGGCCGTGGCCAGCGTGTTGGCCAAGGCCGGACTCAATTCGCCTGACTGCAGGGCCAGCAGCGGCCCTTGAAGCTGTTCGACGCGCTGCTGCAAAGACGGGTCGGCCCGCAAGGTGAGCCACAGCGGCAGGAACAACAGGGCCATGACCAGCAGCACCACGCCCGCGGCGACCATTGGTTGAGGAAAAGGTCGGCCTTTCAGGTTAATCTGTTCAGCGGGTAGACGCTTACGAAACAGAAACCAGTAGAGCCCGAGCAGCAGGGGCCAGAGAAACAAAACGCGCGCAGCAGTATAGGTGTACAACGAAAGGCCAATAAATAGACCCGCCAGCCACGGCCTGCGCGGCCAGAACCAGGCAAAAAGCAGCAGGAAAACGGGCTCCATAATCGGACGGATGCCGATCCGGCTGAAGATGATCGGCCACCAGCTCACGGCCATCAGCGCGCCGGCGGCCAGGGCCGCGATGGGATCAAAGGCGCGCCGCGTCCAGCGCAGGGTAAGGGCAACGAGCAGGATTCCCAGGGCGACAGATGGCAGGCGGATGGCGAGCGCGTTGTCGCCTAAGAGGACCTGAAAAGGTACCGACCAATAGTGGTAAAGCGCTTCGTGCCCGTACCCTTCGCGAAAGAAAAGCGCGTGCGCTCCCTGGCGAATAAAACCAGCTACATCGGCATTAAGAACCTCATCCTGAGCCAATCCGGGCGGCACCTCCAGCAAAAAAGCGAGGCGCAGGACGGCCGCAAGCAGCAGGACGGCCGTTGCCGGCCAAAGCCAGGAGCGAACGGTGTCCGCATAATAGGCTCGCGATAGGGCTGGCTTTTCAGGCGCCATCAGTTCTGTTACCATTGCCAATTCTAGGCTTGCGCACGCGTTAGGCAAACGGGGCTCAGGCGTGGTTCAAGCAGCGGCGCTTCCAGTAGGCCGTAAGCGTCATTGTAGAAGAAACAGGCGGGAGCTCCCATACGCGTCACCCACGTCTCACTGGTGATTACTCACCTGCACGACCAATGACCAGAAAGTGGTATCTGCTGCTGCTCTTGCTGCTGCCTTTCATACCGGTGGCCCTGTGGGGATCAAACCTCTCGGAAGGGGCCTACGCGTCACTACGCGTGGCACATGAGGCAATGAACGAGACGGGGCTGCTGCCGTTTGGAATCGTTGATTTCCAGCCTCTTTCCACGCCGCTTTTCCCCCTGGCCATCGCCTTTGGTGCCCAATTCGGAGCAGAAGCTTCGCGCGTGGCGCTCTTTTTGGGCACGCTGGGCTGGGGCGTGGCCGCACTGTTGATCTGGTGGGGCGGGCGGCGGCTGGGGACGGACTACGGGGGCCTGGCCGCGGCCATCCTCTATGGCTTTAATCCCTGGATCGTGAACACGCTTGGCGAGGCCACTGGCTGGATCATTGCCCTCGTTTGGCTGCTGGCCAACTTCGCCCTGCGACGTCGTTTCCTGGTTGCGGGCGTTGGCACCCTGTTTCTCCTTTCCCTGTTTTTCCACCCGTCGCAGGGTTTTTCTTGGCCGCTGGACCTGATTTCTCCCCTGGCCTGGTCGATCTTCCTGCTTGCCTGTGGCTGGGCCGCTGAACGGCTGTCGGAGAGGCTGGTGGCCCGCGGCGCGGACCGCCTGAGCCCGTCCGGCGTCACGGCCGTGCTGTTGGGCCTCTTTATGTTGACCGCCGGCTCCTGGCAGGCGGCGCGCCTGTGGCAGGCTTACAACACCCGGCCGCTGGGCCGCTGGGCGCTGGAGGAGGAAGTGGCTTCTTACCTGCAGCTGCACAGTGACCCGGAAGCAGGCGTACTCAGCAGTGAGCGCCTGGCCTATCTGTCAGACCGCCAGCGCGTGGCAGCCGGCGCGGATACGCTGGAGATGCTTGTTCCGGAAGACGCGCCGGACTACGTCGTCGCCAGCAGCACCCTGCCCTGGGATTTGCTGCGCGACCAGATCTGGTTCCGCCTCTATTACGAACCTTTGCAAACATTCGGGGCAGCGCATGGTGCGCTCGATCAGATGCAGTTATGGGGCTACCGGCCGCCGCCCAAGGAACTTGGTCTGCTTGAACTGCTCAACGCACGCGTGCCGGACCGCCTGTCGATTCTCGGCTATCAGCTGTCGCCGCAGCCGGCCGAACCGGGCAGCCAGACCACACTGACGCTTTACCTGCAGCGGCCGGAGGCCACACTCGTTGAGCCGGGCCAATTCAAGGCGATTGTGCGCCTGGTCGCGCCCGGCAGCGGCGAAATCGTGCGCGAATGGACAAAAGACTTGCCGCAAAGTGTGGCGCCTGAAGCATGGAAGCCGGGGCAGGTGATTATCGAACAGATCCAGTTCCCTATCCAGGCGGGCATGGCGCCGGGCGCGTACCGGCTCGATCTTTCGCTAGTGGGTGAGGGGGAGGCGGAATTGTGGCCATTCTCTGTGAACAATGACATCAACCGCCTGGATCGCGTTCCGCTGGGCTACGTGGCGGTGCCAGGGCCGGCCACAGAGCAAGGCGCTGTCCCGGTGCAAGCCACATTTGAACAGGGCATCCACCTAGAAAGCATGACAACAGGCGGATTGAGCCGCGGCAACCTCCTGCCTATTACTCTCTACTGGACGGCCGACCAGCCGGTGACGAGCGATAACATGGTCTTTGTGCACCTCGTGGACGAAAACGGGGCGCTGATCGCCAACCACGACGGCGTGCCCGCGGCAGGTCGCTTCCCAACCGATTCTTGGCTGCCGGGCATGGTGATCGCCGACGACCATGCGCTGGCCATTCCGCACGACCTGGCGGCTGGCCGTTATGAACTGCGCGCCGGTCTCTATGACCCGGCCAGCGGCGCGCGGCTGGGCGTGCTGGCCCTGAACAGTGAACCGGCCTCAGGTGATTTTGTCACCGTGGGCAGCCTGGTTCTGGAACCATAAGCTATTCCCTCGGCGGCAGGCCAAAACCTTCGCGGCGCACGGCACCGTTTTCGCTCCAGAGATCGACGACCTCCTCGCTCCCGCCCGCCGGCGCCAGGAGCATCAAGTTGTCGCGCAGGCCGAGATTGAACCAGGGATCGCGCTCGCTGTCGATACGGCCGTTGCCGGCATAAAGCGTCAAGACGCCGCCCGCGCGGCGGTCCTCGGGAAAAGCAAGGTCATTGGCCTCGTTGATTGTGGCGACGACGCGTACAGTCACCCCTTCTTCCAGGTGCGCCAGAAGCGGGTCATCCCGGAAAACAAGCGAGCCTTCATCCTGCGCCATGGGCGTGTCGTTGTCTGTCACGCGCCAGCCGCGCAGGTCGACGCCGCCCGGCTTGCGAACAAGCAGTTCAAACCAGTCGCCATTGATTGCCCCTGCATCATCAGCAGAATAGCCAGAAACTACGACATCGCCGGGCCCGATTTCTGCGGCATCAAGCGGGCGGAAGCGGGCGGTCAGGCTGGCGTCGCCAGTGACGGGCAGCTCGATCAGCGGCTGCGACGGGTCACCGGCGCCCTCGTACCCTTGCCACCCTACGAAGGCGTAGCCGGCTGGCGGCACGGCGCGCAGGCGGATCGCTGGTCCTATGAAGTGAATGCCCGACCAGGGCAGCGGCGCCGCCGGCAGATCATTAATCACGAGCCAGCCGGCCGGGCCGCCATCCTGGGCAACGGACAGCCGCGCGGTGCCCGCCAGCCCAAAGCTCTCCACAAAATGTTCGCGCATAATGTCCGCGCGCGTGGCGGCGAAATTGCGGATGGCCGCCGAGACGTCCTCCCACTCTTCCGGCACGTTCCAGCGCGCCTTTTCCAGGGGAATATCAGCCGCCAGTTCGGCCAGAGAGCTTTCCACCTCTGCACCCACGTTTTCCGCGGACAGCGTGGTATTCAACAAGTCGGCGGCGCGTGTCAGGAACAGATTGTAGAAGTCAGGATTCTCCAGAAGCTTGTTGAGCATCACTTCCATGCGCTTGCCCAGGGGATGGTCAACGGTAAGGACATGCTCCACCATCTGGCGGTCGGCACGGTCGAAGGCGAGATCGTTGTCCCACACGATCCACTCCCAACGGCCGCCGGGCGTCTCCGGCCGAAAAACATGCATGTTGTGGTGGGGCCAGTCGGTGTTGGCGATATACATTTCCAGCAGGTAATAGTCAACGAAGTTGGCCAGGTCCATCTGCGTCTGCAGATAGGCGTAGTTGGCGTCGTCGGTCAGGTCGTTCTCCTCAATGAAGGTCATGAGGTTTTCCCAGTGGACGAGATCAGTCGCGCGCTGCTCGGCCGTCTGGCGGCTGGGGATGTTGGGCGTATCGCTGATCGCCGCGGCAGGCACGCCATAAGTCTCTTGCAGAAAACGCTCGTCAATGCGTTCGCGGATGTTGTAAATGCCCCACGGCTCACCATTGATAAAGAGAAGAAGCGGCCTTCCGCGCACCGCGTAGCCGCCCATCTGCCGGAAGAGTCGTTCGGTAAGCTGGTTGCGGAACAGCAGCAGGTCCTTATCGCTGTTGTGCAGGTAAAGATTGTCGAAGGCCACCTGCCCCTGCTGGCCGAAGAGCGGATATTCGAGCTTGCGCGTGCCATACAGCTCGCGGAAATAAAGGCGCAGCGATTTCTTGTCGGAGTACCAGCGCGTCCACTCGCCGTGGATGCGCAGGCCGGCGCCGCTTTGGAAACCATGGTCGCTGCCCTCCTCGACGTACGTCAGGTCAACCGGCCGTTCCCATTCCAGGCCGCGCCCCTCGTGGTTAACATAAATTCCGCGTTCTTCGTCCCAGAGATCGGCCGGATCGGCAATAATCGAGAGCACGGGCAGACCGGTCTCCAGGCCCATAATATAGCTGGCGCTGTGGATGGGGCCGGATACGCCACCGGGCAAAAAGGCCTGGGCGCGCAGGGTAACGACCTGTGGCTCTGACGACTGCAAAATGAGCGGCGACTCGTAGAGCGTGGCGGTCTGTTGATCTGGCGGGCTGCCATCAAGCGTGTAATAGATTTGCGCCGCGGGATTGGGCGCCGACAACTGCAGCTCCAACCGCCTGGCGTAGCGCCCAGGCGGCGCGGAGAAGGTCACGTCCAGGGCCGTGTCCGCAGCCGAGGAAACGCTCTGTTCACGCCAGATGAGAATGAGGGCGGTGAACAGCAGCAGGAAAAGCAGCGAGAGCCAGAAAGAACGGCGCCCTGGCGCGTAGAAACGGCTCATCGGCCTAAAGCACCTTAGTAGATGCCGTAGAGCAGGCCATCAACGTATTTGGAATGGCGGTCACGTGGGATGGGAAAGCTGTCCATCGCCCGCTCCAGCCTTTCGCCTACCGAGACCGGCGCTTTGACCTCGACGACGATGCGGTCGAGCGCCGCCAGGGCATGGCTAAGATTAGGGTAGACGCTAAAACGCTGGTCAAAAAAAGCCTGTTCATAATCGAGCGTGCAGCGGATGACGCCGTCAGGAGAGACAAAATAATCACGCCGGTAGCGGTTAATCAATGCCGGCTGTCCGGCGCGCTGCAGCCAGGGCCGCCATTCCTCATTTACGGCAGCGCGCAGGGCGGGCAGCAGGTCGCTGTAGGGAAGATTGAGCGCCAGCGGTTCGGGCAGCGGCAAGCGGCGTTTGTCGCCCACGGAGCCGTGCTTGATCTTGAGTTCCAAAATGGCGTGCACGATGGGTGGCGAAGGCGTGTCGCCATACCAGCGCAAGCGCAGCTTGCGCCGCTCAGCCTGGCCGGCCAGGTTCTCGGCCAGGTTGGTCAAGCCGGGGGCATCCAGATAAAGGTTATTGACCAGGCGCGTCGGGTAGGCGGCGCGGAAGCCTTCCGGATGGAGGCGGATCCAACTGCGCACCTGCGGCAGTAGGGCCGCGTCCGCGGGCAGTTTTAGTTCGTAGCGGACCTCCGAGGGGGGCCGTGGGCGGTCGTCTTCTTTCATCGCTCGCAGCGCTCTATTATCTTCTAATACGGGCAACTCAGCCATCCATGCTCGCGGCCTTAAGTCAAGGCTCATGCGCCTGCGGCACACGATAAATCAGGACAGAGTACCCTACGCGGTCGTCCGGCTCCCGTTCCCGGAACCAGGGATAGACGTTTTTCTCGGCCAGGGGCAGCTCCCAAAGGGAGCTGGCACTGATGGCGTAAATGCCGGGTTCAGGCGAGACGGTGTTAAAAGGCGGATTTGTCCACTGGCCGCTAAAAGGCTGGCGCGGCCAGCCCGGCAGCGCCTCATAAGAGAGGCCGTAGTAATCAGGATCGGCCGTGCCGAACCACCACAACTTGAGCTGCTCGACATCGTTTTCCCTGGCCCAACGGCGCAGGCGCAGCAAATCCTGGCCCCAGTCAATGTTACTGTCAATCAGGATGCGCTGCCCGTTTTCCGGACCGCCGGCGAGCATATTAAAATAGCTCAGATAGTGGGGGTGCAGCAGCAGGTCGGCGCCTACCAGCATAGCGACAAGCACGCCGCCAAGAAGCGCGCCAGTCGATGGGAAGGGAAAGCGCGCGTTTGGAGCTCGCAAGGCGGCTTTTTGAGCCAGCCAGGCGGCCGTGTCCGGCGCGACCAGCCCGCTGATCAGCATGTAGACAAAGGGCAGCACCGGCAGCAAATGGCGGTAACCGATGTTGAGCGCGCTGGCCATGCTGAGGGCAAAATAGGCCAGAATGGGCAGCAGGAGGAAGAACGCAACACGCCGCGTACGGCCGTTCCAGAGCAGCAGGACCACGGCCATGGCAAAGAGCAGCAGGGTCAGCAGCGGCGTCTTGACGGCGAAGGCTATCGGGAAATAGAGCGGGAAGCCGCTGTTGGAGAATTGGCCCAGTAGAAAAGCGGGACGGCCGCCTTCGCTGAGCAGTAAGATGCGCTCGATGCCCGCCAGGTAGGTCGGCAGCGGGCCCACTACTGCGTTTAGAGCGGCCAGGCGCGGGTCCAGGAACTGGTAATGCCCCCATTCAAAGCCGAAGATGGCCCAGACGATCAGCGCGGCCGCGGCGGCGGCGCTAAGAAGCTGGCCGGCACGCCGCGCCGCGTCCCGCCACTGCCACGGTTCCTCGCCATAGAGCGGCAAGAAGGCCAATAGGAACCAGATGGGCAGGAAAGCGAGCGCTGATAGTTTGGCGGCGAAGGCCAGGCCCAAACCCAGTGCGGCCAGGAGCCAGCGGCGCGTGCTGCCGCGGCCGTCTTGCCAAAGCTGCCACAGCAGATAGGTGGCCAGGAAGATGAACAACGTACCGCCCAGATCGGTCGTCACATAACGGCCGTGGGCCAGGATATTGGGATCGAAAAGCAAGAAGCAAAAGACGAGGAGCGGCGCCCAGCCGGACCAGGCCCGCTGCGCGAAGCGCCAGGCGACCAGCGCCAGGAAGATGGTCAGGTAGACGATCGGCAGCCGGGCCAGGAAGAAGAGCTTCTGCAGGTCCAGACCGCGGTTGGTTTGCCAGATCATCTCGTCGGCGAATAGATACCAGAAAACGTCCGGCGGCTGGCGCCGCCAGCTTGGCGAATCTAACGGCAGCTCTATCTCCGGCATGGTCAGCAGAGGTAGGGCGCTGATCAGGTTGACCAGCGGCGGGTGCTCCACGCTGAGGCGTGGATCTCCCGTGCGCAAGTAGGCCAGGCCGCGCGCCACGTGGTTTTGCTCATCCATGGTGGGGCTGTCGCCGCGCAGGCTGTTGAGGGCCAGCCCGTAAAAGAGCAGAATGGCGAGAAGCGCCAGCCAGCGGCGGTAAGGGTAGAGAGCCATGTGGCGAAGATTATATGGCAGGGGCGGCGCGGAGCAAGGACGGCCGTTCGACGGCGAGGCGCCGCCTGGCCGACGGCAGCAGATCAGGGGCACCGTTCGCCGCGAAGGGTAGTAGGTGGGTGCGCGATACTGACAAGCGCTGCAGAATCGATTACAATGCGCGCTTGGGCCTCGAGCCTGGGCCAAAAACTATGCGCAAGCATCTATCAACCATCATCAAGATCGGCATCACCCTGCTGGGGCTGGCCATCGTGCTGACGCGCTTCGACCCGCGGCTGATCGGCCGTGAGCTGAGCGAAGCGAGCCTGGGCTGGCTGCTGGCCGGTTTTCTGCTTTACAACGCGGGCGTCGTGCTGCGCGCCTATCGCTGGCTGATCCTGGTGCGCAGCCTGCACGCCGACGTGCCCTTTAAACGACTCGTTGAGCTCTATTTCGTGGGCGGCTTCTTTAATGTCTTCTTGCCGTCCGGCTTTGGGGGCGACGTCGTGCGCGTGTTGGAGCTGGCGCAGGATGTTCCGGCCGGCCTGGCCGCGGGCACAGTGGTACTCGACCGCCTGACCGGGCTGATGATGTTGTTCGCCCTGGCCCTGCTCGCTCTGCCCTTCCGCCCGCCCGATTTCCCGCCCGATCTGCTGTTGACCATCGTGCTGATCTGCACCGCCGGGCTGGCCGGCGGCTTTATACTCCTGCAGGGCACTGTGCTGCGCAAAGTGACCAACTTGCTGCCGGCGCGGCTGCTGCACGCGGGAAATGATTTTCTGCTGCGCCTGACGGAAGCGATTGAGCAGTGCGGCTGGCGCGCGATCGGCGGCGCACTGCTTATATCCGTACTGTTCAACCTGTTACAGGCGGCGTGGTGGACGACCACCGCCCGCTCGTTGGGCCTGGATATTTCTTATTTTTACATGCTGCTCGTGGTGCCTGTCCTAGCCCTGGTGATGCTGATCCCCTCTATAGGTGGTCTGGGTGTGCGCGAGCTCATTGCGCCGCTGCTTTTCGCGCCGGCGGGACTGCGGCCGGAACAGGCCATCGCCCTATCGCTGCTCGTCTTCGCCGTGGAAAGGCTGTCGGGATTGCTCGGCGCGCCAATTTATATCTACACCACTATCCGCGATCGCGACAAGAGGAAAGCTAAGCAAACTGGCGAGCTCTCGTAGGACAAAACGCCGTTTTCTCTGAGCAAAACAGGGGTTTGGCCCTATTCTTGCTTACCCTGTACCAGGCGCGGGTCGAGGGCGTCGCGCAGGCCATCGCCAAGCAGGTTAAAGGCCAGCACGGTAATTGAGATGGCAACGCCGGGGGCAAATACAAGGTGCGGCGCGCTGAAGATCTGGTTTCGTTCAGTTCCCAACATCGTGCCCCATTCAGGCGTCGGCGGCTGGGCACCAAGGCCAAGGAAGGAGAGCGCGGCCGTATCCAGAATGGCGGTGGCCACGCCCAGTGTCGCCAGCACGATCAGCGGCGGCAGGGCGTTGGGCAGAATGCGGCGGGCCAGGATATCAAAATTGCTGGCACCAAGAGCGCGGGAAGCCTCTACATAGTCCGTCTCACGCACTGAAAGCACCGTGGCGCGCACGACACGCGCGTAGGCGGGAATGCTGACGATGGCAATGGCCAGCATGGCGTTCTGCAGACTGGGTCCTAAGACAAACACGATGGCTATCGCCAGCAAGAAGAAGGGAAAGGCCAGCACCACGTCCATGAGGCGCATGACGATATTGTCGAACCAGCCGCCCCAGAACCCGGCCAGGGCACCCAACGCGGTGCCGACAATGACGGCGAAGCCCACAGTCAAGAACCCAATGCGCAAGGAAACGCGCGAGCCATAAACGATGCGGCTGAACTGGTCGCGCACGTTGCCGTCAAGACCCAAGAGATGCTGCGGCTGATCTTCCGGGCAGCCAAGCAGGTGGATACAAGGCGGTTGGCGGCGCTTGACATCTTCCTTGCCAATCAGGACCTCAGTCGGGTCATAGGGCGCGATGACGGGAGCAAAGACGGCCGTAAACACGAGCAGCAGGAGAATAGCCAAACCGACTACGGCCGAGCGCTGGCGAAATGTGCGGCGCAAGGTCAGCCGCCAGAGGCTATTCGATTTGTAGTCGCTTATGTTGGCGACGTTATCGTCATGAATTTCTGCAACGGTTGTTGACATTAACTAGACCAAAATAAACCCCACGCGCTCAATCCAGGCGGATACGCGGATCAAGAAAGCCGTAGGAGAGATCGACAATCAGATTGAAGCTAACGTAAATGATAGCAATGATAATAACAAAACCCTGAATAATCGGAAAATCCCGCGCGGTAATTGCCTCATAAACAGCAAGGCCAACACCGGCAAAGCCGAAGATGGTCTCCGTCAGCACCGCACCGCCCAAAATGCCGCCGAGCTGCAGGCCGATAATGGTGACTACCGGCAGCAGCGCGTTGCGAAAGGCGTGCTTACTGATCACCTTGTTGGCGGGCACGCCCTTGGCCCGCGCCGTGCGCACATAATCCAGGCCCAATACTTCCAGCATGCTGGAGCGGGTGATGCGGGCGATGATCGCCAGGGGGATGGTGCTCAAAGCGATCGCGGGCAAAATAAGATGCTTCACGCTGCCCGCGAGCACTTCCCAGTTGGCCGTAATAATTGAGTTAAAAACGTATAGATTGGCGATAAATTCCAGGACGTAATAACGGGCTGTCCCCTCTTCGACAGGAATGTTGTAAACCTCATAGAAAGGCGTCGCAACCATGCCCGCCGGCAGGCGGCCGGATGGCGGCAGGGCGAAAGGCGTGTCGCGCAGCAGCACGGCAAATACATAGATTAACAGGAGGCCGAGGAAAAACACCGGCAGCGAAACGCCCAGATTCGCGCCGATCATCACCCCCACATCAACGGCCGAATTGCGCCTGATAGCGGCGATGATGCCCAGGGGCACGCCGACAAGCACGGCAATGATCATCGCCGCCATGCCAAGCTCGATCGTCGTCGGCAGGCGTTCGATCATGATCAAGAGCACCGGACGGCCGAAACGAATGGAATCGCCCAAGTCCCCTCTGGCAAGGTTCTGCAAATAGATACCAAACTGCACAGGGATGGGTTGGTCCAAACCGTGCTCGCGCGTAAAGCGCTCACATGTCTCAGCGCTCGCTTTTTCGCCCAGGATCGCCCGACAAGGATCACCCGGTATGGAACGAGCGAGTATAAAGGTAACAGCTAGGATCGCAAAGACGACCGGAATCGCCAAAATGACGCGACGAAATGTGTATTGAACCATAGGTCACTCGGTCCAGAGACCTATGCGTGACAGGTGTCACCATGTAGGTCACTGAGATTGTGATAGGGAAAGCGGGATGGCAGTAACTGCCATCCCGCAGATCTTTCAAGATTATGTTGCTAGAGGCAACAAAATCGTCCTCTTGACAACATGATCAGGCTATTACTCGGACACATTCATCAGGCCATCCCACAGGGTGGCGAAATACTCCCAAGACCCGGTGTTACCTACATGGTTCGGGTTCGAGGCATCGATACCGGCGCCGTACGAGGCGATCACGTCCGCTGCCTCGAAGTCGGAACCATCATGGAACTTGACACCTTGGCGAAGATTGCAGGTCCACACCAACCCATCATCGCTAACCGAGCACTCTTCAGCCAGAGCCGGCTCAACATTGCCGTCGACATCGAAGCGATACAACGCTTCAACAACTTGCTGGCAGGTATCCAGCGATTCGCCGTCGGTCTCGTCCGCACAGTAGAGGCTGATCGGTTCGGCATTCTTGACATACACGAGTGTGTCCTTGCCGGGGTCGATCAGGCGCATGATGGGCGCACCAAACGGCGGGTTGTTCATGCCGGGAAGACCGGCACGCGCCGCATAAGCCGCAGCACCATGGGCGATGGGAACCATGGGTACAAGATCCCTGATTGCATTATTAGCCTGTTCATAGAGCGCGTTTGCCGAGGCCGGATCGGCGATCGAAGATGCCTCTGCGAGAGGCTCGTAGATCTCAGGATACGGGTCGCCAAACTGCCTCTGCTGCTGGCTAAAATGATAGTCCAAGAAGTTGGTCGGATGTGGGTAGTCGCCGGTCCAGCCTAGAAGATGGATACCATTCAAACGGCCATTGCCAGAATCGTCGATAAATTGGCCGGATTCCATCACCTCAACCTCAGCCGTGATGCCTAGATTTTCCGACAATTGGGTCTGAAGCTCAACTGCGACTGCACCCGGCTCCGGCAGGTAGTCACGGAAGACGTCACGATAGTAGATTGTGGTCTCGAAACCATCTGGGTAACCAGCATCGGCCAGCAGCTGGCGCGCCGCTTCGGGATCAAAGTCGTACCATGCTTCACCTTCGCAGCCGCCTGGGACGCCACATGGGACGAAGTGGCTCGCAACCTCAGATCCTTCGGGGAAGAAATTGTCAACGATACGCTGGCGATCGATTCCCATGCCAATCGCCCGGCGCACATCGACATTGTCAAAGGGTTCAAAGGTATTGGTCATACCGAAGTAGAGAATATTCGGAGCTGGCAAAGGAACTAGTTCCAGATTCGGGTCGGCTTCTACTGTTGCGAAGTCAGCAGCAGCCAGATTAGTAATGTAATCGGCCGCCCCAGACTGCAGCTCAAGCAAGCGAGAAGCGGACTCAGTTGCCCAGCGGAAAACCAGGGTATCGGCGATGGCCGCATCACCCCAATAGTCCGCAAACTTGGACATGATAATGCTATCGCCACGGTTCCAGGAATCAAGCTGGTAAGCACCGGTGCCGACCGGATTCTCAAGTAACTCGCCGCTGGCAGCAGTCGCATCGATATGCTCGGACGGCTGGATGCCGAACACCGTAAAGGCGGCTTTGGCCAGGAACGCCGGGTCCGGCCTACAGAGGTTAAACTCAACCGTGTAAGCATCCAGGGCAACGATAGATTCAATCTTGCCGCCGTAGTCACAGCCATCTGCAGAGACAACGGCCGGGCCTTCCGGCATCATTTCTTCCTCAGCCGGTACTTCCTCAGCCGTGGCCAGAGCCTCGAGGTTGGTGAACTCGTCGGCGGGCCAGTAGCCGGAGTCGATGATCGCCGCTACGACATTCGATTGATCAACCGACACAACCTCCGACGGTTTGGCCGGTACATCGATCGCGCCATTGTTGTAGGTGGTCGTTTCCTCTGGCGCTCCGCCCTCCAGATAGGCAACGGCCGCCGCGATGGCATCCGCCACCAGCGTGCGCACGTCCTTCAGTACCGTCATCGACTGCTTTCCGTCGATGATATATTGTACCGAGGCGATCTCAGCATCCTGTCCCGTGACCACGTAGCTCGACACATCAGCATCGGCGGCAAACGCATCCGCTATGGCGCGCGCCGTGCCGTCATTAGGCGCCAGGATGAATACATCACCCTTGTCCTCGGCCGTTGTCGCCGTCAAGTTCGCTTCGGCCAGACTCTTGGCCGTGTCGAAATCCCAGTCGGTCGTGATCTGGCCGATGATGTTGGCCATCTCCTCCCGCGTCAGTTCCGCACTGTCCTGCAGCGCTTCAGCTTCGCTGGAGTTCTTGATCACGAATGTGCCATCAGCGATCTTCGGCTGCAGGACATTCCAGGCGCCTTCAAAGAACAGAAAGGCGTTGTTGTCTGTCGCCGCTCCGGCGTACAGGAAGAGCGGATTGCCCGTGCCTGTGGCATGGTCAACCAGGTATTGGCCTTGGGCTTCACCGACGGCGATGCTGTCGAAGGTCACGTAGTAATCCACGGCATCGGTGTTCAGGATCAAGCGGTCATATGCGATCACCTTGACGCCCGCATCCCGCGCCGCTTCAGCCGCCGCTCCGGCTGCCGCACCGTCTTGCGGCGTGAGGATGATTACCTGCACGCCCTTCGTGATCAGATCTTCTACATTGGCCCGCTCCTTCGCCGGATCGCCCTCACTGAAGAGGATCTCAACGTCGTAGCCGGCGGCGTCAAACGCATCTTGGAAACGCGTCTCATCTTGGATCCAGCGCGGTTCCTCTCTCGTCGGCAAAACAACGCCAACTGACCCCGCCACCATTTCGGCCGGCGCTTCGGTCGGCTCTTCGGCCATGACTTCCGTCGCCGCCGCTTCTACCGCCGCTTCCACGGTCGGCGCGGCTTCCTCTACGGCCGCCTGGACCGTTGGCGCTGCTTCTTCTACTGCCTGCTGCACCTGGCCCTGACAGGCCACCAGCATTAGGCCGAGCACTAGAAGCGCAGCCAATCCGATAAACCATCTTTTCTTCATGCTTTCTTCTCCTTTGGTGAGATAACAAAACGCGCCATAGGCGCTAGACGGTTAATAAAGTATGTTAGCATGGATCAATACCGCGCACAAGATTTTGCGCTTGTTTTGGTGGCACGAAGGTGGCAAATAAGGGACAAGATCGCAGCGGGCTCTTTTGGGTATAATTACGCTCAAACTGCCGAGAACCACTCTTCTTGAGAATTGTATGAATAATCGCGAAGTCATCGAAATGTTCGACCGCATAGCCGATATGTTGGCTATCCGTGGCGACAACGTGCACCGCGTGCTCGCCTACCGGCGCGCCGCGGAAAGCATTGGCGCCCTGGGCCGCGACATTAACCAGGTCTATGCCGAAAACGCCTTGACCGCTATTCCCGGTATTGGCGATACCTTGGCGGCCAAAATCGAGGAAATGCTGGCTACGGGACAGCTCGAGTTTTACATGCGCCTGAGCGAGGAGATCCCCCCTTCTCTGGTCGAGCTGCTGCGCGTGGAGGGCCTTGGGCCGAAACGTGTCAAGCAGATTTACGAGACTCTCGGCGTGACGACGCTTGATGAGCTGACAACCGCCGCGGAGGCCGGAAAGTTGAGCGATCTGCCCGGGCTGGGCAAGAAGAGCGAGGCGAAGCTGTTGGCGGCGATCGAGGCGCTGCAGACGCATGGCGACCAGCGGGCACTGCTGGGAGATGCCTGGCCCGTTGCGCAGGAAATCCTGGCCATGCTGGAACAATTACCGGGCGTGACCAAAGCAGCCGTTGCCGGTTCGCTGCGGCGCATGAAAGAGACTATCGGTGATATGGACCTGATGGTCGCCGCGGCGGACGCGGAGCCGGTCATGGAAACATTCTGCACCATGGACCGCGTCGAATCAGTCAGCGCCCGCGGGCCGTCGAAATCGCGCGTTGTGCTGCACAGTGGCATGGGTGTTGATTTGCGCGTGCTGCCGGCCGAACGTTGGGGCACGCTGCTGGCCTACTTTACGGGCAGCAAGGAACACAATGTCCGTATGCGCGAGCTGGCGCTAAAACGGGGCCTGTCGCTCAATGAGCACGCTTTTACACCGCTCGCTGGTGGCGATGAAATCATTTGTGCCAGCGAGGAGGAAGTGTACGCCGTGCTGGGTATGGCCACGGTCCCGCCTACACTGCGCGAGGACCGGGGTGAGATTGAAGCGGCGCTGGCCGGTGAGCTGCCGGCGCTGGTGCAGTTGGGCGACATGCGCGCTGATTTGCACATGCATACAACCTGGTCAGACGGCCGTCGTTCTGTCTTGCAAATGGCGCAGGCGGCGCAGGCGCGCGGCTATACCTATATGGCGATCACAGACCACTCGCAGAGCCTGGGCATCGCCAACGGCTTAACCCCGGAACGCCTGTGGCAGCAGCGAGAAGAGATCCGTGCCGCCAATGAACAGCTTGGCCCCGGCTTCACCATTCTGCAAGGCATCGAAATGGAAATCCGCGCCGACGGCGCGCTTGATTTTGGCGACGACGTGCTGGCCGAACTGGATTTTGTGATAGCCAGCCTGCACACCAGCCTCAGCCAGCCGCGCGAACAGGTGACTGACCGTATGCTCAACGCGATCTGGAACCCGCACGTGGACATGATCGCCCATCCTACAGGGCGCCTGCTGCCGGACCGGCCCGGCGCCGATCTGGACATGGACATGATCCTCGAGGCGGCCGCGGCCACCCAAACCATCCTGGAGGTGAACGCCAACCCATATCGCCTGGACTTGCGCGATACACACGTGCGGCGCGCGCTGCAGCTTGGCGTCACCATCGCGATCAACAGCGACGCGCACGACACGGAGCAGCAGGGGCTGCTGCGGTATGGGGTGGCCACCGCGCAGCGCGGCTGGGCCACGGCCGGGGACGTTGCCAACACCTGGCCGCTCGCAAAACTGTTGTCGTTTATCAAACCCAGCGGCGGATAAGGTGAGCGGAACAGCCATTTCTTTGCTGAGACAGGCTTTTGGCGAAGGTCTGGAAGACGAAGCGTTGGAGACGCTTTGCAGTCTCGCGCGCGAGAGAACGTTTGCCGCCGGCGAGGTTATTATGCGCCAAGGTGATCAGGGCGAGGCGCTTTTTGTGATCATCGCCGGCCGGGCGACTGTTACCCAGGTATTAGAAGACGAAAAAGAACTGCTGCTGGGCAGTCTTGGCCCTGGCAGCCTGGTCGGCGAGCTGGCGCTGCTCGACCGTGCGCCGCGTATGGCCACCTGCCGGGCGGTGACCGCGGTGACCGCCCTGGAATTCAGCAGGGATCTCTTCAGCCACCTGATGGTGACCCATCCCTCGGCAGCCAATGCCGTCTTGCTGAATGTCGTGGGCAATATGCGATCCCAAGATCGCCTGATCATTGAGGAACTCAGTCTGAAGAATGAGGCGCTGAGCCAAGCATACAGTGCGCTGCAAGAAGCGCAGGCGGAGCTGCTGGTGAAAGAAAGGCTGGAGCATGAGCTGGCCCTGGCGGCGGAGGCGCAGCGCAGCCTGCTGCCCGGCGCTTTGCCTTCGCTTCCTCCCTATTCGTTCGCCGGCTACCAGCGGCCTGCCCGCCAGGTCGGCGGCGACCTCTATGACGTCATTCGGCTTGACGACGATCACGTCGGTCTGCTGCTGGCGGATGTGGCGGACAAGGGCCTGCACGCGGCACTCATCATGGCCGTCGGGCATACCCTGTTTCGTACCGAGGCGCGGCGTTCCCTTTCGCCGGCGGCCGTAGCCACGGCCGTGCACAGGGGCCTGCTCGATCTGGACCGTATGCAGGAAACATTTATTACCGCCTTCTATGGCGTCTTGCACCTGCCGAGCGGGCAGCTAACCTATATCCGCGCCGCGCACGAGAAGCCGCTGCGCGTGCGCGCCGGACACCCGATCGAGACCCTCGAAGGCGGCGATCGCTTCCTGGGCATGCTGCCGGGTCTCGAACTGCGAGAGTTTAGGGCCACGCTGGCCGAAGGTGACCGGCTGCTGATGTTTAGCGACGGCGTGCCGGATGCGACCAACCGCAAGGGAGAGTCCTATGGGTACAAACGGCTGCACGCCGCCTGCGCTGGCCTTGCCGCTGCGCCGGTCGAAGCGCTGGTGCAGGGCCTGGTTGCTGATGTGACGCGCTGGGCGGACGGCGCCGACATGTTCGATGATTTGACGCTGCTGGCCGTGGCGACCGGCGAAGCGGAAGTTGAAAGTGAAGGTTCGGTCGCTCCGCACGCGGCCGCTAAGGACGATGGCAGATAACAGACCAGGCGAGAAAGAGCCCGTGCCCTGGCTTTGGCTGGGCATGGGCATTGTAATGACCATTATCGGCTGCGCGGCAGCCTATTTTTTGCTGCAGAGCTGGCTGCTGCGGCCGCCGGAGTCGCCCGGCGATCCTTTCGCGGCGACGGTGATTGTCCTGACGGCACCTCCCAGTCCCACGATGGAGCCGACCAGTTCGTTGATGCCGCCGACGCCGATGCCCACCTTTACCCCGATTCCGACGCCGGACACGGCCGTGGCGCCGGATGAACTGACCGCCGGCTATTATGCCGTGGTAGCCAATACGGATAATCTGGGCCTGACCCTGCGCGGCGGGCCAAGCACACGCAACGTCGTTGTTGACATCGTTGACGAAGGCACAGTCGTCCTGGTGCTGGGCGGACCGGAAGAGGCCGAGAATTTCCAGTGGTGGCAGCTCCGCCTGGACAACGGCCTGGAAGGCTGGGCCGTGGCCAATTTCCTGGAACCGAGCGCCGAACCTTAGGTAAAAAACATCCTGGCGCGGCGCATGGCCGGCCGCGCAGGCGCGAATGCTTCTCTTCTCATTTGCGGTAGACTGTTAGGACAGCAAGCTCATGAACCCTGAAGAACGAATTGAACAACTACGTGATGAGTTGAACTTTCATTTGTATCGCTACCACGTGCTGGATTCGCCGGTCATCAGCGACAGCGAATATGATGCCCTGTACCGCGAGCTGCTGGCGCTTGAAGCGGATCACCCGGAGCTGGTCACGCCGGAGTCGCCCACGCAGCGGGCCGGGGCGGAGCCGCTGTCAGAATTTGAGAAAGTGCGGCATCCGGCCCCCATTCTGAGCCTGGCTAACGCCTTCAGCATCGAGGATTTGCAGGCGTGGCGCACCCGCACCGGCCGCCTGCTGCCCAATCCGGAACAGCCGCTTGATTTTGTGGTGGAACCGAAGCTGGACGGCCTGTCGGTGGTGCTTACTTATCGCGACGGCCTCTTCGTGCAGGGCGCGACACGCGGCAATGGGGAAGTGGGCGAGGACGTAACGCAAAACCTGCGTACCTTGCGCGTGCTGCCCAAGCGGATTCCGGTGGATCCGGCCAGCCAGCTGGCAGCGCCGCCATATCTGGTTGTGCGCGGTGAAGTCTTTTTCCCTTTGGACCAGTTTGAAGCGCTCAACAAAGCGCGGGCCGAGGCGGGCGAGCCGCTTTACATGAATCCGCGCAACACGGCCGCCGGGTCGCTGCGCCAGCTTGATCCGGCGAAAACGGCCGAACGGCCGCTGACCCTCTTCTGCTACGATTTTATCGCCTGGGAAGGCGTCGAAGTACCGGATACGCAGTGGGATCGGCTGGCCTTGCTGCGCGACTTTGGCTTCCCCGTTTCGCCCGACTGTGTCTACTGCCCTGACCTGGCCTGCGTCGCCGATCAATATGAGAAATGGATCGAAAAGCGCAACAGTATCAGCTATGAAGTGGACGGCATCGTGGTGAAAATCAACGACCGGCCGTTGGCCGACAGCCTGGGCTTCGTCGGCAAGGACCCGCGCGGGGCGATCGCCATGAAGTTTCCGGCACAGGAAAAGACGACCAGGCTGCTGCGCGTGCAGGTTAATGTCGGCCGTACGGGCATCCTGGCTCCTAACGCCGTCCTGGAACCAGTGGAAATCGGCGGCGTGATCGTGCGCAACGCGACCTTGCATAACTATGACGAAATCGAGCGCAAGGATATTCGCGTGGGCGACATGGTTACCGTCAAGCGCGCCGGAGACGTGATTCCCTATATCGTGGGCCCGATTCTTGATCTACGCGATGGAAGCGAAACAGTTATCGAACGGCCCACGGTCTGCCCGGTGTGCGGCGAGCCGGTTAGCTCTATTCCCGGCGAAGTGATGATTTACTGCGATAATCCGGACTGCCCCGAACAGTTAGTGCGGCGCGTGGAATACTTTGTCAGCCGCGGTGCAATGGATATTGACGGCTTCGGTTCACAGACGGCCGCGCTGCTGGTAGAGAAAGGACTGGTGCATAACATCAGCGATATCTACAGTTTGCGGCGGGAAGATCTGATGGACCTGGAGGGCTTCCAGGACAAGAAAGTGGACAAGCTGCTGGCCGGTATCCAAACGAGCAAAGGGCAGTCGCCAGAGCGGCTGCTGACGGCGTTGGGCATTCGCTACGTCGGCAGCGTCGTTTCCACGCTCCTGGTGCGCGAGTTGGGCAGCATCGACCAGATCGGCGCGGCATCGGCCGAAGAGCTGGAAGCCATCGAAGGCATTGGCCCGCAGACAGCGTCGTCCGTGATCGCCTGGTTTGGACGAGAAAAGAACCGGCAGATCGTGCAGAGGCTGCGCGAGGCCGGCCTGACCTTCGAGGCGGCACCGGCCGCGGCTACGGCCACTGAATTGGCCGACCTGACCTTTGTCTTGACGGGCACCCTGCCCACCATGAGCCGCGATGAAGCGCGGGCGCTGATCGAGCAGCACGGCGGCCATGTGACCGGCTCGGTCAGCAAGAACACGGATTACGTGTTAGCCGGCGAAAAAGCAGGCAGCAAACTGGCCAAGGCGGAAGCGCTGCAGGTGCCGGTGATCGGGGAAGAAGATTTGCTGGCCATGCTCGGGACGGACCCTGGGAACTAGGAACGGAATTAGCTGGCAATTGGAACCGGGAACTGCAACGAGAGGAAGAGAAAACGAAGACGGGCGCAGAAGCGAGGCGGTGGATGTGCGAAGGACGGGAACGGTCAACTGGGAACTAACCCCGAACGCACTGATTACTGATTACTGACGTACTGATTACTGACGCACTGAGTACTGACTACTGACCACTATCCTATGTCTGAATTTTTCAACGTTTTGGCCCCGGATGATGCGCGGGCCTTATTGGTAGAACATATAAAGCCGCTTGACGGCATGGAATGGGTATCCGCAATGGATGGCTTGGGGCGGGTAACGGCCGAGCCTATCCCGGCGCCGCACCCGCTGCCGGCTTTCCGGCGCAGCACGATGGACGGTTACGCCGTACGCGCCAAAGACACGTTCGGCGCCAGCGGCAGCCTGCCCGCTTTCCTGGAGGTGATCGGCGAGGTGCCGATGGGACAGGCGGCTGAGCTGGCTCTCCAAACGGGCCAGGCGGCCCTGGTGCATACCGGCGGCATGATTCCCGACACGGCCGATGCCGTGGTGCAAGTTGAGCAGACCCAGATCGCCGGGCCCGCGGGCCAACGACCGCCCTATGAGATTGAAGTTTTCAAGGCGGTTGGTCCCGGCGAAAACGTGCTGCAGGTTGGAGAAGATGTCGCGCTGGGCGACAGCGTGCTGCCTGCCGGCCATCTGCTGCGCCCGCAGGACGTGGGCGGCTTATTGGCGCTGGGCATCACCCGGCTCGCCGTGCGCCGGCGCCCGCGGGTGGCCGTTCTGGCTACGGGTGATGAGGTCATTGCGCCGGATAAAGAGCCGCGGCCGGGCCAGATCCGCGATATAAACAGCTACACAATTGCCGCGCAGGTAATCAGAGCCGGCGGTGAACCCGTCTTTGGCGGCATTATCCCCGACAAGCTGGCGGCCTTGCAGGACGCGGCGCGCAGCGCCCTGGCAGGCAGCGACATGCTGGTCATGTCCGCCGGTTCTTCGGTTAGCTTTCGCGATATGTCGGTGCAGGTGCTGGATGGGCTGGGCGAGCCGGGCGTGCTCTTTCACGGCGTCGCCACACGTCCCGGCAAGCCGACCATCGGCGCCGTCGCCGGCAGGAAACCGCTGTTAGGGCTGCCAGGCAATCCCGTCTCGGCCATGGTGCAGTTTGATATGCTGGGCCGGCCGGCAATAGAGCGCCTGCTGGGCATTACGCGCGCGCCGCAGCGAGGCGTTCTGTGGGCCAGGCTGAGCAGCAACGTGGCCAGCGAGAGCGGCCGCGAAGATTATGTGCCGGTTGAACTATTGAAGACAACCGGAGGTTACGAAGCAAGGCCCGTATATGGCAAGAGCAATCTGATTTACACGCTGGTTCGCGCCGATGGCTTGATGAAGATTCCACTGGATCAAGGTGGTCTGCTGGCCGGCGAACTGGTGGAAGTGCGCCTATTCTAGCATTCGATTTCCCTTGCCTACCGTGAGGCTTCGCGCAGGGCAAGGAATGGTCCGGACAAACAAAAACCTCGCGGGCTGCTCGTTTTGTCCACGAGATGGAGAAGCAAGCCGGCGAGGTCTAGGCTGTCTGGGAAGGCGTTTGTTTCTGGTTATTCCGGACGGTCGTATGTCTCGATGTCCGTGGCCTCCGGTCCTTTATCTGTCTCTTCTACGTCGTATAGCACCCACAGGCCATCGCGTAGTTCCTCGGCATCACCAATGGTGTTGGAACGGTGGAAGAAGATCTCCTCTCCTGCGCCGCGCAATAGGAAGCCATATCCTTTGCGAGCGTTATACCACTTGATACGGCCTACGTACTTGCCGGACATAGGGTCAATCTGAATCGATTCCGGCTCACTAATCTCGTCTTTCGACGACGACGGTTCAGGCGCTCTTTCCTCACGGCGCTGAGGCTGCGGCGCCGCTGGGGCACTCGGCAACTGATCAAGGTATTCGACTTCAACCGGCAGCCCGGCCTCACTCAAGCGGCGCTGCATCTCAACGGTGAAGATGAACTCATTGCCATCCGCGTCCGTTTCCCAATGATCACTAAAATTCTCCATTTGCTACTCCGATACCCTCGCTAAACTGTTGTAAGGAACCCACACTCTTGCTCTATTTCTTTGAATTCGTGCGGCGACTGCTTGACTTTCGCTTTGGCGGTGCTTCTGCAATCAAAGGCA
>JBJYWX010000207.1:0-29495 GCA_046259695.1 Promineifilaceae bacterium (SeqCode) | reverse complement strand
TCTTGTTCTTCTTCCGTAATCATATCAGGACGTTCCGTATAGCGCACAGCCCCAATTACCCGGTTGCGCACGCCCACGTTAAGCACGCTGCGCGGCTTGATTGAGCGACTGCCCTGATAGGTCTCCTTGAGGCGCATTTTCTTGGTTACGCCTACGGCCGTGGTAATGATTATTTGTGTATTATCCTCACCAAGAAGGACACTGACCACTTCCGACGATTCGGGCGGCAGCCGCAAATTGATCACCCCCTGCCCGTAGCGGCCCTGCGTGGGATATTCGGCGACCGGCGTGGCTTTGGCCAGGCCGTCGTCGGTGATGGACCAGACCCAACTATGGCTGCCGATAAGATCCATGCTCACCAGGCCGTCCGCTTCGTCCGTGAGCTTAATGCCGTTGACGCCGGTGGCGGGCAGGCCCATCGGCCGTACCTCCGATTCCTTAAAGCGGATGAGCTGGCCGGAAGCGGTAGCCAGCGCCACTTCGTCATCGCCGCGGGTAAAGGCGGCCCACCCTAGGGCATCGTCCTCCGGCACATTGATCACGGTAAATAGTTCGCTGCTGATCTCAGGCAAGTCCTCGAGGCGCACGCGCTTGACGGTTCCGCCAACCGTGGCCAGGAAAAGGAACCCGGTTTCGGCCGACTTTGGCCGAACCAGCGCCGCGGCCAGGTGATTACGGCGCGAAAACGGCGTCAGATCGGCCCAATGCTTACCCTGCCCAATTTCGCGCGCCTGGGGAAGCTGGTAGACAGGCATGCTGACCGCCTGGCCGTTGGCGGCGATAAAATAGACAATATCCTGGGTGTTGGCCTCGAGCAGCGCCACCGGCTGTTCGGCCGGTTTGCGCGGTACCTGCACCATTTCCGGCGAAGTACTGCGGGCAATCGTGCCCTTTTCGCCGACCATGATCCACACTTGTTCGTCGGGCAGCAGGTCGCTGGCGGTCAGCACCTGGGCGTCTTCGTGCTCGACGATTTGCGTGCGGCGCACATCAGCGTACTGCTCCCGCACCTTTGCCAGCTCTTCCTTTACCGCTTCGCGCATCAGCTTGGGCTGTGACAGCAGCCGCTCCAGGTATTTGATTAGCTGCTGCTTTTCCTTATACTCGTCTTGCAGTTTGCGCCGTTCCAGGCCGGCCAGGCGGCGCAGCTGCATGTCCAGAATCGCCTGGGCCTGAATTTCGCTCAGCTTAAATTTCTTCTGCAGATTGCTCTTGGCGCTGTCCGCGGTACGCGAGCGCCGAATGGTGTCGATTACCTCGTCCAGGTTATCCAGGGCAATCAACAGCCCTTCGAGAATGTGGGCACGGTTGCGCGCCTGCTGCAGGTCGTATTCGCTTCTGCGCCGCACTACCTCCAGGCGGTGGTCGATATAAAGACGCAGCGCCTGCTTCAAGGTCAGGACACGTGGCTCGCCATTCACGAGCGCCAACAAGGAGATGCTGAACGTGGCCTGCATGGGCGTGAGGCGGAACAGATCGGCCAAGACTTCCTCCGGCTTCACGTTGCGCGTCGTTTCGAGAATGATGCGCATGCCGTTGCGGTCGGATTCATCGCGCAGGTCGGTCAATCCCTCGATTTTGCCTTCGCGGTGCAGGTCGGCGATACGGCCGAGAAGATTCGTCTTGTTGGTCTGGTAGGGTAGCTCGGTAATGACGATGCGCGATTTATTGCGCTCCATCTCCTCGACGTGCGCTTTGGCGCGCACCGTAACACGCCCGCGCCCGGTCGCGTAGGCATTGGCCAGGGCATCCATTTCTTTGTCTTTTAGCTGCTTGTAGCGGAACACCAACCCGCCGGTGGGAAAGTCGGGTCCCTCAATAAACTTCATCAGGTCAGCGACGGTGATATCGTCCAGATTACGCCAGTTGTCGATCATAAAAACAAGGGCATCGATCACCTCACCCAGGTTGTGGGGCGGGATGCTGGTGGCCATGCCGACAGCGATGCCAGACGAGCCGTTGACCAGCAGATTAGGCACGATGGAAGGCAGTACCAGCGGTTCCTGCAGCGAATCGTCGAAATTTGTGCCGAAATCAACGGTATCGCGCTCGATGTCAGCCAAAAGGTCACGCCCCATCTGGTCCATGCGCGCCTCGGTGTAGCGCATGGCGGCGGCGGCGTCCCCGTCGATCGAACCAAAGTTACCCTGGCCATCAACCAAGGTATAGCGCATCGAGAAATCCTGGGCCATGCGCACCATGGCGTCATAGACCGATTGGTCGCCGTGCGGGTGGTATTTACCCAGTACTTCACCCACGACGCGCGCCGATTTGCGATAAGGGCCGCTAGGGCGCAATCCCATATCATACATGGCATAGAGGATGCGCCGCTGCACGGGCTTTAGCCCGTCACGCACGTCGGGTAGGGCGCGGGAAACGATGACGCTCATCGCGTAGCTGAGGTACGATTCGCGCATCTCCTCATCGATACTAACTTGTTTAACTAATCCAACTTCCATATGATCCGCGGTCCAGATTAAGTAATGAAAAATATGTTCTAGTAGCCTGACCTTAAACTATAGGTAATTTCCTTTTCCCTGTCAAAAAAGCTCCATCCGCATATCACTGCCGCCCGGCCGTGGCGCAGCCGGACCGGTCACAAGACGATTGCATCACCATGAAAAGGAAGTTCGGCCGTAATGCCGTACCGTTCCTGTATATGCGCGGCCAACGTTTCTCGCTGCACCGCCTCGCCATGTGTCAGGACCAGGCGCGGCTGCGAATCGGCCACGCGGTCGAACCAGCGCAGCAAGTCGCTCTGTCCGGCGTGGGCGCTGAGGCCGCCCATCTGCTGCACGCTGGCATTGACCCGGATTTCGTCACCCCAGATAAACACGCGGTCCGCCCCTTCAGCGAGCGCGCGCCCCAGTGTGCCCTCAGCCTGGTAACCGACCAGGACAATGGTCGTCTCCGGGCGCCAGAGATTGTGGCGCAGATGGTGCAAGATTCGCCCACCAGTACACATGCCGGAGGTGGCTATCACCATACATGGATTGGGAGCGTCGTTGATTGCCTTTGATTCGGCCGCAGTGGACGTGGGCGTGATCGTTTCCAGGCCCAGAGCCAGCCGGCCGCTTTCCAGCATGGCCATCGCTTCCTCATCGAAGAGCTCGGTATGCTGGCGGTAGACCTCAGTCGCCCGGATCGCCATTGGGCTGTCAATGTAGACAGGGAAAGGCTCTATGGTGCCGCTGCTAAAAAGGGCGGCCATGTGATAGGCCAGCTGCTGCGTACGGCCGATGGCGAAAGCCGGCACGAGGATTTTACCGTTCTGCTCAACCGCTTTGCGCACGATCGCTTCACCTTCATCAAGCGTCTCTGCCAATGGTTTGTGATCGCGATTACCGTAGGTGGACTCCATTATGACCAGGTCCGCGCTCTCGAGCGATTCGGCCGTTTTCATAATCGGCAGATTGTGCGGGCCGATATCACCAGAGAAAAGCACCACCTTGCGCCGGCCGTCCTCTTCGACAGCAAGTTGGATGCTGGCAGAGCCGAGCATGTGGCCGGCCTCGATCAAGCGCGCGGCCATGCCGGGCGCCACGGTGAAAGGCACATCATAGGGAATAGGCACCATTTGTTCCAACACCGCCGCCGCATCCTCCGGTTCATAGAGCGGCTCAAGCAGCTCCCGGCCGGCGCGCTGCCGCTTGCGGTTCTCCCGTTCGGTATCGGAGACATTGATGCGCGCCGAATCTTCCAGAATGATTTGCGCCATCTCAATCGTGGCTTCCGTAGCAAAGATCGGGCCGCGATAGCTGTGGTGGCGTTCGAGCAAGGGCAGCCGCCCGCTGTGGTCCAGATGGGCGTGGGTAAGCAAAACGGCATCCAACTTGGACACATCGGCCAGCGGCAGTTCGCGATTACGCGCTTCAAGTTCGGCCGAACCCTGGAAGAGGCCGAAGTCGACCAGGAGCGTCGCCCGATCCGTCTCGACCAAATAGCAGGAGCCAGTTACCACGCCGGCCGCGCCCAGGAATGTGATCTTCATGAAATGCCTCCTCAAAGGAATAACGTATTGGCTGCGCGCTTCACGCTTGCGACAAGGGCACGGCGGCGATTATAGCGAGGCCGGGCGTCTTTGGGCAATGCCGGCTGCTTCCCTCGCTGCACGGCGGGCGTTCAGGGCAGCGTGACCTCGCCCAGGGTCAATGATTCGGCGGATTCGCAGTCGCACGCTTCATCCGGGAAAGCGGGCAGGGCCTGACCGCCATCGACGGCATACCAGCCGCCGCGCAGCAGGTAGTCACCGCCAGGTATATTCTCAAGCGGCAAAGATACACTATCCACCACAATTTCGCCCGGCACCCAGATATCGGTGGGATAGGTCCAATCACGCGGAATGTCGTCGCTCTGCGCCACAACACGGCCGTCCTGCGGGTCGACAAGGTGTACGAAGCGTTTATAGGAAAGGCCGGGCGTTTGCGCCGCCTGCCAGTAAAGAGTCAGTTCGAGCTGATCGCTGCTTTGCTCGGAATCGAACCCCAGCAGGCACAGCCTGCCCAACCAGCAAAGTTCCGTCGCCGTCTGCGGCGCCACTGCTTGAACTGTGACCTGGCCCAGGTCCACGCCCTGCCCGGCCCGCGTGCCGGAAGCGGCATCGACCAACGCCACGTAGAGGCGGTAAACGCCCGGAGATAGGTCGCCTGGCAGGGAGAGCTGGTAAGCGCCCCGCGCCACGGCGCTGCCGCCCCATTCTGATGTGGGCCAGTCGTCCACCGGCGGCAGGCAGTGCAGCAGAACCGGCCGGCCGGCGGCGTCCGCCAGTGAGAGGCAAGCATTGTAATCTGTCTGCGGTGCGCTGTCCGTGCCCCATCTAAGGTCGACAGTGAGGATGCCGCCCTGGTTGGCGATCTCCGGGCCAAATCGGGCGTGCAGCAGGCCAATCCCATTGGCCAACGGCTGCTCTATGGCAAACTCCCGGCCGTGCCGCGGGTCGGTGCTGTAGACGAGCACTTCGTCGTCTTCGTATCGCGGTGCAAAGGTGATCCAGTCTCGCCAGCGCTCGATGAAACCAGGCGCAATGAGCGGCTTATTAAGCACGACGTAGCGAATGCCGGCTTCACGCAGTAGGGCCATTTGGCGCGAGACGTCTACGTCGTCAAAATCGACCCAGCTCTCGGCGACCACGTTCCAGGTGTAAATGGAGTTAAAGGGCTGCAGGAAAGGCACGCTCTCGATGAAGCGGAAGGCATCCTGTGGCAGGCGGGAGACGTGCCCGGTGGCGATCGGCTTGCCGTGCACGGTCTGGTAATACATGTAGAGCTTATCAAAGCCGCGATTGTGGAAAGGCAGTTCCAGGATGCCAAAGTCGCCTTCCTCGGCGGCCAGATCCTGGTACCAAAGAGGCACCGGGGTATTTGTCAGGGGCAGGGGAGGAATGGGCGCGGCGCGCAAAATCAGCAGGCTCAATAGGCCGGCAGCGGGCGCCAGAAGCCAGGGCCGGCGGCCGCCGCGCAAACGGCCGAAGAGGTCCACCATGCCCCAGGAGGCGATCATGGCCAGGGGCAGGCCGAGAAAGTTATTGAGCCGGTGCGGGCGGCGGATCAAGGCGTCGATTAAGGTACCGTCCAGCAGGCGGTAGGGCATGGGCATCTGCACAAAACGGCGGCCGTTAACTGCCAGCTCCGGACCAAGGGCAAAAAGGATCAGGATTAGAGCCAGAAGCA
The DNA here is from genome assembly GCA_046259695.1 of Promineifilaceae bacterium (SeqCode). GTDB lineage: Bacteria > Chloroflexota > Anaerolineae > Promineifilales > Promineifilaceae > JAACFF01. The sequence continues at coordinate 23,826 of JBJYWX010000207.1, read as the reverse complement.
GCCAGAACCATGTGCGCCGCCACTGCCGCCAGAGACCATAAACTACCAGGGCCAGGGTAGCCAGGCCGACAAAGGGCACGTAGTAGGCGCTGGCAGCGATGCGATGATAGGGCTCCCACTCCGGATAAGGCAGCGGATCAGGCGCGTCAGCCCAGATGCGCCGGTAGAGGTCGGGCGGCGCGACGTAGGCGAAAAGGTCGGTGACGGCAGCGTCAGGTTCCTCGACAGCCACCGCTTCCGGCCCGCTGCGACCAAGCTGGTCAAGCACCAGTGGGGCGGCCAGCGGAGCCATGATCAGCGCTGCCAGCAAACCCGCTGCGAGAAAACAGGAGGCACGGTGCCATGGGCGCGGCTGTGGCTCGCGGTAGAAGAGATAGAGCCCATAAGCGAGGATGATCGGCGCGCTCATAACCAGCAGCTGCCAGCGTGTGATGCCGACCATGGCCATACAGACAGCCATGAGCAAGGTGTCGCGCAAACGGCCGTGGCGGTAGCTCTTCAGCATAAAGAGCAGGGTCAACGGCACCCAGAAGGTGACCATCATGTTCGGATGGTCATAGTGCGACAGCGTGTAGGGCCAAAAGCCAAAGATAAGCCCGCCGACAAAAGCGGGTAGGCCGGCGCTGGTTTCTGCCCTAGCAAAGAGATAGAAGGCAAAGCCGTTCAGCGTGATAACGATAATAAATACGAGGTTGTAAGCGGTAACGGCGCCAAAAAGCGCCTGCAGCGGCAGCCAGAGGGCGATGTTAAACCAGGCGATGTTGTGCGAGGTCAGGGAGACGCCGTAGGGATAGTAAAGCAGCGTCGTGTAGAAAGGGCTCTGGCCGGTTTGCAGGGCCTGCTTGATCCACCAGAATGTCCACTGATGAACCCAGAGGTCGCTGCGGGCGCCGGCCAGCTCGCTGCCCAAGTGCAGGACCAGGGGCCAGGTCATCACCAGCGTCAGCGCCGCGTAGGCAGCCAGGGCGAGCAAGGCGGCGACCAGAGGGCGCGGTGCCGGGAAACCTGGCAACGTGGCGCGCGGCGCAGATAGTTGCTCGGTAGACATGGAACTGATCTTACCGTGAATTCGCCACGCTGCCGATGGGCAAGAACGCCAGCCGGCGAACGGGCTGAGAAGCGGCTGGAGTTTAGGCAGATTTTGCCAGGAGCTTATCCAGCAGCAGCGGCAGCTGCCCGGCATGATCAAGCTTGTAGTAGCCGGCGGGCGGGTCCTGCACGTCCACCTGCTCGTGGGCCCAGGTCAATTCGTGCGGAATATGGACTGCCTGGCCGCCAAGGGCCAGGATGGGCAAAATGTCGGAACGCATCGAATTGCCGACCATCAGCAGCCTGTGGGGATCGATCTCGTGCCGCGCGAACAAGTCGCGGTAGACGGCTTGGTCTTTGTGACTGACGATTTCTACAAGGTCAAAATAGTCCGCCAGACCTGAGCGAGCGATCTTGCTCTCCTGTTCCAATTGGTCGCCCTTGGTGATGACCATCAGCGGCCAGCGAGCGGCAAGTTGGGGCACCACATCGGCGATGTGATCGAGCAGGCGGATCTCCTGGGCAAGCATTAGCCGCACAGCATCAATAATCTGCTGGATATCCCGGCCTAAAACCCGGCCGTCCGTCAACTCGATTGCCGTCTCAATCATGGAAAGCAAGAAACCCTTGGCCCCGTAACCGAAGATGATCAGATTGCGCATCTCGGTCTTGAACAATCGTTCCTCCACATCGCTGCCCGGATCGTAAGGCGCCAGAATTTCTTTGAGCCGTTCCTGGGTCAGAACGTAGTGCGTTTCGGTATACCAGAGGGTATCGTCGGCATCAAAAGCGATCAGGTCAAACACGTTGTCACTAACGGTGGTAGATAGCCAGGGTGCCTTACCAGGCGTCCGGGTTTTCGATGTAGATGTCGCCATCTACGACCCTGACTTCATAGGCGGGTACGGGAGTGACAGCCGGCAGGCAGAGGGCAGCGCCGGTGCGTACGTCAAAGCGGGCGCCGTGACGCGGGCATTCAACTTCATACCCATCCAGTTCGCCATCTTCCAGCGGTCCGCCATCATGGGTGCAAACATCGGCGATGCAGTAGAATGCGCCATTGATGTTGAAGAGAATAACCGTCTCTTCTTCAAATTCCAACCACATGCGTTCGCCGGACTCGAGGTCGTCGGCGCGCGCGACTTTTACAAATTCTTCCATGTTCATCGGAGGTCAAGATGCATCTTGTCTGGGTCAAGATGGAATTCGGGCTTACAAGTCGCCATGCAGCTCGCTGGCGTCCGGCAGACCGTAGGCACCGGCTTTGAGAACTTTCAAGGAAAGCAGAGCGCACTTCACGCGGACCATGCTCAGCGGTACGCCGACAAGCTCCAGGAGGCGTTCCTTGGGAAACGCGCGCACTTCCTCCAAGGTCATGCCCTTAATCTCTTCGGTGAGCAAAGAGGCCGAGGCCTGGCTGATGGCGCAGCCGTCGCCGCTCCATTTGACGTCGGCCACGCGATTATCCTCATCCAGGCGGACATCTATGCGAATCACATCCCCGCAAAGTGGATTGTCTTCTTCGTAGCTGAAGTCGTGCGGATCGAGCGCCCCGTAATTCAGCGGGTGCTCGTAGAGGTCAATGATCTGTTCGCGATAAATGCTGCTGTCCATAGCCACGTTCTCCGGCCGTCTTGCGCGGCCCTCGCTACCATTATAGCCGAAACACTTCGCGCACGTGGTTCAGCCCCTCGGCAAGCTGATCGATCTCAGCGGTAGTTGTGTGCAGATAGAAACTGGCGCGCGTGGTCGCCGTGAGGCCGAGCTTCTTGTGCAGCGGCATGGCGCAGTGGTGGCCGGCGCGCACGGCAATGCCCCGTTTATCCAGCAGCTCGGCGACGTCGTGCGGGTGGGTGCCGGCCAGGGTAAAGGCGGCCACCCCCCCTTTTTGTGCCGCGGAAGGACCGATAATGGTCAGGCCCGGCACTTCGCTCAGCGCCTCCAGAGCGTACCCGGTAATAAACGCTTCGTGGGCATGGATCGCTTCCATGCCGATGGCGCTCAGATAGTCAACGGCCACGCCAAGTCCGACCGCCTCGGCGATTGCCGGGGTGCCCGCCTCGAATTTCCAGGGCAGCTCATTCCAATCGGAGCTCTCCAGGCGCACGCGCAAGATCATGTCGCCACCGCCCATAAAGGGAGGCATCGCTTCCAAAATCTCGCGTTTGCCGTAAAGGATGCCGATGCCGGTCGGGCCGCACATCTTGTGCCCGGAAAAGGCCAGGAAATCACAATCCCATGCCTGCACATCAACAGGCATATGCGGCGCGGCCTGGGCGGCATCCACCAGCGCCAGCGCGCCCACAGCGTGGGCAGCGTCGACCAACTCGCGTACAGGGTTTATGGTGCCGAAGACATTGGACACGGCCGTAAAGGAAAACAGTTTCGTCCGTCTCGTGAGCAACTGCGGCAGCTTCTCCAAGTCAAGCGTACCGTCCGGCTTGAAGGGAACGAATCGCAGTTTGGCACCCGTCTGGGCGGCGATAAGCTGCCAGGGCACAAGATTGGAATGATGTTCCATCTCCGTCAGCAGAATCTCATCTCCCGGCCCCACATTGGCATGCGCCCAGCTGTAAGCGACCAGGTTGATCGCCTCGGTTGTGTTGCGCACGTAAATAACCTGGTAGGAGCCAGGGGCATTGATGAAGCGGGCGATCCGGGCACGCGCGTCCTCGTAAGCGTTGGTGGCCTCTTCGCTCAGGCGATAGATACCGCGGTGCACGTTGGCGTGCTCGCTGCGATAGTATTCATCCATCGCTTCGATCACGGCATTAGGCCGCTGCGAAGATGCCGCGCTGTCCAGGAAGATAAGCGGTACGCCCGGATAGACCTCAGTCTGCAGGATAGGAAAGTCTTGTCGTATTCTCTCGACGTTCAGCATAGGCTCGCCAGGGAACCGGCCGTCGTCGCCTGGCCGGCTCAAGATTCGCGGGATGGATTCTCGATGGGGACCCCGACCAGGTTGCCCCACTCAGTCCACGAACCATCATAGTTGCGCACATTAGGATATCCCAACAGGTACGTCAATACAAACCAGGAGTGCGAGCTGCGCTCGCCAATGCGGCAGTACGCGATGACATTGTTGTCGGGCGAAAGGCCTTGCTCTTGCTCGTAAATAGCGCGGAGCTCACCGGCCGTCTTGAAAGTGCCGTCTTCGGCCACGGTGCGGCTCCAGGGAACATTTACTGCACCCTTGATGTGCCCACCGCGCAGCGCCCCTTCCTGCGGGCTGCCGGGCATGTGCAGCAGTTCGCCGCTGAACTCCTGCGGGCTGCGCACGTCTACCAGAGGTTGGCTGGCAGCGATATGAGCCAGCACCTGGTCGCGGAAAGCGCGAATCTTGTAATCGGCGCGCGCTTGCGGCGTATAGCTGCCTGCCGGAAAGCTTACTTTGTCGCGCGTCAGTTCTCGCCCTTCGTCAATCCACTTCTTGCGTCCGCCGTCCATAATCTTACACTGCTGGTGTCCGAAGAGCTTAAATACCCAGAAAGCATAGGCCGCCCACCAGTTGTTCTTGTCGCCGTAGAAGACAACGGTCGTGTCGTTGCTAATGCCGTTTCGCTCCATCAGCGCTGCGAAGCTATCCTCATCCAGATAATCGCGCCGCACGGCATCGTTGAGGTCAGCTACCCAATCAATATGCACGGCGTTCGGGATATGTCCCGTGCTGTAGAGCAGGACATCCTCATTAGACTCCACCAGGCGGACGTTCTCTGTGTCGTTTAAATGCTCGGCGACCCAATCCGTGCTGACCAAGACATCGGGATTATAGTAACCTTTATCGCTCATAGTGCTTGCTCCTGTGGTAGGTTGGATACGTTTCAGAATTAAAAAGGGGTGGCGACTGCCCACAACGCGCTGGACCTGCCGCCACCCCTATGTGGTTGTTGTTCAGGTTTGCCCCAGGCAAATGGGAGCTAACCAATCTTCTCGACGATACGGTCAAAGATGCGCGTGCGGACACCCTCAAATGGGATGCGGCGCATCAAAGGATCGAAAAAGCCCTGAACGGACATTTCGATCGCCGTCTTGCGCGGAATGCCACGACTCATCAGATAAAAGAGCTCTTCTTCATCCAGCTTGCCGATAGCCGAAGCGTGGGTGCAAATCACATCATCAGCCTCGATTTCCAGGCCGGGGATAGAGTCGGCGCGCGCGTCGCGGTCGAGCATCAGGTTACGGTTGGCCTGGAAGCCATCGATGCGCTGGGCATTGGGGAGGGCTTTGATCATGCCCTGCCAAACAGTGCGGGATTTCTCACGCAGCGCGCCCTTGTAGAGCAGGTCGCTGATAGTATCCGGCGCATTGTGATTTTGCTGGGTATCCAGGTCCAGATGCTGGCGGCCGTTCGTGAAGAATATGCCCGACATGCGCCCCCAGGCGCCGGGCCGGTCCAGTTCCATGGTTTGGAACGCCTTAGTCAGGCGCGTGCCCATCATGCTGGTGACCCAATCGAGTTTTCCGTCACGGCCGACGCGGGCGCGCTCGTGGTTCATCTGCCACATGTTGCGACCGAAGTCCTGCAGGCCGGCGTAAATCAGGTTGGCGTTGTCACCAACAAGCAGCTCGATCACACCGTTATGCAGGCCCTGTTCTTCCCCATCGGCGGAAGCGTATTCGTCCATGAAGATCGCCTCTGCGCCTTCTTCAAGGACGACCAACGTATGGGTGAACGTGCGGCCGTTAGCCGACCACAGCACGCTGTGCAGCGGCGCGGCTGCCCTGGTGTTGCGCGGCACATACAGGAATGTGCCGCCGCGCCAGAAGGCGCCGTGCAGGGCGGCAAACTTGCCCTCGCCGGGCAGCACCGCTTCGGTCATAAAGTGCTTCTGCACCAGTTCCGGGTACTCGTTGACCGCGGTGTGCATGTCGCAGAAGATGACGCCTTGCTCAAAGAGCGTCTCCGACAGATCGAACTGTTTGACCACGCCGTCGATTTGCAGCATATTGCCGCCGGCCTGATCGGCCGTCAACTGCTGGCCCAGGAAGGAGGGCATCTCCACGTCGGCAGCAGCATCGCCGTTCACCGATGGGCCGATCTGTTCCAACTTCAAACGACGGATATCGGTGCGGCGCCATGCCTCGTCCCTGGTTGTGGGCATGGGCATATTTTCAAAAATCTCAAAAGCAGCCAGCCTTCTTTCAAGCATCCACTGCGGCTCGTTTAAATAGGCCGATAACTTTTCTACGTTTTCGCGTGTAAAGGCGTTCATTACCCGATTGAACCCTCCATCTGCAGCTGGATAAGGCGGTTAAGCTCGATGGCGTATTCCATCGGCAGCTCCTTAACCAGCGGTTCGATGAAGCCGTTGACGATCATAGAGGTCGCCGTCTGTTCATCGATACCGCGGCTCATCAAGTAGAAGAGCTGCTCTTCACCAACCTTGCTCACCGACGCCTCGTGCCCTATGTTCACGTCTTGCTCGTCAATTTCAATGTAGGGGTAGGTGTCGGAACGGCTGTGTTCATCCAGCAGCAGCGCGTCGCATACCACGTTTGATTTGACATTGTAGGCGCCGTTGGCAACCTTCAGCATACCGCGATAGGAGGCGCGGCCGCTGTCCTTGCTGATTGACTTGGAAATGATGCGGCTGGTTGTATTGGGCGCTACGTGCACCACCTTGCCACCTGCATCCTGATGCTGGTCCTTGCCGGCAAAGGCAATGGACAGAATCTCGCCGTGCGCCCCTTCCCCGGTCATATAGACCGCGGGATATTTCATGGTCACCTTGCTGCCCAGATTGCCATCCACCCACTCCATCGTGGCGTTGGTTTCAGCTATGGCACGTTTGGTGACCAAGTTATAGACGTTGTTTGACCAGTTCTGGATGGTCGTGTAGCGGCAGCGGCCGCCTTTCTTGACCAGGATCTCGACCACGGCCGAATGCAGCGAGTCAGAGGAGTAGATGGGCGCCGTGCACCCTTCCACGTAATGGACGTAAGCCCCCTCGTCCACAATAATCAGCGTGCGCTCAAACTGCCCCACGTTCTTGGCGTTGATGCGGAAGTAAGCCTGTAAGGGCATCTCAACGCTGACGCCCGGCGGAACATAAATGAAGCTGCCGCCTGACCAAACGGCCGTATTGAGCGCCGCGAACTTATTGTCGTTATAGGGAATGATGGTGTTGAAATGTTCCTTGACCAAATCGGGGTACTGCGCCAGCCCCTCGTCCATGCCCAAGAAAATGACGCCTTTTTCCTCGAGATCTTTCTTGATGTTGTGGTACACCACCTCGGACTCATACTGCGCGGCGACGCCGGACAGGAACTTCTGTTCCGCTTCCGGAATACCTAGCTTATCAAAGGTATTCTTGATGTACTCAGGTACGTCTTCCCAGTTGTCTTCATCACGCTCGGTGGGCTTGATGTAGTAATAGATTTCATCAAAGTTGATGCCGGAGATGTCGGCGCCCCAGGTGGGCATCGGCCGTTCGATAAAGTGCTGGTACCCCTTAAGGCGCAGCTCTAACATCCATTCCGGTTCACCCTTCATTGCGGAAATGGAGCGCACGATATTCTCATTCAGGCCCTTCTCCGCCTTAAAGATGTAATCCTCGACATCATTGAAACCATATTTGGAAAGGTAATCCTGCTTGACAGTGGCCAGGATCTCCTCTTCGCTCATATCTTGATTGATAATTTCAGGTGTGGCCATATTACGCCTCCTCTGGAGATTCAAACTGCTCGCGGACCCAATCGTAGCCGCCCTCTTCGAGCTGCAGCGCGAGCTCAGGGCCGCCACTTTCCACGATACGGCCGTCCAACATCACATGCACATAGTCGGGTTTGATGTAATTCAGAATGCGCTGGTAGTGAGTAATCACCAGCAGGCCCATATCGTACTGTTCCCTCAACTGGTTAGCGCCTTCGGAAACGATGCGCAGCGCGTCAATGTCGAGGCCTGAGTCAGACTCGTCCATGATCGCGATCTTGGGCTCCACAGTAGCCATCTGCAGCACTTCCACGCGCTTTTTCTCGCCGCCGGAGAAACCTTCGTTGAGATAGCGGCCGGCGAACTTCGGATCAATGCCCAGCATTTCCATCTTTTCGGTCAATAAGCGCCGGAAGGCGGGAATAGAGATACCCGGATCCTCAGGGTCCACGGCCTGACGGCGGGAATTAATCGTCTGGCGCAGGAACTTGGCCAGCGTAACACCAGGCACGGAGGCCGGATACTGGAAGGCCAGAAACAGGCCCGCACGCGAGCGCTCGTCTGGAGCCATTTCCAACAGGTCCTGTCCATCAAAGATGACCTGCCCCGCGGTCGGCTTGTAAGCGGGATGGCCGGCGAGCGTATAAGCCAGGGTGCTCTTGCCCGATCCGTTCGGGCCCATAAGCGCATGCACTTCGCCCTGGCGCACGAGCAGGTCAATCCCCTTCAGAATTGGCTGGTCGGCAATGCTGGCGTGTAAATTCTTAACTTCCAAAGCTGTGGTCATTGGGCTACCTCTTCACTCATTTACTTTAAATAACTCTTGGCGACAGTGCGCCCCCGGTATTTAGAAAGCACGACAGCCCATAAAATCCGTACGGGCCGTCATGTTCTTAAGTGGTTTTACAAATCGATTTCATTCTAACATAGGCATCCGTTTGCGTCAATAATTATCATAAAAATGATAAAAATCATAAATATTGACAGTGAGCCCACGTCTTGTTATACTGCCCTTGCGGCATCTCGCCGCTAGGCTTTTGCGTTGGACGGCGCACGTCGCCCAAACTGTGGAAACCTATTCAGGTAGAAAAGCCGCCGCGACCTGAACAAGTGCTGGCAACCATCTGGCAGAATATCGTTTATGTTATTCTTGTTCAGATGTTTATTGTAACGTCGAATGGGCGGTGGGCAATAAATCTATGAGTACACGGGACACAATCTTACATACCATTAAAGCACAGCCGCGGGCCAACGTGGATGAACTGGCGGAGGCGGCGGAAGTCTCGCCGGTTACGGTGCGCCATCATCTCAATTCCCTGCAGGCAGACGGCCTCATTGTTTCGGAAAGCGTGCGGCGCAGTGTTGGGCGACCTTATTATGTTTACACCTTGAGCGAAAAGGGCCAGGAGCTCTTTCCCAAGCGTTACGTGCGCCTGACAGCGCGCCTGCTGGATGAGCTGAAAATTCGCCTGCCGCAAGAAACGATGGACGGAGTCTTGACTAGCGTGGTTAGCGGTATGGTCGAGGAACATCGTGGCAAATTCGAGCACCTATCCTTTGAAAAGCGGTTGGATTTCCTGGTCAAACTACTGGAGGAGGAGGGATTCCTCGCCTCGTGGGAGCGGACCGCCGATGGTTACCGCCTGATAGAATACAGCTGTCCTTATGCCGCGCTCGGTGAAACCCATTCTGAAGTATGTACGATCGACAAGCAGCTCATGATCAACGTGCTGGACACGCCGGTGAAGCAGCAGAGCTGCATGCTGGATGGCGGCCACTGCTGCGAGTTTCACATTGCAATGGAGATACAGGAACAGGAAGCGTCTGACCTGCCGCAAGCGCGCCGCGCATGACCGGCAAGGTTAGTTTGAAGGGACTATGAGTACAGATACCGCCCAAAAAGATGAATTATTGTTAGAGGCACTGCGTTCCGTGATTGATCCTGAAATCGGCCTCAATATTGTTGAACTTGGCCTGATTCGCAGTATCGAAGTGGATGAAGGCACAGATCACGCGGACGTCACCATGATCCTGACCACGCCGTTCTGCCCTTACGGACCGGCGTTGATAGAACAGGTGCGTATGGTAGGCGACGGCGTGATGGATGGCGGCGTGACCATCGAAGTCGGGACCGAATTGTGGGACCCTTCGATGATGGAAGAGGGAGCTGGCGGGGACTGGGGGCTGTTCTAAGCCAGGCAGACGATTTCTGTTAATTTATTGCACCGGGACAGGTGCGGTTAAGGGCGCGTGGGCGTCGTTATGAATTGTCATAACGGCCGTTTATTGCTGTCTCCTATGTGGTATAATGCAGCGTAGTAATATGGCCATCTACTCACCAGACGAACAGCCGGGTTTTTCTCCGTCCAGCGAACAACTTGAGCGAGAACAGCAGCTAAAGCGATTTAACCGCCTTTATATCTATCTGCCTGTGGGCATTGTCCTGTTCATCGCCGCCGGTCTGATTGTGCTGATGCTGGTGGGGATATTTGCGCCGGGCCTGGTTGGCGCCGAGGAATTCTTGTCCGGCCTGGCTGATACCATCCTGGTTTTGTGGATGCTGCCAATGACCGTGCTTTGCGCGCTGGGTCCTGTCGCCTACCTGGGCTACTTGGTAAATCGCCGCCAGCGGCGCAGCGAACTGCCGGCGGACAGCCCTCTGCTGCAGCACAGCCGCACGCAAATGGCGCTGTGGAAGGCCGAAAACATCGTGGACAGGGTCGAACAAACAGCGGAGAGCAGTTCGGATAAGATTGTCCAGCCAATCTTCGAGGCAAACGTCCGCGCCGCCGGGCTGCGTTCGTGGGTGGACCAGGTAACCGGAATTTTTTGGAGAGATAATGGCAATGAGCGAAATGGAAGCACGGGCCCAGATGGGTCTGGTGGAGGATAGTAACGACAACTGGAAAATGAAGAGCTACCTGATCGGCGGCGCAATTGGCGCGGCTGTTGGTATCGGGACCGCTTTTTTGCTGGCCCGCAGCTCGCAGAAATCACGCGGAGGCCCGCCCGAGATAGAGATTAGCGACGCCCTCAAGCTGAGTGTCGCCGTGATCGGATTGGTGCGCGGTATCGCTGCCTTGGGAGATTAGCGCCATTACTATTTCGCGCTGCCCCCATCCCTTTTTGTTACCTATTAGAGTAAGAGGCGCATATTGACAGAGCCGCCGCGGACAACGCGTGCGACTTATTTGCGCTACAAGTTGACCGGCAGCCCTTGAGCTGCCGCTGAAAGTGAGATTTATTTAATGAAACAATTGATATTTGGAGGGCGTTATGAGTAGACGATCCTCCTCCGGCCGCGGGAACAGCGGCGGATCGCGCCAATGGCGGCGCATGGACCTGCATTTGCACACCCCCGGCTCAAACGACTATATCGGCAGCGAAGTCACCTATATTGATATTTTGCGCCAGGCGGTACTGCGCGGCCTGGATATTATCGCTTTTACCGACCATAACACGGTCGCCGGCTTCGCAGCGATGAAGAAAGAGATTGAACAGCTGCTATGGCTGGAAGATCTTGGTCGTATCGAGCCGGAAGAACTGCGCAAGCTGGCGGAATACCGCCGGCTGTTGGACAAACTACTGGTACTGCCGGGATTCGAATTCACGGCGACATTCGGGTTCCATATTCTGGGCATATTCCCCTCGGAGACACCGGTCAGCCTTTTGGAGCATCTGCTCTTAACGCTGAATGTGCCACCGGATCAGCTCGCCTTGGGAAGCTCGACGGTGGGCGCAACAAGCGACGTCTTGACCGCCTACCGCGTGATTAACGAGGCGGGCGGCCTAGTGATTGCCGCGCACGCCAACAGCAGTCACGGTGTAGCCATGCGCGGGCTCGATTTTGGTGGGCAGACGCGCATCGCCTATACGCAGGATCAATACCTGCATGCTCTGGAAGTGACCGACCTGGAAAAACGCGGACGCTACACGACCCGGCGCTTTTTCGATGGTTCTAAGCCGGAGTATCCGCGGGCAATGCGCACCATCCAGGGTTCAGACGCCCATCGCCTGGTGCGTGACCCATCGAATACAAAAAATCTGGGCGTTGGCGATCGCGTCACGGAGATCTTGCTCAGTGAAGTGAGCTTTGAGGCCCTTGCAGAAGTGATTAAAGGGCAGGACTTGTCTCTTACACGCCCCTATCGCGGCCCGGCCAAGCCGGTCGATTTTGTTCAATTAGCGCGCGAAGAAGGGGAATCAATCGTACAAGCCTTCCACGAAAGTACCGCGCAGCGCGGCGGCCACCTTGACGGTATCCTGCGTGATATTTGCGCCATGGCCAATACGAACGGCGGCACCATCTACGTCGGCCTCTCTGCCAATACCAAGGAAGCACCGGTAGGCGTGCGCGAGCCGAACAAAGCGATCGAGCGCCTTTATGCTACGATAACTAATCGCTTCAGCCCCGAGCCGGACGTCCAGATTGACAGCCTGCGCTCATCGGGGAAGACCCTGGTGCGGATAACGGTCCAGCCGGGAATGGCGGTGCCTTACGCGATTGACAACAACCTGATCTATGTGCGCGACGAGTCGGAAACGAATCTGGCTGTGCGTGACGAAATCGTTAGTCTCGTGGAATTGGGCAGCGCCCGCCAGGGCGACGGAGAAAGCAGCGCCGCATCCCAGGAAACAGTCGCCCCGATGCCGGTGATCCCTGAGCCGGTGCCTGGGCGTCTCGGGCCGGAACCGCCACGCACCGGCGTGGAAGTGGTTAAGAGCGAGCCGCGGCAGGGCGTGATCTATCATACCGTGCGCGATCTGCGCAATGGCAACTTGATTCACAACGTAACCAAGTCGTCGGCGCGCAAACTATGGCATTACGCCATAAGCCAGGCCGAAGAGGGATCGCTGGACCCCAATAAACTGAAGTGGCACAACGACATGGCCGTCGTCCGTACGCGCAGCAAAGGCAACCAGACCTGGTATGACCTGGCGCTGCGTGACAGGGGCCAGATTCACGCCTATTATGGCGTTACTGACAGCGGCATGAATGACGAGTGGCTCTCCCTTGTGGGTGAGAGCAGCTAGAAACCTGTCGCCTAGAAAGCAAATGTTTAGGATCGGCCTTATGACCATCAGCGACCGCAGCGCAGAGGGCCTCTACGAAGATCGCAGCGGGCCGTTGATGGCCGAGCTGGCCGGCGGTGTCGCTGGCTGGGAGGTCACGGAGCGGGCTGTTTTGCCCGATGAGCGTGAGCAGATCGCGCGGACACTGGTCGCCTGGTGCGAGCAGGGGTTGGCCCTCATTTTGACCAGCGGCGGCACCGGCTTCGCCCCGCGTGATGTCACGCCTGAGGCGACGCGCGACGTGATTGAACGCGAAGCGCCGGGTATTGCCGAGGCGCTGCGCGCCGAGAGCTTGAAAATAACACGCCACGCGATGTTATCGCGTGGCGTGGCCGGCATTCGCGGCCGGTCGTTAATCATCAACCTGCCCGGCAACCCGAAAGCGGTGCGTGAAAGCCTGGAAATCCTGCTGCCGGTGCTGCCGCACGCGCTGGAACTGCTGGCCAGCGATCGCAGCGCGGAAAGCGGTCACCGCAGCGTCTAGGTCCCGGCGGCCAAGCCCGGAACAAGTTTCCCAAAAACCAACGCCTCCACGAACCTTTGCTGGCCTAGGTAGAACATTTGATCTATAATCCGGCCGATGAAGTTCGGCCGGCGGCGTAAGCGGGGAGCGATAAGCAGCCAGATAAACTGGAACAATGTCCTCCTGGACCAGGTGCGCCTCGCCGGCCTGCCCGAACCGCGCCTGGAGTACCGTTTTCATGCCAACCGCCAGTGGCGTTTTGATTTTTGCTGGAAGGCGCAACTCGTGGCCTGCGAGGTGGAGGGCGGCATTTGGATGCAGACAACCAGTGGCTACAGTAAGGGTCATGCCCACCCGGAACGTTTTGAACAGGACTGCGAAAAATACAACGAGGCGGCGCTGTACGGCTGGACGATCATCCGCGTCACACCACAAATGGTACGCGACGGCCGCGCCTTGGAGTGGCTGGAACGAGCGCTTCTTGTTGATTAGCGCAGCTACAATGACCTGCCCCTACCGCGGGTGGTAATCGTGGTAAACTAGCGCGATGATGGAAGCGATAATGGGTATGGTGCGCCTGAAAGAGGGCCGTGATAAGCCGCTGAGGCAGCGCCACCCCTGGGTGTTTTCCGGCGCGGTCGAGTCCACGCAAGGGGACGCCGAGGCAGGTGACCTGGTGATCGTTACTGATCACACCGGCCAGTACCTGGCAACAGGTTACACCAACCCGCATTCACAGATTCGCGTCCGGCTGCTGAGCTGGGATCCCAATGAGGCTATTAACGACGCCTTCTGGCAGGCGCGGCTGAGGCGCGCGCTAGACGGCCGCCGGGCCCTGGCCCTCGCCCCTGATACAAATGCCTATCGCCTTGTAAGCGCCGAGGCGGACGGAATGCCCGGCCTGGTCGTGGATGTCTATGACGAGACGCTTGTTATGCAGTGCCAGAGCGCAGGAGCGGCACAGCGACGGGATCTATTTCGTGACCTGCTGTACGCAGAACTGCGGCCGGCAGCGATGATCGAGCGCTCGGACATCTCCGCGCGCGAAAAAGAGGGGCTGCCGCCGCAAAAAGAGATGCTCATCGGCCGTTTGGAAAGCTTTCAGCTGCCTATCCTTGAACACCGCCGTCGTTTTATGGTTGACGTGTGGGACGGGCATAAGACTGGTTTTTACCTGGACCAGCGGCCAAACCGGGCATTGTTCGGGCGGGAAAGCTGGCTGGCGAGCAAGACGGTACTTAACGTCTTCGCCTATACGGGCGGCTTCGCCGTGTATGCCGCCACGGCCGGTGCGGCGCGCATCACCAACGTAGACAGCTCTATCCCCGCCCTCGAATTGGCGGAGCGCAATGTCCAGCTAAATGCGCCGGGCCGCGAAGACGATGACTATGTCGCCGGCGATGCGTTTGCCTATCTACGCCATTTGCGTGACAAAGGTGAAAAGTTTGACGCCGTTATCCTCGACCCGCCTAAATTTGCGCACAGCCGCCGCGACGTGGCGCACGCTGCCCGCGGCTACAAAGACCTCAACCTGCAAGCGCTGCAGCTCATCCGCCCCGGCGGGCTACTGGCCACCTTTTCCTGCTCCGGCCATATCAGGCGCGATCTGCTGCAGAAAATCCTGTTCGGCGCGGCGATCGACGCCGGCCGCGAGGCACAGATCATCGGCCAGCTCACGCAGGGCGCCGATCACCCGATCCTGGCTTCTTTTCCCGAATCTGAATATCTGAAAGGCTTCTTGTGTCGCATCTGGTAAGCGGCTGGGCCGCTGTCTAGCGCGTTTAGCCCTGCGCCGAACGCTGGCGCATAAGCTCAAAGGCAAGCACGGCCGCTGATGGCGCGGCGCCAAGCGATTGCTCGAACGGCCGTCCATAGGGAATGGCCAAGCGCAGGTCAGCCTGCTCAAGGAAGGAGCGGGTCACGCCCCGTTTTTCGCCGCCGATCAGCATAAAAATCGCCTGGGTCAGATCTGCGTCGTAGAGCGAAATCGCGGAGCGGCGCGTTGTGCAGGCTACGGCAAGACCCTGGGCGCGCAAGGCAGTCGCCGCATCCAGCGCGGAGGGCACGACGGCAGCAGGAATAAGTTCTGTGGCGCCGGCCGAGGCGCGGGTGACGACGGCGGTTGCCGAGAGCCAGTTGCGCTCGCGCAGGACCAGCCCATTGGCACCGGCGGCGAAGCAGGCACGCACTGCCTGGCCAAAATTAAAGGGGTCCTCGATACCATCAAGCATGACGACGAATGGCCGTTCATGCCCGATCGCAAGCATCTCCAACGGTACGTAGCGGCGCTGTCCGACCCTGGCCAGCACCCCGCCGTGGCTCTGGCCGCCGGCATTGGCCGCGAAGAACGCTTCATCAACCACCTCCACCGGCACATCTTGGCCGGCCGCCAGTTCGCGCAGGCGATTGGTGGCCCGGTTCCAGCGGCCTTTGCGCAGGTAGATGCTTTGTACATCGCGGAACCCCCCCTGTAGCGCGGCGGTGACCGAGACATGACCTTCCATCCAGCTATGCGCTTTATCGCTGTCCATTAAGCACCAAAAAAAGACCTCCTGTTCGCACGGCGCGTCGAGGAGGTCTTTTGCTTCTTCCTTAAACGGTGGCCAAGTCCACCCTACTCGGTTGGCTCAGCCAACGGTGTCGGCGTCGGTGGCTGGAGGAACTTTGTATCCAGCATCGGCGTAGTAGGTACCCGGCCGCGCCAATAATCACCGATCTCGACATCGGAGGCCATCTTCTCATCGATGAATGCCGAGTAGAGATCGACCTGGCGCTGGCGCAGCTCACTGGCTGAAAGCGGGCGCTCTTCGCGGCCGGTCACCTGCGCGACCAGGTAGCGAGGCTCACCATCGGAACCTTGAATCTCAAGCACCTGAGTTACATCGCCTACGGGCGTATCGAAGATGGCGGTAGCGAACTCCTGGCCGAGATTCGTGGCCAGAGCATCACTCGTCTGCCAGTTAATTTCAGATGCGGCAGGCACGATAGCCGCCACTTCTGCATCGGCCGGCGCGCTGCGCACCGTGTTCCAAAGGGTCAAGAAATCGGATTCAGCAACCTGATCCAGTGCCTGCAGCGCTTCGGCTTCGGTGCCGAAAAGCAGGAGCAAAGCACTGGCCTGCAAGTCCGTTTCTGGTAGTTCATTCTCGTCGCCCAGCACTTCCAGAAATAACTCCGACTCCAAGGCGCTCTTCAGGTAGTCGCGATAACTTTGTTCGCTAACACCCATGGCCGCATAGCGGGCCATAAGGGTGCCAAACTCTTCTTCAAACGCTTCGGCCGAAACAGGCGTCGGCGTCGGCGCGTCGAGTACCTCTTCGGCGGGGAGCGGCCCTTCTGTTTCCGTCTGCGCTTCCGGCGTGGCGCCTATCGGCGTAACCGATGGCGTCAGCTCAATGGTCGCCGTGGGCACGGGCGTGCTGGTAGGCGATTCTCCACTAAAGTAATTGTAGGCGGCGCCAATGCGCTGGTCGACTTCCTCGTCCGTAACGCTTTCGCCGCGCTCCACGAGCGCCTGATGCACGATTTTGTCGCGCGCCATCTGTTCGAGGATTGATTCGCCAAACAGTTCGTTGTTCTGGCTGGCCAGCTCGCTGATCGTCTGCCCGCTGAACTGCTGGATCAGGCCGACATCATTGTTGAACATCTCCAGCTGGTCGTCGAGGGTGATAATGCGCTGCGCGCGTTCGAGTCGCACTCGATCTTGAAACTCTCGCAGACTAATCGTTTCAGTGCCCACTGTAGCTACGCTGCGCTGGGGGCTGAGAACATATTCATTGACAACGGCGAACAACAATATGCCGGCCAGCAGAAGTACTACGACGATGACGCCGACGCGAATTGTACGTAGCTGCTCTTCCTGCTTGCGCTGCCGCAGTATCTCTTTGCGCGAGAGACGGTCTTCACTCTCTGCCGCGGTTTCCTTCTTCTTAGCCATGGTTATTCGTTCTTACAGAAAGGACGCCTGCTCATTAACAGGCGTCCAGTACGGTTGTTTATTCGTCAACAAACGGGAGCAGTGCCAGGTGCCGCGCGCGCTTAATCGCAACGGCCAGCGCACGCTGATGCTTGGCGCATGTTCCGGTCTGCCGCCTGGGCCTGATACGGCCAAAGTCGTTCGTAAAACGACGCAGCATTTCATGATCTTTATAGTCGATCACATCCACTTTATCGACGCAGAACGCGCAGATGCGACGCCGCGGGCGTCGCGACCGTCTTTCTCTTGTTCCCATGATGCTTTCTATCCTTCTTTGCGAACGACCAAATAGCGCAAAACATCTTCCATGTACTGCATCGAGCGCTCAATCTCAGCAATTCGCTGCGGATCTAGCGCCCCGTCATACAGAACATAGTACCCTTCCGTGTGGTTGCGAATGGGGTAGGCCAAACGGCGCTGGCCCCACACATTGATCTTCGGTTTGGCTTCTTCGGCGGCTTCAGGCGCCAAGAGTTCGCCTATTCGTTCAATAAGCTGGTTGCGATCGCTCTCTTCTAACTGCGGTTGAATAACGATGGTGACTTCATAATCACGCACGTTGCTGTACCTCCTTCCTTGGATTACTCTAGCGAGCTTTGCCCCCGGCCTATCCGGGAGCGGAAATCAGCGGACATAATCACTATTCAGTTGTAATCATGTTGCTGTGCAACGACCCAGGATATTATCACATCACGCTGCTGCGTCCAATGATTGCCTCGGATTTTGGCGTTCCTTGCCCGCCGGTTCATATGCCGTTAAGAAAGTAAGAGGTCGCCCGCGCGCCGGGCGCTTCATGAGCCGACTTTCCCTGCCAGGAGACGGCCGTTATAATGCGCGGCTGGTTAACTGCTTATGACTTCACACAAAACGGGAGCCTCTTGGCCCAAATCACGGGTGATGAACGCGCTGCGCCATGCGGCCGTGCTGGCGTTGTTTCTGGCGCTCATGCTTACGCTTGCTGAGGGGGAAAAAGCACAGGCGCAGGGACAGACCAAGCTTGTGCTCGCATTCTATTATGCCTGGTACAGCCCCGACTCCTTCGGCGTGGGTAGAACAACTTTCCAGCCACCAACGCCTTACTTCTCCTCCGATGCGGGGACGATCCAGCGCCATGTCAGCGAGGCGCGTGCAGCGGGCATTGACGGTTTTGTGCAGGGGTGGTATGGGCCGCAGACAGAAAACAACCAGACGGAAACGAATTTTCGCATGCTGCTCGACACGGCCGCGGCAAACGGCTTCAAGGCCGCAGTCGATTTTGAAACGGGTAGTCCATTTTTTGCCGGCAACCAGGACCGGATCGCCGCCCTGCAGACCCTGCTGGCGACCCATGCGGCACACCCGGCCTACCTGCGCGTAGACGGCAAGCCGGTCATATTCTTCTGGGCGAGCTGGCTGTTGTCCAGCGGAGACTGGGCGGTTATCCGCGAGGCGGTAGATCCGGGCCACAATTCGATCTGGATCGCTGAGGGCGGCAATACGGACTACCTCAGCGTATTCGATGGCCTGCATCTTTACAACACGGCCTGGTCGGCCGATCCGGCCGGGACGGCGATGACTTGGGCCGCCAACACGCGCGCCGCAGCGGGCACCTATGGCGGGTACAAGTACTGGGTGGCGACTGCAATGCCCGGTTGGAATGACAGCCATCTCGGACGCGGCGACAATTCATTCGTGCGCGATCGCGCGGGTGGCGCTTATTACCAGAGCAGTTTTAGTGGCGCCGCGGCCAGTGCGCCTGACATGCTGATCATTACCTCCTTTAATGAATGGGCCGAGGGCAGCAACATCGAGCCCAGCGTTTCGTTCGGCACTACCTACCTGGACCTGACGGCACAGATGAGCGCGGCCTACAAATCCGGGGGCCTTGCCGTCGTCGCACCACCGCCGCCGGAAGCGTCGCAGGAGAGCGCTGAAAGCGCGACAGCGGCGGAAGACGGGGCAGCGGCCGCAGCACCTGTCGCGCAGGCAACGGCCGCGCCTGCGGGCACCGCCGCACCCACGCTCGCACCCAGTCCTACCCCGCCGCCTACGGGCAGCGCCACACCCTTCGCTTCACCCACGGCCGGAGCGGACGGCAAACTTATCTACACCGTGAGCGAGGGAGATTCGCTGAGCTGGATCGCCGATCGCTTCGGTCTGACGGTGGCCGATTTGCGGCGGCTAAATAACCTGAGCGAAGGCACGGTGATTAATGTAGGCCAACAGCTCCTGCTTGGCTACACGGTGCTGCCCGACGGCTCGGTGCCGCTGGCCGGAAACCCGCGGGCACGAAAAATGCCTGACGGGACGATCATGCACACAGTCAGCGCGGGCGAATCTTTCTACAGTATCGCCGCCAATTACGGTCTGACACTGGACGAGTTCTACGAGATCAGTGGGCTGACGCAAAATGACGTGCTGCAGGCCAACCAGGAGGTGGTGGTCGGCTTTGAACCGCAGCCGCAAGAAATCGGGGAGTCGACCAATGCGCCGGCCGAATTGGCGACGGCTACAGAGGCCGTGACAGTAACAACGACGCCGCTGCCGACGGTCACTAAGACGCTACAGGCCACAGCCACGACAGTGCCGGAGCCAACCGTTGCGGTGGAAGCTTTGGCTCAAGATCGGGAAGGATCGCCGGCCGCAGCAGAAGACACCCCAGTTGCCTGGCTCCCTTACCTGTTCGGTCTGACAGGCATCGCCTTACTCGGTACCGCCCTCGTCATCTTTGTCCGCCGCTAACAGCGAGGCATCAATCGCTTCGCGCAGGGTGCGGCAGGGAATCAACTGCAGTCCTTTGGGTACATTGAGTTCCTTGCGGCGCGAGGAACGGGGGATGATGCAGCGTTTGAAGCCTAATTTGTGCGCCTCTTTGAGACGCGCTTCAAGCTGGCTAACCGCGCGCAGCTCACCGCTTAACCCGATCTCACCCACCACGGCCAGATCAGCGAAGACGGGCCGGTCGCGCACGCTGCTGGCGATGGCCAGAGCGACAGCCAGGTCTGCCGCCGGCTCCTTGATCTGCAAGCCGCCGATGACGTTGACGAAGATGTCCTTGTCAAAGACAGGCAGGCGCACACGCCGGCCGAGCACGGCCGTCAGCAGCAGCAAGCGATTGTAATCAATGCCGTTGGCGGTGCGGCGCGGATTGGGAAAGCTGGTCGAGCTGGCCAGCGCCTGCACTTCCACCAGCAGCGGCCGCGTGCCCTCCAGGGTAACGGCGATGGCTGAACCGGGCGCGTTGACCTGCCGCTCGGCCAGGAACGCCTCAGAGGGATTGGCCACTTCCTCCATGCCGCGCCCGCTCATTTCGAAAACGCCAACCTCACTTGTAGCGCCAAAGCGGTTCTTGACACTGCGCAGCAAACGATAGCGATGAAATGGATCCCCTTCGAGATAGAGCACCGTATCAACAATATGCTCCAGGACCCGCGGCCCGGCAATCGCGCCCTCCTTGGTCACATGGCCTACCAAAAACACCGAAATACCAGTCTCTTTGGCCAATTCTTGCAGCCTTGCGGCTGAGGCGCGCACCTGGCTGACACTGCCGGCGGCCGATTTTGAAGCTTCGGTCTGCGTTGTCTGGATGCTGTCTACGATAAGCAGCACCGGTTTCACCTGGTCGACATGGGCCAGGACCGCTTCCAGGCTGGTCTCAGTCACCACGAAAAGGTCATTGGCGACCACGCCCAGGCGATCGGCGCGCATTTTGATTTGGCGAGCGCTTTCCTCACCGGAGACATACAGGGTCGGTCCGTAGCGGCCGGCAACCTGAGCGGCCAGATCGAGCAAGAGGGTGGACTTGCCTATGCCGGGATCGCCACCTACCAGAACCAGCGAGCCGGGTACAATACCGCCGCCCAAAACGCGGGAAAATTCTTGCAGCGGCAGCTCGAGACGTTCGACACCATCGGCCGTAATCTCGGGCAGCCGGCGCGGGACGCTGTCGGGCGCCGTGCGCCGGCGAGACTCGGGCGCCGTCGTTTCGACAATGATCTCCTCGACCATGGTGTCGAATTCACCGCAGCGCGGGCAGCGGCCCATATAAGCCGGCGTGGCTCGGCCGCAGTTTTGACATACGAAGCGGGATCGCTGTTTGGCCATAAGGGTCTGTTTGCCGTTTGTACCTTAACGGCGCAACAAAGTATACCGTTTTTGATTCACCCTGCGCCAGCGAAGTGAATCGCTCTATGCGAAGTCAAGGCGCGGCATTAGGCGGCAAAAGGGGTGAAATCTCTGCCAAAACGCCGAAAAGTGGCCCTTTTCAGCCATGATCGGTATGATATACTTACCATAAATGATCAACTGGCAGTCTGTATTATTTAATAGTTTCTGGATTTTTGGGCTTTCGCTGCTATTGGCCGCTGCCAGTTACGCCATATGGTCGGCCTCTGAATCCGGCCGTTCGATGCGCGATCAATTCAGCAGTCCAGGCTTTTTGCGCTTCTTTTGGGCTTCTTCTTTCCTGGTGGCGATCGGCCTAGCAGGAACTAGCGGACAGACCTGGGAAACTCTGTTATGGGCCGGTATGGCGCTCTTTGCCCTTGTCGCCGCGATTAAGGTTGCTGTCCAGCCAGCAGCCTAGAGGATACGGAACACACACCATGGAACTAAGACGGTATTTCGATGTAACGAAACGCTACGTTTGGCTGGTCATACTGAGCGCCATTGTTGCTGGGGCGGTCGCCTTTATAATCAGCAGCAGTATGACGCCGGTCTACCAGTCAACATCGCGTTATTTGATTGATGAGGCGCCCGGAAGTAGTTCCACCTCCAACGAGTATTCACAGCTGCTTACTGAACAGATCCTCGCGCAAACTTACGTGGAAATTGCGACAACCCGCCCCGTACTGGAAGAAACCATCACCACGCTAGGACTTCCTTTTAGTCCCGGCGAGCTGCGTTCAAAAGTCAGCGTAAGCGCCCCGGCTGACCGCCAAATCATGATAGTCACGGTGCAGGACACGGATCCACAGCGGGCAGCGGCTATCGCGAACACGATAGGCGAAGTATTCGTCCGCCAGAACCAGGAACGGGATAACCTCCGTTATGCTGAGCCGATTAATAACTGGCAGGATCACCTCGCAACGATTTCTGATGAAATTAACGGGCTGGAGATCGAGATCGGCGAGCTCAACGGCAGCCTGACGCCGGAGGATGATGCGGCCAAGGCGCGCCTTACTCAGCAGCTTAATGAGGCACAAATCCGTTACACCGAGGCATTTAACAACCTCAATGCTTTGCAGCGCGATCAGGCGAAAGAGAACAGCAACATTGTGCCCATTGAAGCGGCCGTGCCAAACTACAATCCGATCAGCCCACGCACGCTGCTCAATACCTTGATCGCCGCCATTATTGGCGGGCTTGCTGCCCTCGGCTTGATTTTCCTGTCCGAGTACCTGGACAACACGGTTAAGAATCAGGACCAGATACAGGCAGACACCGGACTCTCGACTTTAGGCGCCATAGCACGCATCAAGGCCAGTGATCCGACAGACAGTCTCATCGCCTATAATGAACCGCGCGACCCGCTCTCCGAAGCGTACCGCGTGCTGCGCACCAACCTGGGCTTTTCGGCCATAGACAATGATTTGAGCAGCCTGGTCGTGACCAGCGCCTCGCCAGGAGAAGGGAAGTCGACCACAACGGCCAACCTGGGCGTGGTGATGGCCCAGGCCGGCAAACGGGTCATCGTGATCGATTCAGACTTGCGGCGGCCGACGCAGCATCGTTTGTTTGGTCTCGGCAACAGCCACGGCCTGACAACGGCGCTCTTGGACAACACCTCCCCGGCCTCTACGCACTTGAAAGACACCAAGGTTAGAGGGCTGCGCGTGATGACCAGCGGCCCGATTCCCCCAAATCCGGCTGAGATTTTGAGCTCGCAGCGCATGGCACAGCTCATCGACGAGCTAATAACTGAAGCGGACTTCTTGTTGTTTGATTCGCCTCCGGTATTGTCGGTCACCGACGCCGCTGTGCTGGCGCCGCAGACGCAGGGAGCGCTTTTCGTGGTGCAGGTGGGCGAGACCAGCCGCGACACCCTGCGCCAGGCCGTGGAGCGCCTGCGCAAGAGCAATGCCCACGTCATGGGCGTGCTGCTCAATCGCATCAAGCCGTCGCACGGCAGTTACTACTATTACCAGTATTACAGCACCTATGCTTCTGACGGTTCAAAGTCTCGCCGGCGTATCCGGCGGCGTTCAAAGGCCAAGAACCAGGTCGGCGCCGCCGATTAGGTAGGCGTAGTACAGCAAGTACCAGCCAATGAAACAAGCACGATTTGGTCGAGTCCTGCTTGTAATTGGCATCATATGGCTCCTTCTGGCGGTGCTGCTAGTCGCTTACAGGCAAATTGCGCCACCACAAGTTGAGATCACCTGGGAAACCGCGACGGAGCAGGGCACGGCGGGTTTTAATATCTACCGGCGGGCCGGCAGCTCCAGCGACTTTGTTCTGATCAACGATGGCGAGTTTATAGAAAGCGCTGGCAGCGCGATTAGCGGCGCCGACTATGCCTTTACAGACCGGGAGGTTACTCCTGGCGAGACGTATTTCTACGTGTTGGAGGAAATCGAAACGGACGGTTCGCGCCAGCGCTACGAGGACGACGTCTTTGAGTACGAGGTGCCCGGCACGTCCTGGCTGATGACA
>JBJYWX010000206.1:0-2538 GCA_046259695.1 Promineifilaceae bacterium (SeqCode) | reverse complement strand
GAACAACATGTCTTCAACTACCCGGCATTTGCTTCTAGCAGTGGTTATTGCCCTGGCGCTTATGGTCGCGCTGAGCGTGGCGGCCTATGCCGGGTACCTATTTGGGCAAGATGCGGCCAGTGAACTCATAGACGAACAGCCCAATTTGACGGTGGCTGAGGGAGCAACCGCCAGCCCTGCGGCAACAAGTGCGCCGCCAACGCTGACAGCCACATTGACCTACACGCCTTTACCCTCAGCAACGGCGCCACCGACGGCGACCATAGAGCTTGTTGTGCCCGCGGATGGACCAGCGGCGGCCGAGACTCCACAGCCTGCACCGGCTTCCTCTAAATCTTCCGCTGGGAATGATGAAGCAGCCGAGCTGGACCTGGCAACCTTTTTTGATGTCTGGCAGCTGGTTGAAGACGAATACGATGGTGATCTCCCTGACGTGCAGGACCGCCTCTATGGCGCGATCACCGGCTCGCTGGAAGCGGTTGACGACCCCTATACTCGTTTCATCCGCCCCGAAATCGCGGAAAGATTACGGGATGATCTGGATGGGTCGGTTTCAGGTATTGGCGCAATTGTCCGCCCCACCACGGATGGCCTTGTCGAGATAGTGCGCCCGATCGACGAACAGCCGGCCGATCTTGCTGGACTGCTTGCTGGCGACTACATTGTTGCTGTTGATGGCGAATCAGTGACCGGTATGAGTTTTGATGAGGTTCTGTTGCTGGTGCGCGGACCCGCCGGCTCAGCCGTTACCCTAACCATCGTGCGTCAAGGCGTCGACGAACCTATTGACTTTACGTTGACACGTTCGGAATTTTCGGTACCGGCGGTCGAGTATGAAATCAAAGAAGTTGGAAACAAGACAGTTGCCTACATAAAGTTGACTAGTTTTACCCAGACGGCCGGTGATGAAGTTGAGCGCGCGCTGCTTGAACTTCTTGCCCAGAACCCAGACGGCATCCTGTTCGACTTGCGGGATAATGGAGGTGGTTTCCTGGATCAGGCGGTGCGGATTGCAGATCTCTTCTTGCCGGAGGGGGTCGTCCTTTATGAGCGCAGCAGCACAAACAGCGATCTGGATGAGATATTTCGTTCAGAAAATGGGGATCCGGGTGAAAGCCTGCCTCTGGCGGTGATGGTTAATGCGGGCAGCGCCAGCGCGTCGGAGATTGTTGCCGGTGCCGTTCAAGATAATGCGCGCGGCGTGCTTATTGGCGAGACTACATTTGGCAAGGGCTCTGTACAACACGTGCATACGCTGGGCGACGGCTCTGAACTGCGGGTGACAATCGCTCGTTGGTTCACACCGGATAATCGCTCTATCAGTGATGAAGGCATTGCGCCTGACATCGAGGTGGCAACGCCAGCTGATCTGGGCGGAGATAGCGACATGCAGCTTCAGCGGGCGTTACAATATTTGACAGAAGGGGAGTGACCTTCGTACCATCTGAAACAGGCGCAGGCGGCCTTTGTAAACAAGCTGCGCAGCGATCTATGAAAGACAGCCAAGGAATCAAAATAATCGCTAAGAACCGGCGCGCGTCGTTTGACTACCAGCTCCTGGAGCGATTTGAAGCTGGCCTTGTGCTACAAGGTACGGAGATAAAGTCGATCCGCAGTCACCAGGTAAGCCTGCAACAAAGCTACGTCCAGCCGCGAGATGGAGAACTGTGGCTGGTTGAGGCCAACATCGCTCCCTACGAGCACGGCAGCCGAGACAATCACGAAGCGAAACGGCCGCGCAAACTGCTCCTCCACCGGCGCGAGATAGCCAATATTCTTGATGCGCTGGCAACGAAGGGACTTACCGTTATCCCGACGCAAATCTACCTAAAAAACGGGCGGGCGAAGGTTGAGATAGCTTTGGCGCGGGGAAAGGCGCGCCGAGACAAGCGCCAGGACCTGGCTAGGCGGGACGCCGAGCGCCAGGTTGAACGCGCCTTGCGCGAAAAGTATCGCTAGGGCTGCGCTTATTTCTTCGCGGGTTTGTCTCTAAAATAGACGATCAGGCTGATAAGCAGCGCCAGCGTCACCAGTAATACCGACACAATTCTAACGTTATTTATGTCACGTCGGCTGACTGAGGTTGGCTGTTCTGCCGGCGCTGTTTCGCTGCCTGGCCCTGGCCGGAAGCTGTCATGTATGTCCTCGGCAACGGCCGAAGGTTCTTGCTGCTGTTCCAGTAGATAGGCGACCAGTTGATCTTGCTGGTCGACAGTAAGTCGATGGCCGTAGTCACGCGGCATGATATTCGCCAGGCAAGGACCATTCGGGCATTCGGGCGCAAGGTAAGCATTCGGTTCTACGATAGATTGCAGAATGTAGTCACGCGCGCTCATTTCAGCAACGCGACCCTGGGCCAGCCAGCCGATGTCACTGAGATCTGGCCCAACTTTGTGGCTTTCTCCTAAGTCACCAATTTGATGACAAGAGGTGCACCCGGCGTTGAGAAGGATCTCCCGTGGTTCGCCGCCCTCTATCGGTCGAGGTGTTGGGGTCGGCGCCGCGGTTACGGCTGCTTCAGGCGTCACGGTCACATCG
>JBJYWX010000205.1:0-9007 GCA_046259695.1 Promineifilaceae bacterium (SeqCode) | reverse complement strand
GGCAAACACGCCGCGGCGCGCACGAGCTGCTGGAAGGGAACGCGGGTGAGGCGCGGCGGCTGTTGCAGCAGGCGGTCGCCCTTTTTACGCGGCTGGGTATCAAACGGGAAGAAGCGTGGGCCCGCGAAGAATTGGGTGAAGCCTGTTTTTTGCTGGGCGAGTGGGATCTGGCGCTGCACCATTATGAAATCGCGGAGCAGCTCTTCACCGAGGTCGGTGAGACGCTGGGTCTCAAACTGCTGGCCCACCATCGCGGCCACATCGCCCGCGCCGAAGGGCGCTTCGCCGCCGCCGAGCAGTTGTACGCGGAGAGTCTGCAGTATTTTTATGGCGAAAAGCACGATCGGATGATCGCGCGCAACGTCGCCGGCCTGGGCCTGGTCGCGGAAGGTAATGGCCAGCCGTCGCGCGCGGCCGTGCTGCTTAATTCGGCACTGTCTCTCTTCGCGCGGCTGCCGGTCTTTCTACCGCCGCAGGAAATGGCCCTCTACGAGGAAGCGGCCGAACGCCTGAGCGGGCACCAGGGCCGGTCCGCCGCACCGCAGTCAGTCGACGCCCTGGTCGCCCTGGCGCTGTAGCTGCACGCCGTCCCGTCGGTCATCCAGCCTGCCCCAATTGATCAGTGATCATGACTTCAATCATGCCGCCGATGGTGTACTCGGCGGGCACCAGGTCGGCCGCCCGGCCCAGGTCGGCGAGCTGGTCGGCGGTGGAGGGACCGATGCAAACGGTCTTGACCACCGCCAGGTAAGCACCGGGGTCGATGCCTGCGGCTTCGAGCAGGGCATAGAAATTGCGCACGCTGGAGGGGCTGGTGAAAGTCACGATGTCAACGCCACGCCGCAGTTCAGCCAGCGCCGCGGCGGACGGTACGGCGCGCACCGTATCGTAGAGGGGGATGTCGTCAACGGCCGCGCCCTGTTCGCGCAGCAGCGTCACGATCTGCGGACGGCCGATGCGCGCGCGCGGCAGCAGCACGCGCCGGCCGGACATATCGTCCAGGCCTGCCGCCAGCGCTTCACCGCTGAACTCGGCGGGCATAAAATCGACGGCGATGCCTCGTTCTGCCAGCTTGGCGGCTGTGGCCTCGCCCACGGCGGCGACCCGCGGCAGTGACGGCTGTTCGACCAGCCCATCGTAGAGCGCAAAAAAGAAGCGCACGGCGTTGGCGCTGGTAAACAACAGCCAATCGTAGCCGGCAAGGGCGCGTATCGCGGGCAGAACTTCCGCGGCGGGCGTGGCTTCAAAGTCGATAACCGGGAAAAGCAGCGGGTCAGCGCCCAAAGCCGCTAGGCGGCCGGCGAATTCAGCGGCCTGTTCCGGGCTGCGAGTGACGATGATACGCTTCTCGCGCAGCGGTTTCACCTGGTCGAGAATGCGCCCGGCGCCCGCGGCCGTGGCCTGCCCGGCCAGCGCCCGGCCCAGCGCTTCAGCCTCAGCGCCGCTGCCGGATACACGTATCAGCGGCTCGCCGCCGGGATTGGCGACCAGGCCGGTCAGGGACCAGACGCCGTTTTCGGCCGTGGCATAAGCAGCGACGGGCACGGCGCAGCCGCCGCCCAAGGATTGCAGGAAGGTACGTTCAGCCGTTACCGCTTCGCGCACGACCCGGTTATCGATCAGCGCCAGCAGGTCCAGCGTTTGGGTGTCGTCGACGCGGCACTGCACGGCCAGCGCGCCCTGGCCCGGCGCGGGCAGCATTTCTTCCACGGAGAGGAAACAGGCGCTACGCCCCACTTCCAGACCGAGCCGCGTCAGGCCGGCGGCGGCGAGTACGGTGGCGTCATACTCGCCTTCCATCACCTTGCGGATGCGCGTTTCCACGTTGCCGCGAATGGAGCGCACCGCCAGGTCGGGGCGCAGCGCCAGGAGCTGCGCCTGGCGCCGCAAACTGCTGGTGCCGACCACGGCCCCCGCGGGAAGCGTAGAAAGGGTGCAGGCGTCGCGGCAAACAAGCACGTCGCGTACGTCGGCACGGCCGACAATGGCGCCCACGGTCAGGCCGGGCGGGTCGGCGACGGGCAAATCCTTGAGCGAATGGACGGCGATGTCGATGCTGCCCTGCCGCAGCCCGTGTTCAAGGGCGGCCGTAAACAGGCCCTTGCCGCCAATCGCCGGCAGCGGCCGGTCGAGCGTGCGGTCGCCTTCGGTGCTGAAGGTCGCAATGGAACAGGCCAGGCCCGGCCGCGCCTGGCGCAGCAGGTCAAGCACGTGGTCCGTCTGCCAGCGCGCCAGCGCAGAGACGCGCGTGCCGGCGCGCAGAGCCAACAGCTCACTCATAGCTAAGATGGGGAATAACCGTCGCCGTTAGCGGCGTCACTGCCTTGTGACGGCGTGAGGTTGAAGAGCGCGCGCACTACTTCGGCGACCGCCTGATGCCGCTCGCCGGTCGCTTCCTGGCGCAGGCGGCGGGTCGGTTCGTGCAGGAGCTGGTTTACCAGGGCGCGTGAGAGGTGCTGGAGCTGCGCTAAGGTCTGCTCGTCCACATCGCCCAGGTTGCGCAGGGCGCGTTCCAGCTCGCGGCGGCGGATCTGTTCCGCTTTCTGGCGCAAATCAGCGATCACGGGGCGCATCGCCAGCTCGGCCAGGCGCTGCTGCAGAGCGGCCGATTCGCCGGCTAATATCGCTTCCACCGCCGGCACTTCGGCCTGCCGCGCGGTGAGTGATTCGTCTAGATCGGCGTGCAGGCGATCCATATCGACGAGGGTCACGCCGTCGACCAGTACGGCCGCGGGATCGATGTTGCGCGGCACGGAGAGGTCAAAGAGCAGCAGCGGCCGTTCTGTCCGCCCGGCCATCGCGCCGCGCACCAGGTCGGCCGTCAGCAAAGGCACCTGGGAATCCGTGGCGCAGAAGACCACATCGGCGGCGGCGACGGCCGAAGACAGATCGCCCAGCTCGTAGGCCGTCCCGCCCCACGGTTCAACCAGGGCTTCGGCGCGGGAGAAGGTGCGGTTGGCGATGCGGATGTTGCTGTATTCGCGCGCGCGCAGGGCCTTGATCGCCGTCTGGGCCATGGCGCCGGCGCCGACCAGCAATAGGGTGCGTTCGCGCAGGCTGCCCAACAGGAGCCGCGCCTGGTTGATGGCCACCGAGGGTACGCTGGCCGGATTCTGGCCGATGGCGGTCTCGCTGCGCACCCGTTTGCCCGCGGCAAGCGCGGTGCGGAAGAGGGCGCGCATCACGGGACCCGCGGTGTGTTGTTCCTGCGCCTGGGTAAAAGCGCGGCTGACCTGGCCTAATATCTGCGGTTCGCCCAGCACCAGCGAATCGAGGCCGGCAGCGACGCGCAGCAAATGGTCAATGGCCGCCTCATCCTCGTAAACGTAGACATACGGCAGTAGGTCGCTGCCCGACGCGCCAAAATGGGTCAACAACAGTTCCCGCGCATTGTCGAGCGGCAGCGTCGTGCTGGTAGCGACATAAATCTCCACGCGGTTGCAGGTCGAGACGATCACCCATTCGTCGATATGCGGGCAGGCGTGGCCGAGGCCGGGATCAGTCACCGGCGACATACAGGCCAGGGTCTCACGCATGGCCAGCGGCGCTGTCTCGTGGTTAACCCCGATACACAATATCCGTGTCGTTGTCATCATAGACCTCGGCAATTTCCAGCTGGACCGTGTTCATGAGCTGGCTAATCTTGCGCGTCAGGCGTACGTTGGCTTCAGGTTTAAGCGGCAGGTTCTCGGGCAGCCGCAGCGCCGTTTCCATAAGCAGATCGCGGAAGAAGAGTGTCGCTTTGAGGGCCTCGGTGATCGGCAGCCCTGCGTGGTGGGCCATTTCTCCGTACTGCCGCCCGATTTCCTGCGCCTGGGCGCGCATCGCGGGCAGTTCCTCGTCCGTGGCGCTGATATACTGCATTGTCAGACCCAGAAGCTGCTGGCCCAAGCGCCGGTTGTCATCTCGCGTGCCGTTGTCGAGGGTGCTGACCCAGCGCTGGTCCCCCTGCGTCACCAGCTCCTGCCGCGTATTTTGCAGGGCGCGATCGGCCCATTCGGCAGCGGCCTGGTTATTGCCCATCAGCACACGCCTTTCGGCGGCAAACGCTTCCAGGTCACTGACCAGGAAGCGGCGATGGCCTCCGGGTGTAAACATGACGTTGATGTCGCCGTTGTCGGCCCAGCGGCGCAGCGTGGTCGGGTGCACGCCCAGCCTTTCGGCGGCACCGGAGAGTGAGAGCCAACTGCTTGAAACTGGCAGATCAGACATGAGATTGTGACGCCAGCTTCTCTGGTCCGGCGTTCGCCATCGCCTGCTCTTTATCGCTGCCCAACAGCGCCGCGGCGCTGTTGGCGGATGTCTGCCCGGCGCGCTCCGCCTCGCCCAAATAGGAATAAACCTGGTCGCTCGCCTGCTGCCCCTGGTGGACGCAGTCGGGAATGCCGATACCGCGGTAGGGGCTGCCGGCCACCAGCAGGCCGGCGGGCAGCGCGGCCTCGATGGCGGCGACCCGTTCCAGGTGATGGACATCGTACTGCGGGTTGGCGCGCCGCCAGCGATAAATGCGCTCGACAATGGGCTCGGCGTGGATGCCCATGATCTTCGCCAGTTCCTGCTTGACAATAGCCCGCAGTTCCTCGTCCGGCTTGTCCATCATCTCCGGCGAGCGCGAGCCGCCAAAGAAGACGCGCAGCAGGGCGGCATTGCCAGGAGCGCGATGGTCGAATTTCGTGCTGCTCCAGGTGATGGCATTGATCGGTCGCCGCTCGCTGCGCGGGATGACGATGCCAAACCCGTTCAGCGGGTGATCTATCTCGTCTCGCCGGAAGCCGAGCGAAATCGTGCCGGTGCTGACGTAACGGATCTGGCGCAGCGCCTCCGCCGCGTCGGGCGCGATGGCGTGCAGGATGGCGGCGGCAGCGTAAGCCGGCACGGCCAGGATCACCGCCCGGGCGCGCAGCATACCGCCCGATGTGAGCAGCTCATAATAGCCGTCCAGCGCCATCGTCATGCCCGTTACGGCCGTGTTGAGGCGCAGGTCACCGTCCAGCTCGCCGAGCAGGCTGTCCACCAGGGTATTCATGCCCGCGCGATAGGACACAAATATCGAAGCCGGTTTGTCGGCTTCAGCGCTCTGGCTGTCCGGGGCGCTGGCGCGCGCGCGTTTGGCAGCCAGCATGCCGCGAATCAAGCTGCCGTACCTGGCCTCAATATCGCGAAAGCGCGGGAAAGTGGCCAGGACGCTCTGTTTTTCCGCCTCGGCATTATAGATACCGGACATGAGCGGTTCGGCGATTTTGTCCAGCGCCTCGTCACCCAGGCGGCGGCGAATGAAGTCGGCCAGCGTCTCATCACGGCCGTCCTTGCGCCGCGGAATAAGCAGGTCAAGGCCCATGCGCAGCTTGCCCAGCGGCGAAATCAAAGGCGACAGAGCGAACGGGGTAAAGCGCGTGGGCACGATCATCATCACCCCATCGGGCAGCGGCACCGGCTTGCCTCTTTGCAGCACGAAAGTCTGGCGCCGGTCGTCATTGGTGGGCAGCGCTTCGGGCACCAACTCGAGCTGTTTGGTAAGCTGCCAGGCCCACGGTTTGGAGGTGATAAAAGAATCAGGGCCGCCTTCGATGACGAAAGGCTCGTCGCCGAAGCCCTCGATCGTTTCGGTTTTTATCTTGCCGCCCCAACGGTCACCACTTTCCAGCAGGGTATAGGACAGCGGGCGGCCATTATCCCGCGCCAGCCGCTGCAGGTTCCAGGCTGCGCTGAGGCCCGTGATGCCGCCGCCGACAATGGCGACGTCGTAAGTGGGAAACGGGTTCTGCCCGTTGCGGCCGTTGGCAGTACCGTTCGGATTTTGTCCGGCCGTCATACCACCGTCTCGCGCATCGGTTTGGGCACGTAGGTGCAGAAAGGTTCCTCAGCCAGGTGGTCACCCAGCATGCCGTAGGAGCGGGCGCGGCAGCCGCCGCAAAGCTGGGTAAACTCGCAGACGCCGCATTTGCCGCCTAGCAAATCGGGGTTGCGCAGCTCGGTGAAAAGAGGCGAATAGTGCCAGACGTCAGCGATATTCTGCTCGCGGATGTTACCCGCTTCCAGGGGCAGGTAACCACAGGGGAATACTTCGCCGCGATGGCTGATGAAAGTCACGCCCGTGCCGGCCAGGCAGCCCTTGGTCATGGCGTTCATAGCATGGCGGCCCGCGCCGTGCGGGTTTCCACCGGGGTGGCCGCCGGGATGGCCGTTCGAACCGGCATGGTGCTGGCGGCGCTGGCTGTCCGGACTCTGGCGGCGGATGCCCAGCCTGGCTTCCTCGGCGCGGCGCTGGGCTACGATGCGGAAATAATGGGGCGCGCAGGTCGCCTTGAGCTCGATGCCGCCCGCCATTTCCGCGTCGTACATCCAGTTGAGCACGTCTTCGTACTCCTCGGGAGAAATCTGCTGGTCTTCGGCGATCTGCACGCCGCAGCCGACCGGAACCAGCAGGAAGAGGTGCAGGGCCACGGCTCCCTGCCCCTTGGCCAGCGCCAGGGTCTCTTCCATCTGGTGAATATTGTGCTTGGCGACGGTCGTGTTGAATTGAAAGGGCACGCCAATGTCGCGCAGGTGGCCGATGCCCTGCAGGGCGCGGTCAAAGGCGCCCGGCCCACGGAAAATGTCATGCGTGGCCGCGTCCGCGCCGTCGAAGCTGACGCTGACGCGGCGGATGCCCGATTCCTTGATGCGCTGCGCGACCTGGCGATCGATGAGCGTCCCGTTGGTGGCCAGGGCGACAATCAGCCCGGCGCCGGTGGCGTGGCGGGCAATCTCGAAAATGTCGGGCCGGAACAACGGTTCGCCGCCGCTGAGCACAAAAATCGGCCGGGAGAAAGCGGCGATGTCGTCGATCATCGCTTTCGCTTCGGCGGTGGTGAGGTCCTGCGGCAAGAGCTGGTCGGCTACTGTAATCCGGCGGCAGTGAATGCACTCCAGGTTACAACCGGCGGTTGTTTCCCAGAAGATCAAGCGTGGAGGGGCATAAGGGGCATCTTCGACCAAGGTTTCCATTCTGTGACTCTCTCTGTCCCGGGCCGCCAAGGCATCTGTTTCAAATTCGATACCGGAGCTATCTGCCGTGCCGCAGCCGGTGCGATCGGTTGAAAAGGCGGCGTGTTTAACAACTTTCAAGAATAGCCTCCCGGCGGTCGGAACCGCCGGGAGGCACACAAGGAGATCAAAATCTATGTAAATCTACACATTACTAAATAAATCTAAGCGCAAATTTAGCAGCTTTTCTCCCAGGCGCAAAGATTCATGACATTTGTCACCTATGCGACATGTCGAATGTCACGAAAGAGAAAATGGAAGGTATCTTGTATTTTGTGTAAACGCCGGTTCCGTTCCGGCCTCTTATGCCGTACTACGCCTAACCCCCAATGCTCACACCGCGAAGCCTTAGATAAGCGCAGCGCGTCGGCTTAGAAATGAGGGCATTATCAATATTCACGCAGATATACGCTAACAGACGTGGTTTTTTGCCAAAGATCCATTTTTTTTGGTTTCAGCAATCTCTTTCATTGTTTCAATCGCTACGATTATGACGCCATCTTCTCGCGCATGATCGATTTGTTCATTCAACGGGCACTCGATATTTCCCTTAATTGTCGCGCTGACCATAAACAGGTAGAAATAGGTTTGAGTGTGGAAGCGAGTGGAAGTGAGGACTAAATGCAATTACCAACCGTGAAAGGCAGCAACCTGAAGCGCCAAAAGATGGTCTTTCCAAAGGACTTTGCCGGGGATATCAATCTTGTATTCATAGCTTTCTTACGCCGGCACCAAGATCTGATCGATGAATGGGTTCCTTTCGTAGAAGACCTTGTAAATGAACACCCTGAGATTCAGTACTATGAATTTCCCACCTTGCCACGCGGAGGCCCCATCTACCGCACATTTCTGAACGAGGGTATGCGTGCAGGCATACCCAGTGATGCTACACGCGCACGCACGATCACGCTCTATCTGGACAAACGCGCGTTCAGAAAAGCGCTCGGCATTGAAAACGAGACAGATATGTGGCTTTATCTGTTTGACGATTCGGGCAAAGTGCTGTGGCGCACTGCCGGAAGATTCACCCCGGAAAAGGGTTCAGCCTTGCGCGATGCGCTTATTCGATTCCAAACTGAAGGCACATAGAAATTGGTGCTACTGGCCGCAAGCGCGTATGGTACATAAACCTTGACGCTGGACCCGAGTGATTTCTTGCTCTCCAAATTAATCTGAACAGACATCCAGAGATTAGGTGAAAAGATAGGATCCCCGAGGAAAATTGGCCAAAGTTACGATAGCCTTTCATTCTTGATGCACGCCATAGAGCAGAATACCAGGTGAATAGCAAAGAGAAGAAGACCCAGATTAAGCATCTGGGTTTTTCGTTGGGGAGGTTGGAGCAAGCTCTTTTCAGCTTATTGAAACAACATTCTCTGCCGGAATCCGGAAGTAGTCGTTAATGACATCATCGAGTATTCGCCGACGATGAAGAAGGCCGGATGCCTCCGGTAGAGTAGAGGGGATTGGGGTTTCTTGATTTAGACCCGGATGCGGTCTTCTAGAATTGTAGTATTCCAGTTATTCAGCAAATACTCGTCGCAGATGAGACTCATTCGCAGCCAGGATGTTATTCAGACACTCTGATCCCAGCTTTCGCACCCACCACTCCGCAAAGGTATTGGCATTGGGAGTTTTGAAAGGGATGCAGATGATGTTGATTCCTTCTGATGCGAAGATAGACTTAAAGGATTCAGTGTGCTTGCTGTTATTCTCGCGAATCAAGCATACAAAGTTGTATTCTTGCTCCTGCAGGAACCAGCTGAAGTTCCGGGCTTGCTGTGCTACCCGGTGGCCTTTCGGATGTTCAGTGATGCCTGCTAAATGCACACGCCGTGTTCCGAAATTAGCGAACGAGGCAGATTCAATCAGAAACAAGCATTAGGTCAGATTCGGCTCGGTCATACGTCCAGAATCCTATTCACTTTAGTGTCTGCACCATCCGGGTATTCTCTGCTGGTGAGACTTTCTCTCTTGGCAT
>JBJYWX010000204.1:0-5153 GCA_046259695.1 Promineifilaceae bacterium (SeqCode) | reverse complement strand
TTCGGCCGGAACAATGGGGACTCGCTGCTTTATAACCTTGGTAATGGCCCTTACGAGACCATCGTACTTAAGAACGTCGTCCTTGACAGCGGCGATTTTGGCGCGGACTGCGAAACAGGCGGAACCGAGCCCATCACCTCTGCGGGAAATAATCTCTTTACCGATGATAGCTGTCCCTATATTGCCGCCGGCGATCAGCGCTTCAGCGATGCCAAACTCGGACCGCTGGCCGACCATGGCGGCAGCACCTTGACGCACATGCCCCTGGCCGGCAGCCCGCTCATTGACCGGGGCATTGCAGTAGATACGCCCAGCGTCGACCAGCGTGGTTTACCGCGGCCGAGCGGCGCGGGCGTCGATATCGGCTCCGTGGAACGCCAGCCCGATGATTCCGATTCGTTTGATATCTTCTTGCCCCTTTCAATCAGGTGAATTAAATGACTGCAAGACACTATCTACTCCCAATAATTGTTCTTCTGCTGGCCTGCCTGCCCGCCTCCGCAGGCTTCGCCCGAGTTGCGGCAGCGCCGGCCACCAACGCTGTCGTTGGCACGGGCACCCCCGCGAGCTGCACGGAGGCGAAATTTGACGCGGCTCTAGCCGCGATCGGCACTGGCGGCGGCACCATCACTTTTAACTGCGGCGGCGCGGCCACGATTACCTTCAGCGATCAGAAGATTATTCCCGGCAATATAACCATCGACGGCGCGGGCCAGATCACGCTCAGCGGCGGCAAGAAAACGCGGCTCTTCTTTGTCAACAGCGGGCTTTTCTTCACCCTGAAAGGGCTGGTCCTGCGCGACGGCAGCGCCTCCGTGGGCGGGGGACTGCTTGAAATCTTCGGCGGCGACGTGGACATTCATGACAGCGAGTTGCGCGACAGCACGGCCGTTACGGAAGGCGGCGCAATCAACTGCTCGATCGACCAGGTCGGTTCGATCGAGCTGAGCGACAGCACGCTGGCCGGCAACCAGGCGAAAACCGGCGGCGCCATCTACAGCGGCGGCTGCCAGCTCATCCTGGATAACACGACCTTCAGCGCCAACAAGGCCGATGCCGGTTCCGGCAGCGGCGGGGCGATTTACCTCGGCGGGACGGGCGAGCTGCAGGCCCATTCCTTGACCCTCGATCAAAACGAAGCCTATGAAGGCGGCGGGCTCTATGTCGACAAAGATGCGACGGCCGAAATCGTCGACAGCCGTATCAGCGGCAGCAAGGCCTCCATGGGCGCCGGCATTTCCAGCCAGGGCACGGTCGAGATCAGCGGCAGCCTGCTGCAGAACAATAAGGCCATCGCCGGCGGCGGCGGAATTCGCTCGTTCAATGCCACGCTGCAGGTCAGCAACAGCACCCTGAGCGGCAATTACGGCGGGGGCGGCGGCGGGGCGCTGGTCAGCTTCGGCAGGGCTGAGTTCTACGACACCACGTTTGAGGGTAATGGCGCGGGGCAGCAAGGGGCCGGCATCGATTTTGATGACGGCACGCTCAACGTCGTGCGCTGTACCTTCAGCGGCAACGCCACCAAGGATACGGACGGTTGGGGCGGCGCCATTCAGCAGGGTTCGGGGACGATGCAGCTTCTTGACAGCACGCTGGCCGGCAACCAGGCCGGAAGCGGAGGCGGCCTCTATTATGGCGGCGGCAGCGGCCTGGTTATCTACTCGACTTTTAGCGCCAACGAGGCCACGGACGGCAGCCAGATCTATAACTTTGGCGGCAGCTCGCTCAAACTTCTGGCTACGGCGATAGATGGCTACAGTGCGACGTGTGCCGGTAAACCGGTTGGTTCTTATGGCTACAACCTGGCCTCCGGTCCCTGCGGCGGGCTGGACCAGCCCGGCGATCAAGTCAATTTGAGGCCGCTGAAGCTGGGCCCGCTGCAGGACAACGGCGGCGCAAACCAGATGCTGACCATTCTGCCGGCGATTGACAGCCCGCTGGTCGATGCCATCCCTCCCAATGCCTGCCCCCAGGCGCCCACCGAGGACCAGCGCCTCTTCCCACGCGGTGGTGGCGCGAGCTGTGACGTGGGCGCGGTCGAGCGCCAGGGCAGCGACCTGAAGCCGGTCGACGCAGTGGTTGGCGACGGCACGCCCCAGAGCTGTACCGAGGCGGCTTTTGAATCGGCTCTGGCCACCGCCCAGGCGCTGGGTAATCAGACGGTGACGTTTAACTGCGGCGCAGTGATGACTATCCTGCTCACGTCGCCGAAGACGATAACCGCGGCCGTGACCATCGACGGGGGCAATCAAATCACCCTCAGCGGCGGCGATAAAACACCGCACTTCCTCGTTGCAGCTTCCTCGTCTCCAGACAGCGACCGCGCCGATGCCGGGGCGGCGACCGCCGGCGACCTGACGCTGGAGAACATTGTGCTCAGCAACGGCTTCAGCTATGTCGACGGCGGCTCGATTGAGAACCTGGGTTCGCTTACCCTGCGCCATGTGGTCATTCAGAACAGCAAGACTGAGCCCACTTATGCCGGCGGGGCGATCGCCAACTACGGTGCGCTGACCATTGAGAACAGCCAGTTCGACTACAACGCGGCCGGCAACGGCGGCGCGCTCTACCTGGTCAACGCCGACGGCAGCGCCACGATTACGGATACCTTGTTTCGCGGCAACACCGCCAGCGCCGAGGTCAGCACGGGCTGGGGCGGGGCGATTGTCCTTTGGGACGGCGCTCTTCTAGCGGCCAAGAACACGCGCTTTGATTCCAATACCGCGCTCGCCGGCGGCGCGATTTACGGCGACACGGACGACACCACTATCGCGCTCAGCGAGGGCACGGCCATCGTCGCCAACACCGCGAAAAACGGTTACAGCGGCGGCCTCTACAGCACCGGTCACCTTGACCTGTCCGAGGTGACGGTGAGTAACAATAGCGGCGGCGGAGTGTACAGCCTGGGCGATCTGAAAGCGTACGGTAGCACTTTCTCCGGCAATATCGCCGAGGGCGGCGCGGGCCTGGATAACCGCGGGAAGGCGGTCATCGAAAACAGCACTTTCAGCGGCAATCACGGCGGCTTGGGCGCCGGCATGATCAATTCCGGTACGGCCAGCCTCTTTTTCGTGACCTTCAGCGACAACGAGGGGGCCAGCGGCGCCAGCCTCTATCACGACGGCGATAGCGCACAAAAGACGCTTACTTTGCAGAATGTGATCCTGAACCAGCCTCCCGGCGGCCAGAACTGCGGCGTGGAGGCCGGCAGTGTCACGCAAATCAGTTCGCTGGGCCACAACCTGAGCAGCGACGCGAGCTGTGGGCTCACGCAAGTTTCGGATATGGAAGATACCGATCCGCTGTTGGGGCCCCTGGCCGAAAACGGCGGCAAGACGCTCACCCATCTGCCCGCCAAGGAAAGCCCGGCCGCTGATCATGGTCTCTGTCTCGTGGGCACGACGGCCGACCAGCGCGGCGCGCCGCGCCCGTTTGGCGATGCCTGTGATATCGGCGCCGTGGAAGTCGGTATGATATACGGCGGCTCCTTTTCCTACATACCGGTCGTTCGTCGCTGAGAGAGGACCAAAATATCGCATAACCGCTTCGGGCGCTGTGCCTCCACGTACATCGCCCTGTGAATAGTACAGCCAGTGACCGGCCGCCGCGGGCGTGGCGGCCGGCCTCCCTTAACGAGAACCATAACGGCCCTTAACATTCCCTTAGCAGCATTGCCATAGAATATCGGCCGTTAAGCAATCAACGCAGATTGAACGGAGATTTTTCTATGGAAAACCGCAAACGGATCACCAACATCCTGATCGCCGGTTCGCTGACGCTGCTCATACTTGCTGTCTTTTTTGCCTTCCGCGGCGGTAGTGAAACCACCGCCGCGCTGGAAGCCGCGGCCGCGAGCGAGAAGCCCACGGTTGAGCTGCAGGGCAGCTACGACGCGGACATCGCCGCCTTGCAGGCGCAAGTTGAAGACCTGCAGGCCCAGAATGACGCCTACGCCAAACAAAATGAAGAACTGCGCGCCGCGATGACGACGCTGCAGCAGCGTGAAAGCGCGTACCTGGCCCAAATCAAAGCCGCCAACCAGACCATCAACCAGCTTTCTGCACAGGGCGGCAGCCAGGCGCAAGGCGAGTTGGGCTTCGGCGAACCCGGCCTCGGCGAGCAGGGAGAGGGTGACCAGGGCTTTGGCGCGTTTGGCTCCGGCCAGCGCGCGCCGCACGAACACACTCATTGGAATTAAGGCCTGCACCAGAAGTGCGCCTATACCCTGAACGAGATAACCATAAGTAGAAATACAAAACGCGATAAGAACCTGACCAGGTTAAAATTGACTCTGGCCGGCGGCGGCCTGGCGGCCACGATGCTGGGCGCCGGCCTGCTGGGCCGCGAAGCCGTCGAGACAGCCGCCGCCAGTTGAGATTGGAATAGGAGTGTTTGCCGGCGGTCGAACAACCGCCCATACCATGAATCAGCGCTGCAGGCGCAGCGAATTTCCCACCAC
Organism: Promineifilaceae bacterium (SeqCode); assembly: GCA_046259695.1. Lineage (GTDB taxonomy): Bacteria > Chloroflexota > Anaerolineae > Promineifilales > Promineifilaceae > JAACFF01. The sequence goes on along the minus strand of JBJYWX010000204.1, from coordinate 694 downwards.
CAGCAGGCTGCTGGTGGCCATAGCCACGGCGGCGATGACCGGTGAAATGACGCCGAATGCGGCCAGCGGCACGGCGATCAGGTTATAGGCGAAAGCCCAGCCCAGATTTTCTAATATGATGCGCCGTGTGCGGCGCGAGCGGGTGATGAAAACGGGCACCAGGCCAAGGTCCGGCTGGGTCAGGACGACATCGGATGTTTCCCCGGCCACGTCGGTGCCGCCGGCGACCGTGATGCTGAGATCCGCCTCAGCCAGCGCCGGCGCGTCGTTTACGCCGTCGCCAACCATGGCCACGTTTTCGCCCGCTTCCTGCCAGCCCCGGATATGGGCCGCTTTGTCTGCCGGCCGCATGTTGCCCTCGTAATCCTCCAGACCCAAATCGGCGGCGATGGCGGCCGTGGTTTGCGGGTTGTCACCCGACAGCAGCGTCAGATGCAGGCCCAGTTCGCGCAGCGCTTCCAGCGCCGCCGGCGCGGTGGGATTGGGCTCATCCCGCAAGGCGATATATCCGTCCGGCCGGTCGGGCTGGCCGACCCAGACGATCGTTTCTCCATGGCGGGCACGGTTTTCGGCCGTTTCCCGCAGCGGCTGGTTCTCCGGCACGCCAAGGTATTTTTCTGAACCGACGAAGACACGTTCACGCTCCTCCATGGTAAGCACGGCGCTGGCGCCCTGCCCGCGCACGGCCATAAAA
>JBJYWX010000203.1:0-4631 GCA_046259695.1 Promineifilaceae bacterium (SeqCode) | reverse complement strand
ATTTTCCCGGAAACTTCAGATCAAGGTCTTGAAAAATTCCGCGAATAGTTTCCGGGAAAATCACGCAAGATTTGATTTATTAATTGGAGACAAAAATGACTAATACACCAGCAACCGGGGGACTTCATCACGTTACTCTTACGGTGACGGATTTACAACGCAGCATCGATTTTTACACGAATCACGTAGGCTTTAACCTGCTCTTGGAGTTCGAACCCAGCCGGGCGCTGCTCAGCAATGGTTCGGTTGTGTTAGCGCTCGGGCTGCCCTATGATCCTGCCAAGGCGCTTGGCGGAGATGAATTTAACGAGAACCGCGTTGGTTTGGACCATATCAGTTTCAACGTGCCGGATCTGCAGGCGCTTGAGGAGGCAGCAGCCTATTTCGACGAGCAGGGCGTGGTTCGCGGCGAGATACGGGATTTGGGTGAGGGCTTCGGTATCTACGTCATGGCCTTTCGCGATCCCGATAATATTCAACTGGAATTGAGCGCGCCGCGCAGTGCCTGATTGGCTTTACATAATTTAGCCACCTAAGCCCAGGAGCCTTGCACCGCGGCTCCTTGCGCTTAACCATCGAGGTGGATGTGCAGATCTTATTTAGTGAAGATCCATCCTTGGTTCTAGATGAGGCCGGGGAATTTTTGGCTTCTGATCCGGTACTGCATAACCTTATTCTGACCCTGCTGGACCAACGTGTTAAGCACCCTCAGCCGGGCCGCTATTGGCTGGCGAGGAAAGGTGATGCCATTTGCGGCGTGGCCTTCCAATCGCCGCTAAATTTCTACGCCACGATCACGCCTATGCCCTTTGATGTGCTGACAGCTGTCGTCGACGCCATCGTCGATGGTGGAGTAACGCTGCCGGGCGTGTCGGGAGCGGTGGCCCCGGCAGCACAATTCGCCGGGCAGTGGACGGAACGCACCAAGTCGGCGGCCGTTCCTCTGCAAGGACAGCGTCTCTACGAAGCACGGGAAGTGGAAAAGCCTAAGGGCGTAAACGGCCGGCTGCGCACGGCCGGAATGCAGGACCGCGATTTGATTCTCAATTGGATATTCGCCTTCCATGACGATATCGGCCAGTACGGCATGGATCCAACCGCGAACGTAGATCAGCGCCTGCCTGCCGGGATGTACCGCCTGTGGGAAGATGGCGAACCAGTCTCAATGGCTGGTTATGTCGGCCCGGTGGAAGGCGTCGCCCGAATCGGGGCGGTGTATACGCCGCGAGAGAAGCGCCGCCGGGGTTATGGAGGGGCCTGCGTATCAGGGCTCACAGAGCAGCTGCTTGAACGTGGCCTCCGGCCCATTCTGTACACGGATTTGGGCAATCCGGTATCCAATTCCATTTACCGCCGCATGGGTTATCGCGCTGTGGCCGAGGTCCTGGTTTATAAGTTTGAATAGGCCGGCACACTCACAACTGCCTACTGCTTAGTGGGACAGCGCAGCCAGCGGGGGATGCCGGGCTCCAGGCCGAGCTGCTCGACAAGTTCATAGGCGGTCCAACTGACGATGGCCACATAGGTGGGGAAAGAGAGAGGTAGTTCGGCCAGCTGCTCGACGGTGAGGCCTGCTTTCATACCCGCGGCGACGAGCTGTACCGTCTCCACGGCGCGTTCGCCGACGACGTGACAGCCCAGGATCTTGTGCGATTCCCGGTCGGCGATCATTTTGCAGAAACCCTCGAGACGGCCGTCGATGATGCTGCGTGGATAGTCGGCAAAGGGCACCGTGGCTACGACGATATCGTGTGCCTCGCGTGCTTTTGATTCCGTGAGTCCTATTTGCGCGTATTCAGGGTCGGTGAAGCTGCCCATCGGAATCAGGTCATATTCCAGGGGGTAGTGCGGTCCCTCGATGGCATTGGTAGCCGCGTAATAGCCTTCCATGCTACTGGTGGAGACGAGCATCATTTTGCCGTTGATATCTCCGGCGGCGTAAATATGGGGCACATTGGTTTGCATAAATTCGTTCACGGCGATGAACCCACGTTTATCCAGTTCCACGCCCGCGGCCTGCAGGTTTAATTCCTGGGCATTGGCCATCCAGCCCACGGACATGACTACCAGGTCGGCCTCGCAGCTTTGGGTTTGTCCATCATGGCGGTAAATCATGCGCACACCATCCGCTGTTTTCTCAAAAGCCTGGATGCTTTCGAATCCTTCGACAATATCGATGCCTTGATTTAGAAAAGCTGCTTTAACGACGCTGGAAACATCGTCATCCTCGGTCATCAGGATGCGCGGCGCAATCTCGAACATGCTGACCTTCGTGCCAAAAGCATTAAAAATGGAAGCGACCTGGGCGCCCGTGGCCCCGGAGCCGACGACGATCATGGAACGCGGGATTTTCCCCAGGCCCCAGGCTTCACTGTGCGTGACGGTATGCTCAAATCCGGGGATAGGCAGTGGGCGCGAGTGCCCACCTGCGCAGATGATGATGTTCTCACCTCTCAGCTGCACGCCGCCGGCGTCGATAGTGTGCGGATCGAGGAAGCGCGCGGCGCCGGCGTTTTCATAAACGACGACATTAAGCGCCTCCAGTTCCTCGACCTGGCTGACCTTTTCATATATTTCAACCACGACATCGCGCACGCGCTCGAGTAATTTCGGATAGTCGACTTCTGGCGGGATGGACGTGATGCCATACTGCTCCAGCTGCTGTGCTTCACGAACCAGGCGCGCGGCGTAGGCCAATGCGCGCACAGGCACGGGGCCGTCGGTGGCCGCCATACCGCCGACGTAGCCCTTGGTGATCAAGGCTGTTTTTGCGCCTAGTTTCGCCGCCTGCTGGGCGGCATTCAGACCAGCTGGGCCTGCGCCGATGATGATGATGTCGTACAACTAAGCCTCCGCTGGTTCCACAACATTAAACGTAAACACACCATCCTGGGCATCGACCAGCACGGTATCGCCGTCGCGCACGTCGCCTTTAATGATTTGGGCGGCCAGGGGGTCAATGATCTGCTTTTGAATGACTCGTTTTAACGGCCTTGCACCATAAACAGGATCGTACCCTTCTTCAGTCAGCAGGTCAGTCGCCGAATCGGACAGGGTTAAATCAATATCCCGGCTGCCCAGCAAGGTCTGCACTTTCAGAAGCTGGATCTTGGCGATCTCCGCCAGGTGTTCTTTATCCAGACGGTGGAAGATGATGATGTCATCGATGCGGTTAAGGAATTCCGGTCGGAAATGGCCGCGCAGGGCGTTCATCACTTTTTCACGCATCACTTCTTCATCTTCTTCTTCCATGATCGCGCTGCTGCCGAGGTTGCTGGTCATGATGATCACGGCATTGCGCAAATCGACCGTGCGGCCCTGGCCATCGGTCAGACGGCCGTCATCGAGCACCTGCAGGAGAACATTAAAGACCTCCGGGTGCGCTTTTTCAATTTCATCTAAGAGCACTACGCTGTACGGCTGGCGGCGCACCGCTTCCGTCAGCTGTCCGCCTTCATCATAGCCGACATAGCCGGGAGGGGCGCCAATGAGGCGCGAGACAGTGTGCCGTTCCTGGAACTCGCTCATGTCGATACGCACCAGGTTTTGTTCATCGTCAAAGAGAAACTCGGCCAGCGCGCGCGCCAGCTCTGTCTTGCCGACTCCCGTCGGCCCTAGAAATAAGAACGATCCGATGGGACGGTTGGGGTCCTGCAGGCCCGAGCGGCTGCGGCGCACGGCCGCGGCCACCGCTTCTACCGCTTCATCCTGACCGATGACGCGCGTATGCAGGCGATCTTCCATTTGAATAAGCTTTTCGATCTCGCCTTCCATCAAACGGCTGACGGGAATGCCCGTCCAGCGGCTGACCACGGCGGCGATATCTTCGGCATCCACTTCTTCCTTGAGCAGCGCGCCTTCCTCCTGTAAATCTTCGAGCCTATCCAGAGAAGCGGCCAGCTTCTCTTCCAGTTCGCGCAGATTGCCATAGCGCAGTTCGGCGGCGCGCTGTAAATCGGCGTTGCGTTCCGCCTGCTCAATTTGCAGATTGACCTGTTCCATCTCCTCGCGGATTTCGCGCACATCCTGGATTGCTTCTTTTTCCGATTCCCAGCGCGTCGTCAGCTGCGTGCTTTGTTCCTTGAGATTAGCCAGTTCCTGTTCCAGGTCCTCGAGCCGTTCTTTGCTGGCTTTATCCTTTTCTTTTTTCAACGCTTCGCGTTCAATTTCCAGCTGCATGATCTGGCGGTCGATGTCGTCCAGTTCGGCCGGTTTGCTGTCGATCTGCGTCCGGATGCGGCTGGCTGCTTCGTCGATTAGATCAATGGCCTTATCAGGCAAAAAGCGGTCGGTGATGTAGCGGTCGCTCAAAGCGGCGGCGGCAATAACTGCGCCGTCAGTGATATGCACGCCGTGATGTACTTCATAGCGCTCTTTCAACCCACGCAGAATACTGACCGTATCTTCAACACTGGGTTCGTCGACAAAAACGGGCTGGAAGCGGCGCTCCAGGGCGGCGTCCTTTTCGATGTACTTGCGATATTCATCGAGCGTTGTAGCACCGATGGCGTGCAGCTCGCCGCGGGCGAGCATGGGCTTGAGCATGTTGCTGGCATCCATAGAGCCCTCGGCTGCCCCCGCGCCGACGAGGGTGTGCATCTCGTCGATGAATAGCAAAATGTCACCGCCGG
>JBJYWX010000202.1:0-4649 GCA_046259695.1 Promineifilaceae bacterium (SeqCode) | reverse complement strand
GTAGAGGCGCTCGATCACCTGGTTGCCGCGAATCTTGATCTCGATGAAATGGTTGAGCTGCATCGTGTAGGCGGCGAACAGCGCCTCGTAGGATTCAAATGTTCGCGGGTCGCCGGTGTGCGGGCCGAGTTGTTTGCCGGTGAGCGGATCACGGCCGTCATTGAGCGCCAGCTCCAAAATCTTGGGCAGGTTGAAATAACCGGTGAGGTTGTAATTTTCCTTGCCGAAGGCGCCGGTCTCCACGCAGCCGCTGGTGCCACCGTTGCGCGCGTCGGCCAGCGTCTTGCCCTGGCGCACCATCTCTTGCACCACCACGTCGGCGTTAAAGATGCTGGGCTGGCCGAAGCCGGTGCGAATGATGCGCGCCGCGCGGCGGATGATCCGCTCGGGGTTCTTCTTGCTCAGCTGCACGGAAGAGCTGGGCTGCAGGAGCCGCATCTCTTCGATCACGTCCAACAGCAGGTAGGTGACCTCGTTCACGGCGTCGGAGCCGTCGACTCTCAGGCCGCCAGTGTTAATCTGCGCGAAGTCGGTGTAGGTGCTGCTCTCCTCGGCGGTCACGCCCACCTTTGGCGGCGCGGGCTGGTTGTTGAACTTGATCCAGAAGCAGCTCAGCAGCTCCTGCGCCTCGTCGCGCGTCAGCGTGCCTGCAGTTATCTCCTTCGTATAGAACGGCTCGAGGTGCTGGTCGAGGCGGCCAGGATTGAAGGCATCCCAGGGGTTAAGCTCCGTGGTCACGCCCAGGTGCACGAACCAGTAATACTGCAGCGCTTCGCGGAGAGTGCGCGGCGCGTGGGCGGGCACGTGGTGGCAGACGGCGGCGATCTGTTCCAGCTCGGCGCGCCGTTGGGCGCTGCTTTCTTCTGCCGCCAGCTCGTCGGCCAGATCGGCGTGACGGTGGGCAAAGAGGATCAGGGCATCGGCCGTGATGTCCATGGCCCGCAGCTGTTCCTGCTTGTCATACGCTTCGGGGTCGTTAATGAAGTCCAGCGCCGACAGGGCGGCCTCGATATCGGCCTTGAAATCGAGCATGCCCTTCATATAGATCTTGCCGTCGAGCGTGGTGTGCCCGGGCGAGCGCTGCTCCATGAACTCGGTAAAGATGCCGGCTTTGTAGGCGCGGCACCATTCGGCCGTCATTTCATGCAGGATTAGGTCGCGCATCGCCCGGCCGCGCCAGAAGGGGATGATTGTTTCCTTATAGACGCGTCGCGCTTCTTCGGAGACTTTGAAGGGGATCTTCTCTCGCGAATCCAGGATATCCAGGTCCTGCAAGGAGTGGCAGCACAGCTCCGGGTAGGTGGGCGTGGCCTTGGGCGCGGGCCCCTTTTCGCCGACGATCAGCTCCCCCTCGCCGATGTAAATAGTCTTATTGGCCAGCAGGAAATGAAAGGCCATCGCTCGCTCCACGGGGGAGGAGGCGGGGCCGAGCTCATCTTCGTAAAACTGGGTCAGCAGCTCGGCGCGTTCCGTGGAGATGCAGGGCACGGCGTCGAGGCTTTGTTGGCGTAAGCGTTGGATGCGATCGTTCATGATCGTAATTATAGATGGGAATTGGGAGGAGTAAACAGTGAACAGTGAACAGTGGACAATGAGCAGTATTCAGTGGGCGCTATTCACTTTTGTCATTTCGACCGGAGGGAGAAATCTTGTACCCTGCATCCTGCTGAAATGATCAATGATCAACAGCCAACGATCAACTATCAACTGCCGCCGTCTTCCGCCTGCCACCCTAGCCGTATCCCGGAGACTGGCAGTTCCCGGGATACTCGCTGCTGCCGCGCTGCAGCATGGCTTCTACGCCTTCATGACCTGACGGTAAGCCGGATGGGAGAAAATTGTGCTCAATGAAGTTGGCCGGCATCAGCTCATCTATCGTCCTTGTATTACCCTGGTTGAAAACTTCCTCGCCAAATTGGCGGGCTACTGCTTTATTTCGTTCAGTTGACATGAGATATTCCCCTAATAGCCAAATATCAAATTTTTTGGGTGTTGGGCAAGGGGGGATGATGCCCAGCCTCGGCGGCTGCCACACTCGATGGCGTCTCTCTGCGTCAAACATCGCCATAGACGCGCCCGGGCGGTCGGCGTACGATTGACAGTCACCGCTGTTGTTGATTAGTATAGAGTAATATGCATGATGGGCGGCTCAGGTCCGATCAGAGGGCGGTGGAGCCCTGGCGGCGGTATCGTCAAGGAATCCGCCATTTCTGTTCGAAGTAAATGGGGAGTTCCTTATGTGCGACGAAAGTTTGGGATTCAAAGACAATACGGATGCCTTTTTAAAGCGCACCCTGGAAGAGGATGTGCCTGGCCTGCTTGATTATCTCGAGCCGGGCGCTCAGGTGCTGGATGTGGGCTGCGGTTCGGGCAACATCACCCTCGACGTGGCAACACGGGTAGCGCCCGGAGCGGTCGTTGGCGTAGATGTAATGGCAGAGCGCATCGCCAACGCCACCAGGCTGGCGGTGGAACGTGGGATAGAAAATGTGTCATTTGAAGCGAGTGACGCACATGCGCTTCGCTTCGCGGATAACAGCTTTGATGTTGCCTTCAGCCATACCGTGCTGCATTCGCTGATCGACCCGCCAACCGTGCTTGCGGAGCAGAAACGCGTAGTCAGGCCCGGGGGTTGGGTGATAGCTTCCGGCGTGCGTGATTGGGGATTTTCGCCCCGATACCCGGCCTGTCCGGCGCTGGAGAAGGTTCAGCGCGCCTGGATACGTTACCATGAACGGCTGCAAAGTAGCTACACGGCGGGGGAGAGAGTCCCGGGCCGTTGGGAGCGGCAGCTGGCTGAATTTCGCTACGTGGACCTGCAGACGGCGCGCAAGTGTGCCACCTGGTTCTATGGCGCAGGTCTGCGCGAACTGCGCATGGCGTTTACCGTTGAAACGTTCGAGTTCGCGGGATCGCCGGAGAAAGCACCTTCAATGACCCTGATCCCGCCGCGTGATAAGGGGGACGATCCACTTTGGGATGTCTACTGCGACATGATCGCTGAAGGGTTCGTGGAAGAGGCTGACATCGAGCGAGCGGCTGACGAGGTCGCGGCCTGGTACCGTGATCCCGATGCTTTTAACCTGGTCGGGCTGCTGTTTGTCGCTGGCAGGGCTTAGCCGTCGCGATTCGTAGTGCGGGCTTTAGCCCTCCTTGCCGAAAACAGTGAGCAGTTAAGTAACCCGGACTGCCAGTCCGGGTTACTGTCATGGTAGTACCCATCTTTGGTTAGTCTCAAAGGCTAAGTACACTGTTAAGAAAGTATTCTATACTTGCTAGGGCTGGTCTCCGAGGAAGCGAGTGATGCCAACTTGTTGGAAGTTGACATCACACTAGATAGTGGCCGCCTAATTATCCCGCATAGGCATTAAGTGTCCTCTGCTTCAAAAGCCGGTATGACGCCTATTTGCTGGAAGAGGCCCATGTAGTCGCCATAAATCCACTCTTCTGTCATCAGGTCCCCTTCCATATGTGCAAAGCTAGCCCCCTTCATCTCCACAAATTTGTTGGAGGGTGGGATGGGCAATGCAGTATGTGAACCGCTGTGCGTGCCAGTAAAGGTCCACTTCGAAGCAACCTTATCACCAACGATGATCATCTCATCAATATTCAGCTTAGCATCTGGATAGCTCACTCGTGAGTCAGCAATCCATTGTTTGTAGGTTGCCAAGTCCGGTTTTTCAGGAAATGGCGGTTCATGACGCACCAAGTCGGGCGAATAAATCTCATCAAGCGCATCGAGCTCGCCCTCATTCCATGCGGCATGATTGGCACGAATCACCTTGGTCTTTATTTCTTCGAATTCTCTTGACATTGGGCAATCTCCTTATGGAAATACTCCACAGCCGCGGCGGAGGAAGCGAGAACAAAACAGTTCGAAATTTGCACTTGACATTCCGAAATAAGTATTGTGCCGAGTTTGCGAACCACCATCATGTTATTTAGCTGCTCCAGCTAAACTGTACACAAAGTGCGGGTGAACATTGAGGGTGATTGGTCTCCGCCCCATAGGTCTGTGGATAACAATAACTTACCCGCAAGTGATATCATACCATCAATGTGACTATCACAGGACGGATTCTTAGTCGCTTCAAACAAAATAAGCTGCTTGTACGTACCAGAGGGTTTGGTGGTAGGATTGGTGAAGGCACCTATTTAGCGATAATTAGCAAAAGAAATATGTGAAAGTACATTGTTATATAAATGACCTAAATAGCTTGCTCTAACGCACAATGTTCGATGCGCTCAGAGTATGAAAAAAGAAAATGTCAAACCCAGTGAAGCAAATCGAGACTAACTAAATTGAATTGTCGATTCCATAGGTGTCGTCTATCAATTAATCAAGAACAAGGGCTTAGATTTCTATTTGACGTCGCACTAACTGTTTCTCCTCCTTTATGCCCTAGCTGGGAGTGAAGCCGAGGACTTGCCCGCAGGCGCACATAAAAAAAAGCCGGTGCGTAGTGCACCGGCCATGACAAAGTTCGGCGATTCGTTGATCATCTTGGATGCAGGGCGCCGAATCTCAGGTAATTACTAGGGAATCAACACCTCGTCGATGACGTGGATGACGCCGTTGCTGGCATTGACGTCCGGCATAACAATCGTCGCGTCGGGGCTCATCAGGCCCAGCGAATCCGAATCGACGA
>JBJYWX010000201.1:0-7389 GCA_046259695.1 Promineifilaceae bacterium (SeqCode) | reverse complement strand
GCCACGTCGAAGCCGGACTGGCCGCCGTCGCCGATCATCGTGTTCTCCCACTTGTTGGGATTCCCGCTCGTCTGCCATGTACCATTGTCCTGCGTCCCGCCCTGGAGGACGTTGACGTTGTGCGGGCTCACGGACAGGCTCTGGAACTGCAATGTCGAGAGGCCCTTGTTCAGGCTTTCCAGTTTCGACGGGATGCGCGACAGCATCTGGCGGCAGCGGTTGAGATTGTTGGTGCTCAGGTTGCGGTCGTCGCACCAGTAGGAGCGATCGACGAGTTCGCCACTGGAGCGCATGACGCCACCGTCGCTCGTCTCGAAGAATTGGTATGGGTTGTTGGGGTTGGTGACTATGGCATGCTGGTCAGGGTGCAGGCCGTTGGGATGGATCGGATCGGTGCCGTCGAACGTCATGTCGTAGCCCGTTACGCCGGCATCGTCCGAGAAAACAACTCCGCGTTTGTTGGCGATAGGTTGGCCATATGAGTAGGAGCCACCCACGTAGACGATGTCCGGATACCCCTTCGGAGTGTACACGAACTGATCGTACCAGCACTGGGATCCGCAGAGGTTGTCCCACGCCCAACCGGGGTCCGCGGTGCTTGTGCTTGTCAGCGGCATCCAGGCGGGCGCGCCGGTCGCCACGTCGTCGCTGCGCTCGAGCCGTGACCGCGGCGAACCCTGGGCGCCCTCGTACACATACATGCGCGTCTTGCCATTAGGCAGGGTGTTGACGGCGATCGACGGGCGGGTAGTGATATTGCCCGCGCTGAGCGAGGGCTTGATCTGCGTCCAGGTGTCGCCCTCATCGTTGGAACGCCAGACGCCGCGTGCGTAGGAGCCGGCGTAGACAATGTTGGGATCGGACGGGTCGAGCGCCAGGGCGCGGACGCCGCGCGGCGAGCAGTCATCGCCGTTGTTAAACTCGTTTAGATCACCGGTGCAGGACGTTTCGTCCGCCGAGCCGTTGTGGATAAAGGTCCAGCTGGCGCCGCCATCGGTCGATTTGTACAGTCCCCACTGCCCGGCGCCGGGCACGGGCCGCGTGATGCCCGAACAACAGGTTGACGATATGCCGCGCAGCGCGGTCGTCGTGGCTACGTAAATCGTCCCAGAACTGCCCGCCTTCACGATGATCGCTCCGACTCCGAGACCGTCGAAGGTGCTGCCACTAATCTTAGTCCAGGTGTCGCCGCCGTCGGTTGACCTGTAAACCCCGGCGCCGGCTACACAGCCCGAGCCACAGACGTTTGCTTCACCCGTTCCCACGTAAACGGTGTTGCCGCTTGCATCGTTGGGGTCCAGGTAAACAGAACCCGCGGCATTGATCCCTAATGGACCGGCTAAATACTCCCAATGCGGCTGGCCGTTCAGCGCGTTCTTCGTACGCCATACACCGCCACCTGCCGGGGTCACGTAAATTCGGCAGTTGCCTGGCTTACAGGTATCGCTGATCGCGATAGACGTTGTCCTGCCACCCGCCACGTAACTGTTGGGGATATAGTCGGCTGAGGTGAGCAAGGGTGTGCCCGGATAGAGCGCCTCGTCCGGTCCGATCGTGACCCAGGCACCCGGCCGCCCCTTACCTCTGGGGAACGGCCGGCCCTTCACCGCTTCGAATGCTGCCGCTGCGTTGTTCATCTGCGCGACCGAGATCGTGCCGGCAGGATAGGCGCGTTCCTGGAACGCGACCTCGGCAGCGCTGCCGGGGCCTTCCTCGGGACCTGGGACGGCCTCTCTCTGTTTTTCAAGAAACTTGCCAAGCGCGGTTGGATATTCGGCTTCCCCCTCAAACTCAGCCTCTCGTTCATGTTCGATGAAGAATGCTCCCGCGCCGAGAATCACGACGACGGTCGTTATGATCATCAAAAACTGAAACCATTTTGTCTTCATAGTCAATTTCCTCGTAATAGTTTTGAATAAAGCGTGCCAAATTCAATATATCTAGGTGCGTGTGGATATGGGCTGTTAACCGCCCCATTCATCGAAATCAAACCAGCGCACTGCGCTGTTCTAAACTTGGAAGCGTAAATGAGAGCCGCTATGGGCTGTGGAGATGCAAGACGCCGAGCTGCCGCTTGGCACAGCGCTGCACAAGAGAATCGAACCTTTCTTGAGGGGATTTCGACTGGACGACGGAGATCTTCAAAATTATGCCCTGTGCGCCTGAAGCAGGCAGTAAATGCCCAACAAGCGCGCACTCCTCTTATTTATTGTTTTGAAGCGAAAGAAGATCGGCAAGTCCCAGTTTTAGTGGAGATTAGCACAAGGGACCAGCATTTCGACGCGAAATTAGACCCGATAGATCGAGTCTACATCGTTTTAGGCATATGTCAATACAATAATATGGAAAGCGCAATCCTCTCACATTCTACGCAAGGGGGAGCGAGAAAGAGGTTAGTTACTGCTGTCGTGCATCAGTACCAGGCCGAATGGCGCGTTGACTGAATCAACAGGCGGCATTATGAGGATACTGTAACAACAAAAAGTTCTTGGCTACAAAACACCTAGACAGAAGTTGAGCCAGTACACCATGGGCACCATCATCGTGTGAATCTAACAGCCGCACGCAATCCATCAACCAGGTCAGACGGCGGGCGGAGGAACTCTCGGTAGCGATCCCCAACGCCCTGCGTATTCTCGGCTATTATCAGCAAAGTCTCTGAATCACGCGGGCAGATCGCAATGGAACCGCTGCTGAGTTTCAGGCAGATATAAGGATCTGTGAGGGGCGGCCTCCTGAAGTAAATTGACAGGTAATTGGGACGGCCGAATTTCCCTTTGCCGTCAAACACCTCGGAATTGACTTCCTCAAGAAGCTGCTTGACGACAGGCTCTTGCGATCGCCAGAACGCTGCCCTCGCTGGACTTCCCGACTTCAAACCAGAAAACTGTCCTGACATTTTAGACCTCCAGAATTAAAAGCCATTATAGCTCGAAGTAGAACTGTGTCCTATACGTACCGCGTTGGGTACGCAGCTAAGCAAGACTACCGCAGCTGTAAAGATCAAAACGCAAGCCCGCCCGGCGGGTGAAACGACATGGCCGGCAGCGGCGCGGGCGATCTGATAGCCGGATCGCTTCCAACCAGGCAAATCTCCCTTTATAATAGAATCGAGTCGCTATTTGTTTTAGGATCGCGGTTTCCACGAGTCAAGCGCCAGGGGGCGCCAGGGGAGGAAACGTGGTCAGGGAGCTGAAACACATGCGCCTGCAGACTGTTCGCGCCACCTTCATCTTGGGCGTCGTTCTCACCATTTTTGTCCTCGTCCCCGCCTGGAGCCGCGCTGCCCAAAGCCCGGCTGCCGCCGCGTCGATCACCCTGCCTGCCGTCGCCGACACCTACGTCGCGAGTACGGCGCCGGACACGAACTTTGGGCAGAGCGGCTATCTGGACTTCTCGTATAGCAGCACGCCGGTCCAGGCTGGCTCGTTTTTGCTCTTCCGCTTCGACGTGCAGGAAGCGCTCAGCCCGGAAGCGATCATCGACAGCGCCACGCTGGAGCTGTACCAGATCAGCGCCAGTGGAGCCAATCCGGTGACGGCCGCCATCCATCCCATCGTGGAGCCGTGGACCGAAAACGGCGTGACCTTCAACAACCAGCCCGACGTCTATATAGGCCCCTTCTTGCTCAGCACAACCCTCAACGCCCAGACCGGCTGGAAGCAAATCAACGTTACCAACATGGCCCAGGGCTGGCAGCAGGGCGACGGATACGGCGTGGAGCTGCGCTCCACCACGGCCGACTTCACGCGCGCCTATGAGAGCACGGAACACAACGAACGCATGCCGCGGCTGGTGATCCAGTATCACCTGCCCACGCCCACGCCCAGCAGCACGCCGCAGACGCCGCCCACACCCACCAATACGCCTAAGCCTTCGCCCACAGCCACACCGTTCGTGCAGACGCTGGAACTGTGCGCCGTGGCCGACGCGACGGTCAACGAAGCTGATCCGGGCAGCAATTATGGCGCGGAGCCGCTTCTGCAAGTGGGCTATGGCCAGGGCCAGAACGAGCCGTTTGCGCGGCGGGCACTGCTGCGCTTCGATCTGGGGCAAATTCTGGCGGGCACACAGGTTGTTGCAGCTGAGTTCCAGGCCGGGCAGGTGCTGGCCGACGGGCAAAACCTGGTGCAGCTTCCGCTCTATGCCATACGCGGGGCGTGGACAGAAACGGCTGTGACTTGGAACAACCAGCCGCCCATCAGCCCGGATTCGGCCGCGCGCACGGCTGTCGATGACGGCGTGCCCACGATCATCACCTGGGACGTGCGCGACCTGGTGCGCGAATGGGTCAGCGGCGGCCTGGAGAACAACGGCCTTGAACTGCGCGGTCCAGAAGGAGGCGTCCAATGGCAGCGTGGCTATGACAGCCGCCACTACATGCCCTTCTGCCCGCGGCTGGTGATCAAGGTGCTGGCCGCCGCGCCTATCCCCACGGCCACGGCGACGCCGACCGCCACGCCAACCGCCACGCCAACAGCCGTTTGTCCCAACCCCGACGCCGCCGGCAACAACTTCGCCGCCGCGGCGCCGCTCACCCCCAACCAGGACACGAGCGAAGTGCTTTGCCCCAGCGGCGACTACGACTACTGGAAATTCCCCATCGAAGCGGGGCAGGAGATCAAGCTCTACCTGTGGGGCATGGTCGGCGACTATGACCTGGCCCTGCTGGACCCCAACGGCGCGCTGGTCAAGGAATCCGCCATCTGGGGCGCGGGCAAGAACGAGTACATCTACCACCTCTCCTACCAGAACGGCGACTTTCGCGCCGTGGTCAAGGGCAAGGGCGTCGCCGACTGGCATCCCACCAAGCCGTACATGATCCGGGTCGATGCGCCGTTCAAATGTTTCGACCCCGATGAAGCGGGCAATGACTTCGCCTCGGCCAAGGAGATTTTGCCCAGCCTGCCCCAGAGCAATATCCAGCGCCCGCTTCAGGGCACGATCTGCCCTGAGGGTGATATCGACTTCTATAAATTCTACGTGCCCAAAGGCCAGGACGTGACCATTCGCGCCGACCTGACCGAACTGCCCGCCGACTTTGACCTGATGCTGCGCGATCCCTCCGGCAGCCTGGTCGACACCTCCAGCAACGATGGCAAAACGGCCGATTGGGTGGAGCACACGACCAACAACGTGCCCGGTTGGTGGCGCGTGTCCGTCTTTGGGCCCAAGGCCGCGGACGGTTCGCATCCGTACCACTCTGCACCCTACAAGCTGGACGTCAAGCTGAGCAGCCCCGCCGATCTCAGCGTACGCGGCATCGAGATCACGCAGGCTATTCAAGATATGGACAACAGTCTGGACCTCGCCGCGAGCAAGCTGACCGTGGCGCGTGTCTACATAAACGGCGGCGGGGTGCCCGGCCCGCTCAGCGGCGTCGAAGTGAAGCTGCGCGGCTACAAGTTGGCCTGGGGTGTGCCGCAGCTGCTGCCCGGCGAACTGACCAAAACGGCCGATAACCTGATTCTGCGCGACCTGCACGGTAGCCGCCTCGACAGCGATGCCAGCGTCAATTTCTACCTGCCCCAAGAGTGGACCGAAGTCTACAACCTGCGCCTGCGCGCCGATGTGAACCCTTCGCAGCGCGTGCCGGAAACAAACCTCGCCAACAACACCGCCGTGGCCGAGACCCATTTCCAGCCCGTACAGCCCATGCATCTGGCCCTGATTCCCGTGGAGTGGAACGGCCTGTCGCCCAATTTGCAGACCGATCCCTTAGTGGCCGAGATGCTGGCCTGGCTGCGCCGCGCCTACCCGGTGCATGAACTGAAGCTGTGGACGCGCGTCGCGGGAGGCATTGTTGGCAACTACAATTACAGTATGCCGACCGGCCAAAACGCCTGTGGCAGCGGCTGGAACAGCCTGCTGGGCAAACTGGCCGGCCTGCGCGATGACTGGGCCGACCGGCCGCCCAACGCCTTCATCTACGGCGTGCTCGATACGGCGGTGCCACCTTCCCCGGACATGGGCTGTGGCCGCGTGGGCGAAGGAGTTTCCGGGGGCATCCTGGGCCCTAACTCCGGGCCGGTGCTGGGGCATGAGCTGGGCCATAATTTTGGCCGCAGCCACTCGCCGGCCTGCAGCACGTTGGGTGCGGTACCTTATCCGGTTTATCTCGATCCGTTAGGCGTGCCTTATCCCTACGGCAACATTGGCGAAGTGGGCATCAACACCACGAACCTGGCCGATATCCTGGACCCGCAGAACACGCAGGACTTGATGTCCTGGGGGGGGTGCGGGGCCGACCACTGGATGTCACCGTTCACGTGGGAAGGCATCATCCAGGCGATGCCGGTGGGCAGTATGCCGCCGGCGTTGGAGGCTGCGGAAACGGCCGTTCCTCTGGCGGCGCCCGCGCTTGTGCCGCATATTGTCATCAGCGGGCAGGTGCTCGGTGATACCGTCACCTTTGATCCTTTCTGGGTGCAGGCCCGCCCGGTGGGCAGCGCCGATGAGCCGGGCGAGGGGCCGTTCAGCATCCGCCTGCTGGACGCGGGGGGCAAGCTACTGGGCGAGCGCCGCCTGGAGATTGTCCAAGAAGCCTTGTTGGGCCATGACACGGGCGTTTTCCGCGAATGGCTGCGCTATCCGGCGGGCACGGCCGTGATCGGCCTGTACAAAGACGGCCGTTTGCTGCTAGAACGGAAGGTGAGCGCCCACGCGCCGCAGGTGACGCTGCTCGCGCCTAATGGCGGCGAAAAGTGGTCCGGCGCCGGCCCCTACGCCGTGCGCTGGCAGGCGACCGACGCCGACGGCGACGCGCTGACGACCAATGTGCTCTACTCCGCCGACGACGGCGTGAGCTGGCAGGCGCTGGCCCCCAACCTGGCCGGCAGCGAGGTGACGCTGGACACGCCCTATCTGCCCGGCGGCACCCAGGCGCGGATCAAGGTGCTGGTCACGGACGGCGTGAACACGACCGCGGACCAGAGCGACGGGCTCTTCCAGGTCGATAATAAGCCGCCGCTGCTCTACCTGCTGAACCCGCGCGACGGGAGTTCCTTCGAGGTGGGCGAGGCGGTCGTCCTGCAGGCCCTGGCCACCGACCCTGAGGACGGGCCGCTGGACGCAAACAGCCTGGTGTGGGCGCTGCCGGGCACGGCCCGCGCATCGGCGGCGGGCAGTGACGTGGTGCTGGAAGACCTGCCTGCCGGGGAGTATGAGTTCAAGGTCACGGTGCGTGATGCCCAGGGGCAGACCACCAGCCGCGAAATAAAGGTCATCGTTGGCTGGAGCCAGTTCTTACCGGCCGTTGCGGGGAAGTAGAGGGGTTCAGAGCTGATAGCAAAATCACGTACAAAGTGTAAGCTTTCACACTGTCTGGCTCGGGTCAGTTGGACGGCCGTTTATAATCGAGGTGATGATCCCGACACCACCGTAGATTTC
>JBJYWX010000200.1:0-8431 GCA_046259695.1 Promineifilaceae bacterium (SeqCode) | reverse complement strand
ATGTGCGATGTTTTGGAATTGCCACATTCGTTGCTTCCCATCGAGGAGGTCGAGCGTACCCGCCATCGTCATCGCCAGGTACTGCGATCTTATCTGAATCTCAAGCCTTACACAGGACACGGCGAGCCTATTGTTGATATCGCCGTGGTAAGAGCGGCGATCGGCAGGCCGGTCACCAGGCGGGCGGCATCTTCATCCTCGAACTCTTCCAGGATGTCGGCCGAATCGGCCGGATCAAGCTGCGGCAGCAGAGCCGACTGATCCGCCTCACCCAGTTCGGCGAACAGGTCCGCCTGGTCCGGTGAGCGCAGGGACTCGATCAAGGCCACGGCGCCGCCGAGATCGTCCTGTTCAAGGCGATCGCGCACCTGGGACAACACAGTATCGAGGGTTGTTTGAAACATGGAACACCTCCAGGTTTTCCCTGGAGGCGCAGAAGAACCGGCCAACCAGGGGAATTTATGCAGTTGGCGGGTCCGGCAGCAGTTGGAGACTACTGCCAGGCTCAGAAGATTCGTTCATATCCTTTCTTCGTTCATTTTGTGAAGCCGCCAGACACGGCACTCACACTATCAAAATGAGCAGCGGGAATTATAGTCCCCGCAGTAGAAACAACAACTTATTCACCAATCTTTTTACGCGGCTGGTTCGTAGGTTCATTCAACCAGGCTATGGTCGAGGCAATATACTGCCGCGATAAGGTGAAGACGCTGTCGGTATCATAGTGGCGATAAGCGCACTCGATATACATCACCAGGGCGAGATGGAGCGAATAGAGCTGTTTGCGCTGTTCTTCGCTCAAGGTGAAGGCCGTTTTACCGTAGCCGCGCAAGCTCGCGCTGCTGTCCATTAGGGAGCGGAACTGGGCCTCCATCAGCGGATCCGCCCACAAGGCCCGCTCGAAATCGATAATGCCGCTTATCTTACCATCCTTGACAAAAAAGTTTGGGTACCAGGTATCCCAATGTACCAGGCAGGGTCTTGTGATTTCCTCCAACGCCGGAGCATGCAGCAAGACAGCGGCCCGCAGGTCGTCGTAGCTGAAATCAAACATGACGTCCTTGCGCGCGGCATCCTCCAGCAGCGATTCGATGATCTTGATGAACGCCTCCCGCCAGCTTTCTGCCCGCAGCTCAGGATTGCCGTCATAGCCAAAATAGGCGCCGGGAAAACTATTAATCTCGCGTACGATCTGGCCAATCTGAAAGTCAACGGCCGCCTGTTCCTCGGGGCTCATGCCGGCCCGCACATGTTCTAGGTTGTCTCCAGGCACCTTTTCCATAAAGAAATAATCTGCGTCGCACAGATCGCGCGCGTTATCGTAATAGAGGATCTCGGGCACGGGGATCGCCGGGTTTTGCCTGACCAGGCGCATGGCCGCGACCTCCGTTGCCATCAGATTCTTTTCGTATACCATGACCTCCGCGCCGGGCGGCGGCGCGATTTTAAGCACGACCTCACGGCCGTCGCCCAAGTGGAGCGCATAGGAGGCGTTAAACCAGCCCTCATTAAACTCAAAGACGGCGCTGGTACCGGTGGCCAGCCGCGCACCGTCAAAAGCGCGGTCGACCATTGCCTCAATCTGCGCTCGCGTCTTCCTGTTCTTGGTGATAGATTCCATCGTCTGCGCTTACTTTGTGCTGTATCCGCCGGCAGGTCGCCCACACGAAAGCCCTTGCGCCGCCCCACATTTTCGCACAAATCGCGTAGATCCCCATGAACACGCCCACTGCGTGTTACCCGTCTCGCGAACCGGATGTTACACTAACGGCCGTGTGCACGCGTAAGCAACCCTACCGGCAGGCCGTTCTTCTGGCGCTGCTGGCTCTCCTGCTCTTCCTGAGCGCCTGCAGCGGCCAAAACCAGCCCGCTCCGCCGGCCGGCGCGGCGCTGGTCGAACCCACCATTGGACCGGCGGCAGCGGCCCAGTCGACTCCCCTGCCCGTTACTGCTGCCCCCTCATCAGCAACGACGCCACTGCCGGCCACGGCAACCGAAACCGCCGCGCCGGCGGCGGAAACGGCCACACCCTTCTATTATGCCACGGCCGAAGCGTGCGGCGGGCTGCTGCCCCTGCTCCTAGAAAGCGACGCGGAGCTGGTAAAAGAGCTGGACGGCGAGAGCGCCGGCGCCCGTGAAGCGCTGGCCCTCGTTCCCGAGGAGGCGCGGCCGGCACTGGAAAGGCTTCTGAACGCACCGGATACCGTCGGCCTGGCCGCCTATCGCCTGGGTGACGAGGCATCCGGCGCCTATTTAAACGCCGGAGCGCCCATGCCCCTGGCCTCGGTAATCAAGATCGTGCATCTGGTCGCCTACGCCGAGGCGGTCGAGAGCGGCGAGCTTTCGCCGACGACGACGGTAGCGCTGGCTGATGTGGAGCGTTTCTACCAGCCCACGCTCGATCTGCGCGCTCACCGCCAGGCGGTCCAGGCGCTGGAGGAGGACGGCCGTCTCTTCGGCGAACCGCAGGCGCTGCTCCTGGACGAAGTGGTGCGCATGATGGTCGAGTTCAGCGCAAATGCCGCCACGGACTACCTGCACCTGCTGCTGGGCCAGACGCGATTGGAAGAAACGGCGCAGGCGTACCTGGCGACGCCGCTCAGCGCGCCCTGCCCGTTCCTGGGACAATTTCTGGCCATGGCCAACCATACTCGGCCCGAGGTGAGCGGCCGCGCCGCCTATGAGGCCTATCTGGCGGACCCGGCCCGCTATGGCCAGGAGGCGATGCAGTATACGCTCGCTTTTAGCGAGGACGAGGCATTTCGCCAGGAGGCCATTGCCTGGCGCCGTTCTGCGCGGCGGCCGTCGGTCTCCACGCAGCGCCTTTTCAGCGAGACCTTTAATGCCCAGGGAACGGCCGCGGCCACCGCGGCCTTGATGGCCACGATCGCCACCAACGGGCTCGGCAGCGCAGACAGCAGCTTCACCGTCCGCCGCCACCTGGAATGGCCCATGCGCTACGAAGCCAATCAGGAGCTGTTCAGCAACCTAGGCTTTAAAGGCGGCGCGTTGCCCGGCATCCTGACCATGACCTACTACGCCTACCCTGCCGGCGAAACAACGCCTGTTGTCGTTGCCCTCTTCTTCCGCGACCTGCCCAACGACCTGTACCGTGAGTGGCAGCGCACGCTGGCTCATGACGAGTTCGCGCGCTGGCTGCTCTACGAGCCACTAGCTATCCCTGCCCTGCACGCCATTCTCAGCGATACCTTGCCAGTACAATAGTTAATATAATAGTAGTTCTGTAAGCTCATGCCGGCTGGCCATCGCGGGTGATGCTGCGTAGTGATACGGAAAGAACAGAATTCTCCGCGTACCGCGATTTCCCGGATTGAACAGGGGCCTACCCCCATGACAACGGGAACACTGGAGTAGTAGGCTATAGCCAGTAACGCATGGGCTGATTCAAGTCGAGACGGAGAACCGGGCATGGTTAAAAGAATCCCTTTTCATCTGGCAATTTTTGCTGTACTGCTAGTTGCTGTGGTCGTATTAGCCGCGGCCGGTCAGGCGTTTAGGCCATCCAAAATGAGGGCTGCTAATCTATTGCTGGCCCCCCAAATGGCGGCTGCACCCGCCCCTATTCAGGCTGTGCCCTTGACGACTCCGGCGCCCCAGCGCGCTCAGGCAGTAAAGGCGTTTGCTGTGCCAGAGCCGGCACCAACACCGGCAAGAGCGAAGGATCCGGTCGGGTCCCCAACGGTCTACCGCACCGCGACCCTGATCCTGCCGGTGGCGCTGATGCTCGTTTTCCTGCTGGCGTTTATCGTCCTGAGCAAACCGCAATGGACAATGTCTGATGGGCACCTGTCTCAAAGACGCCGTGCTGGGCGGGCCGCAGCCATGTTGTTTTGCCTGTTCTTGTTGGGCTGCCAATCCCAGGCGACCGTTCCGCTGCCGCCAGACGATTATCTTGAGCAGGCCCTCGACTGGCTGGAGGCAAACGCGGTTAGGGCTGATACGGTCGATTGGGAGGCCGTGCGCGCACAGGCGGTCGCGCTGGCCGGTCAACCACAGACAACTGCCGACACCTATGCCGCCATCACGTACGCCATAGAGCAGCTCAACGATCCGGAAGCTTTTCTGACCACGCCGCAGAGAGAAGCGTTTGCAGGAGCCGGGCTGGGCTTAACGGCCGTCTACCCGCAAAACATCATAATTGAAGTCATGGCAGGCAGCCCGGCAGCAGAAGCCGGAATACAGGTTGGCGATGAGGTTTTGAATGTAAACGGCCATCCGCCATCATCCATGGAGCTTCATCCACGACAGGTCGATTTTCTCTACGACCCGTTGGCGGCACAGTCCATTGCCCTAACCCTGATGCGCGGCTCAAAGCAGTGGGAAGTCGCCGTTAGCGAGGATCTGTTTAACTCTGAATCACATCCTGCCAGGCGGGTATTTCCTATTGGGCAGAAAACCGCCGCCTACCTCGAACTCCCGTTTGACCCGGGTACGCGCCTATATCCCACCCACGTGCAGGCGGCAATGGCCGAGGTAGATAGCGCGGATACATGTGGCTGGATCCTTGATTTGCGGAACACGCGGGGTGGCGATCTGTGGACCTATTTCGCCGCCCTCAGCCCCATATTGGGCGAAGGTGAGCTGGGCGGTTTTGTATATAAAGACGGCAGTGAGGAGACGTGGCGTCTGGATAATGGCAAGGTTTTCTGGGCGGGTGAGGAACGGGAAGAAAGTTACGTGCGCGGCGGGCACTACGAGTTGAAGCAGCCTTCGCCCCCCGTTGCCCTGCTCACGGGGCCGCTCACCGAAGCGGCTGGTGAGCTGGTCGTTGTGGCCTTTTTAGGTTGGGGCAATGTACGCACTTTTGGCGAGCCGACCCTGGGCGCGCCTCATCTGATCCTGCATACACCATTGAGCGATGGGGCGCGTCTTTTTGTAAGTGGGGCACGGGGTATGGATCGCGATGGAACTGTGTATAATGGCCCTATCATCCCGGACGAATCGGTAACGATCGGGTGGCAGCACCTTGGTGACGATAACGACCCCGTCATATCTGCCGCCTTGAACTGGCTGGCCACTCAGCCGACCTGCAAGCCGTAGCGGGCAACCTGATGGATGCGAATCCTTCAACTCATGACAGATTGTCAAAACGATATGCTTCACACCAGCGGTGGGCAGTCGGCGTCCTGTGGCTGTCGATTGCGTTCGCAGCCCTCGTCATCTTTGCGCGGGGCATCCCTAATTTCGTTGGCGACTTGCGCGAGACCTACGGTGCCAGGCTTGGCTTCTCGCTGCAGCTTGGCCGTGCAGATGAGCTCATCTTAATTCCCGAGGAGGGCGGGCAGGCAGCCCTGGCCGGGATGATGGAGCGCGATGTGCTGGTGGCCGTTGACGGCAGGCCCGTCGGCGTGGATGATGCGGACGCACTGGTCAGCTTCTTTTCTGCTGGGGCTGCAGGCTCACCTATTACACTGCAGATACGTACGGGTGAACGGCCACCGCGCGAAATTGCGTTGGTCCGAGGTGACCGGCCGGGGGCATGGCTGAATCGTTCCAACATGCCTATCGCCGCCGTCGTGGCCGTTGCCGTAGGGATTGAACTCCTGGTGACACTTGGCTTTATCGCAGTTGCCGCCTTCATCTTCTGGCGCGGCGGACGGGCGCCCATCATCTGGCTTTCCTCGTTGGTGCTGATTCTCGTTTTTGCCGGCGCGGGTTCTTTGCCCGTGCAAAGCCTCTATTTCTTCGAACTTGACTGGCAGTACGCGCTGGACATCTGGTTTTCGCTCATGATAGCCGCTCTGCTGCTCTTCTTCGTACTTTTTCCAAGCGGCCATTTTGTGCCGCGCTGGGCCGTTTTTCTTCTGCCTCTTTGTCTGGGCTGGGTCATAGCCGCTTGGCTTTTGCCCGATCTTTATTTCTGGCGGCTGGATTCGCGCACCTATCTTCTGGTTCTACTGCTGTTGTTATTTGCCGGTGTGGCCGCGCAGCTCTGGCGATACCGTTTTGTGTCCAGCCCAAATCAGCGGCAGCAGACAAAATGGGTGGTATGGGGCATGTTTGTCGCCCTGACGGCCCTCTTTGTCCAAATTGCGGCCGGCCAGATCGTGCCCAACTCGCCCCTGCTCTTTGATTTGCTTATCAATCCTCTGACGCGGCTGGCGCAGCTTTTCATTCCAGTTACGGTTGCGCTTGCAGTCTTCCAGCGCCGCCTGTGGGAGATTGACGCACTAGTCAACCGCACGCTGGTATATGGCGGGCTGACGCTGAGCGTTGTGGCCGTCTACGCGCTGGTCGTGGGAGCACTCGGAGCACTGTTCCATTCACAGGGCAATTTTGTACTGGCGATTTTGGCAACTGGGCTCATCGCTGTCCTATTTCAGCCGGTTCGGGAGCGGCTCCAGCGCAGCGCCAACCGCCTCATGTTTGGCGAGCGTGACGATCCCTATGCCGTATTGTCAAAACTCGGGGTGCAGTTGCAAACCACCACCACGCCGGAAGCAATGCTGCAGTCGGTGGTCGGAACAATTGCCACTGCTTTGAAGCTGCCCTATGTCGCTATCGAACTGGCCGGCAAGGATGGGCGACTGAGCGGTGCGGCCGTGGGCACTGCTGTGGCCCAAACGGCTGAATTCCCACTTCGTTATCAAAATGAAACTGTCGGCTATCTTGTTGTCTCGCCGCGGTCCCCGGGCGAAATATTTACGGAGCGCGAACGACAGCTTCTGTCCGACATAAGCGGCCAGACAGGTGCGATGGCTTACGCGGTGCGGCTGACGGCCGCTCTGCAGCGATCGCGCGAAACGCTGGTGCTGGCCCGCGAGGAAGAACGGCGCCGCATTCGCAGCGATTTGCACGATGAGCTTGGGCCAACTTTGGCCAGCCAAACCTTCGCCCTAGATGCAGCTCTGGATGCGCTGGAGCATGATCCTCAGACGGCGGCAGATTTGTTGCGAACCCTGAAAATTCAGAATCAGGCGACCGTCGCCGAGATTCGCCGCCTGGTGTATGAGCTGCGGCCGCCAACGCTTGACGAACTCGGAATCCTTGGGGCGCTGCAGGCGCACGTGGCGAAGCTGGACGGCCGTTCCGCACCCACTATCCAGATCAGCAGTGATCCCGATCCCCTGCCAGCCCTTTCCGCGGCAGTAGAGGTAGCGGCATTTCGAATTACCCTTGAAGCGATCACCAACGTAGTGCGGCATGCCCGGGCACGGCGGTGCGAGGTGCTGCTTAAGGTGGTAGGTACTGCATTACATATTGAAGTCAGCGATGACGGGATCGGTATGCCGGCGAAACCTCGCCCTGGTGTCGGTCTCCATTCCATGCGCGAGCGTGCTGAAGAATTAGGCGGGTCATTGTTAGTGGTCAATGATTTGCCTGGTGCGCGGGTAACGGCCGTGCTGCCGCTGTGACGGCAAACGAGAGAATGATATGAGCGAAGAACCGATTCGCATCGTCGTAGTAGATGATCACAAGCTGTTTCGAGAAGGATTGAGTGCCCTGCTGCAGGCGGCTCCAGGAACGGTCGTTGTCGGCGAAGCGGGCACGGGTCAAGAGGCCCTTCTCCAAGTCAGAGCCTCGACGCCACATGTTGTGTTGATGGATATTCAGATGCCTGATATGAACGGTATTGAAGCTACCCGGCGCATTCTGGCGGATCAACCGGACGTTGGCGTGATTATGCTGACGATGCTTGAAGATGATGATTCGCTTTTCGCGGCCATGTGTGCCGGGGCACGCGGATATATTTTGAAAGGAGCGGATAGGGCAGAGGTGCTGCGCACCGTAGCCGCGGTGGCGGCAGGGCAGGCGCTATTTGGCCCAGCGATTGCCAACCGGCTGACGAAGTTCTTCAAGAAAGGGGGACAGATTGAAGCGGCTATAGTACCTTTCCCCGATCTGACCGATCGCGAACGAGAGGTACTGTCGCTTATCGCGCAGGGTCTGAGCAACGACGAAATAGCCGCTCGGCTGCACATAAGCGGTAAGACTGTTAGCAACTACATCTCTACTATCTTCAACAAATTGCAGGTAGCAAACCGTGCCCAGGTCATTGTGAAAGCACGAGAAGCAGGATTGGGCAAAGATTAGCATGATGGTTGTATTGGTCCATTTCTGCAAAATGGATCACAATAGTCGGCGGCACGCCAGCTAGTTACTGGTTCGCCAAAGAGATTTGCCGAACGGCATGGGGAGTGGGAGTCTCCCTGTTCCAGGTCCGACGCCTTACTACACGCAATTAGTGGTTTCAACTATGAACTCAGACAGCAAGACCAGACAAAAACGACTGGCGCTGGCGCTTGGCGGTGGCGGCGCGCGCGGGCTAGCCCATGTAGGCGTGCTGAAAGTCCTTGACCGCGCGGGCATCGCCGTGCATGCTATCGCCGGCACCAGCATGGGCGGCGTGATCGGCGCCCTGTATGCCGCGGGGCTGTCAGCCGCAGAAATCGAGCGGCAGGTCCTGGTA